>NZ_CM001776.1:900000-1155901 GCF_000332275.1 Synechococcus sp. PCC 7336
GTGGCTCGCCATTCTTGTAAAAACACAAAGATGACCAGCACCACCCAAAAGATGGCCTGCAGCAGGGTGAAAATAATTTCGAGGATGGATTGATTGACGAATTTCGAGGTGTCGTAGGGAATTTGGTAGGTCAAGCCGGGGGGGAAATCATCGGCGAGTTCCGCCATGGTCTGCCGAACTTGCTGGGTGACGGCCAACGTATTGGCGGAATTGAGCTTGGTGATGCCCATCCCCACCGCTTCCTTGCCATTCACCGTAAAGGCAGTGTCGTAGGACTGTGCCCCCAACTCCACCCGACCCACATCCCGCACCCGCACCAACGAGCCATCCGACCCCGTCAAGAGCACGATATCGCCAAATTCTTCTGAGGTTTGCAAGCGTCCCCGCGCCCGCACGCTGAATTGAAACAGTTGCTCTTCGGGGGACGGAGACTGACCCACTGCCCCTGCCGCCACCTGCACGTTTTGGTCTTCAACCGCCTCCACCACATCCTCTGCCGTCAAGCCGCGACTGGCCAGCTCGAGGGGGTCGAGCCAGATGCGCATGGCGTAACGACGCTCGCCAAAGATGCGCACGTCACTGACGCCATCAATGCGGCGCAACACGTCCCGCACGAACAGGTCGGCGTAATTGCTGATGAAGAGGCGATCGTATTCGCCGCCGGGAGCCGAAAAATTAATAAACTGCACGAACGCACTGTTATCGGCTTTCGCAACCGTCACCCCCGTTTGCAGCACCTGCTCGGGCAACTGGCTTTCCACCTGTTCGATGCGCCGCTGCACGTCGATCGCCGCCGCATCCAAATTGCGCCCCTGCTGGAATGTCACCAATAGCTGACTGGTGCCGTCGCTGGAACTGGTGGAGGAAATGTAGCGCATCCCCTCTGTCCCATTAATGGCCCGCTCCAAAATATTGGTGGTGGCCGTTTCCACCACCTCGGCACTGGCCCCCGTGTAGTTGGAGGTCACCGAAATGGTGGGGGGGGAAACCGTAGGGTAATAGTCCACCGGCAACAGGCTTGCGGACACAGCCCCCACTAACACAATCAGGAGCGAGCAAACGGTGGCGAGAACCGGTCGCCGAATAAAGGTGGCTGAAAACATGAGGCGAGCTCCTGGGGGTAGCCGGTGACTCGAAAAAGTTAGCTGGAGGGGCGATCGGGGTCTGTGGGTAATTCACCTACGGTGTCTGCTTCGGGAACGATGGGGGCGAGATTGAAGATTTTTTGAACGCCGGTCACCACCAACTGTTCGTCCCCCGTTAACCCCGACAGCACCTCGTAGGCGTTGTCCTGCAGTTGGCCTAACTGCACGGGTTGTTGCGTGGCAACATAGCTGGGCATCCCATCCGAGCCATCGGCCTGAGGTTGTGCCAAAAAGACAAACCCCTGTCCCCCCAACCAAGTCACGGCGGTGACGGGAACGATAAGACTGGGTCGCTCGCTCCAAATCACCCGAGTGCGCACCAATTGCTCGGTGCGTAACAGCCCCTGCTGGTTGTCAAATACTGCCTTCACCAAGACCGATTGAGTGGTGACATCGGCTTGGGGCGAAATAAACGAGATTTCGCTGCTGCCGACAATCCCGTTACGGCCATCGAGCAATTCGACCGGCGTGCCAATCTCCACCTCCGCCACTCGCTCCAGCGGAATATTGAGGGACACTTCGAGGGAATCGCTTTGACTGAGGGTGGTCAGGGTCGTGTCGGGCGTAACGTAATCCCCCGGCTTTACCGCGACGTTGCCCACCAGGCCAGAAAACGGCGCTCGCACGAGGTAGTTGCCGAGCACGACCTGCTGCTCGCTCGCATCCGCTCGCGCTTCTTCCAAATCCCGTTCGGCCTCGGCAATATCGGCCTGTTGGGCTCGAATCGTTTGCTCCTGGCTGCGAACGGCGGCTTCTGCTTGGCGCAAATTGCGATCGCTTTCATTAAACGCATCTCGGGAAATGGCCCCCGATTCTGCCAGACCTCGATTGCTCTCCAGGCGTCCCCGCGCCAGTTCCACCTCGGCCTGGAGTTCGTCTAAGCGGGCTTGGCTGGCGGCAAAGGTGGCGCGGGCGCTGTCGAGGGCGGCCCGGGCGGAGGCGATCGCCGCAGTGCGACTATCCACTGCGGCCTGTTGGCGGGCGGGATCGATTTGCAGGATGGGCTCTCCGGCAGAAACGCGATCGCCCAATTGGGCGGAGACTTGGGTGATGCGACCGCTGACCTGCGGCCTCAGGGCCGTAAACTCGCTGGCCCCCAAGCTGGCAATAAAGATTGAGCTATCGCGAATGGTAGCGGTTTCAACCGGCGCGACCCCCACTGTTGTGGGCGGCGGTCCCCCACCCCGAGGCGGTCCGCCACAGGCTGCGAGCAGCGTCACCGCTGCCAGCAGCAAGCCCCACTGTCGCCAAGAATTTTGCTTGAGTGTCACAGTCTCGAACCTCTGCACCTTGGAACCCGATCGTCCGATTTAGCCGGATGAGTGCTGCTCCGGCTGTCTGCGAAATGGCCGGAGCGCTCGTTGGCTCGGACTGGTTTGAAAAAGCTTTCGCGCTACTGTCTTAACATACCGTCACAAGGAGCATCACTGGTTCTCAGAAGCTTTTAAGCTGCGATGCAGCCGTATGACTTTGAACGGGAATCAGTTCTCCCCAACCAGACGCAAGTTCTGTGACTACTCTCACCGCTAACCCTACGGGTCTAGCGGGAGCTTCTCAGACTCACGAATGAGAGTTGCTGTTTCACAGGCATCCCAGCGGATAAGCCTCCACAGCCAGAGAGCGGTAGTCCAACCGCCCTGCGTCTAACTATCCTATCCCCCTCACCGCCAAACGCTCTGCGTTCTAGCGGGAGTACCCCGGAGGTCATGATGGCGACCCAAACTACACTTCCTCGAGCTGGCCGAGACTCAGCCATACTGCGGGTGTGGGGACGGAGCCAAATTTCACCAGCGCGTAATCGTCCCGGACGTCCAGCACCTCTCCATCTGTTTCGTAGATGTAGGTGGGCATAAAGGGGTCGTTAGCTTGGGCCTCTAGGCTGCCCTCGACTTCTTCGGGAATTGCTCGCACCATGGAGCTGCGCTTGATAGCCATATTGTGAAGCGTTTGAGCGGACTTACTCATCCTAAGAGATGTTTTGTCGCTTGGGGAGTCGGTTGTTGGCTGTGACTACTCTCACCGCTAACCCTACGGGTCTAGCGGGAGCTTCTCAGACTCACGAATGAGAGTTGCTGTTTCACAGGCATCCCAGCGGATAAGCCTCCACAGCCAGAAAGCGGTAGTCCAGCCGCCCTGCGTTTAACTATCCTATCCCCCTCACCGCCAAACGCTCTGCGTTCTGGCGGGAGTACCCCGGAGGTCATGATGGAGAACCTGGCGTTAAGACCATTTGGCGAGGACTGCGGCGGTTGCATGATATTGCCTCAACCTGGAAATCGATCTGCTCACAACCCTCTGCTAGAGAGGCTCCTGCGACTTGTGGGTAAAGAATAGACCTAAGCCTGGGGGTGACCCGAAAACTATTTAAACCCCATATTCATATTCAAAAAGCATTTAATTGTACTCTCCAGGAAGATCATTTTTTCTGACAGTAACCCTGCCAACTTTCTTACCTGACATTCTTAATAATTCATCACCTGAAAATTCAAAACCAAGCTTTAGTGCTATTCGCGCAACATCATCTGCAGTTGATGTTGCGAGTACCTCATTTTTAAGTGCAGGTTCAGACTGCATTTTCTTTAAAAATGCCTCGAGTTGATCTAAAGCCATATTTTAAATTCCTATTTTCACTAGCTGCTCGTATGTCAAAAAGGAAAACCATTATAGGTTCCAAGCAAATTCTACTATTCTTTTAAGATATAGGCAATGAGTGGAAGGCCCCATGCCTAGTAAGGCGTTGATGCCTATTCTGCAGATTTTTACACGTATCTCGGCATGGGGCCAAACAACAGAGTGAGCAATCTCCCCCGCGTTTTCTCGCTCTCCAACTATTGCTTCATATGTAATACTAAGTGTGATGCCTGAACGCGAGGTATGACAATCCGTATTTTTCGAAACGCTTGGTTTCAGCGGTTTTCACGGCGACAAGGCATCCAGAAAAGCGTCTTAATAGATGCCGTTTCCCGCGCAGAGAGGGGGCTCATTGATGCCGATCTAGGAGGCGGGCCGCTCGAGCAACGCATTGCACGGTCTGGACAGGGGAAGTCGGGGGATATCGGACGATTATCGTTTTCCGCAAAAACAGTCGAGCATTTTTCGTTTGCGGCTCTGCCAAGAGTAGCCGCGATAATCTCACCAAGGATGAATTCGAGGCTTTCAAAAAGGCAGCACAAGAGCTTTTAGCACTGTCGGATGAACAGATAGAGACCTTGATAGCAACGGGCGGATTAATGGAGATAGAACCATGACGATCGGCGAGGAAGATAAACAGTACCGTTCGGATGCATTTGCAGCCATCCATGAAACTATGGAGGCGTTACATGAGGCGAGGGCCATACCTCAAACCACCATGCGTCAGTTTGATGAAATGTGTCTCGAACCGGCCCCAATTTTGACAGGAGAGGATATTCGCAGCTTAAGGGAACGGGAAAATGTGTCACAGCCCGTGTTTGCGAAGTATCTTAACGTTTCTAAGAACTTGGTTTCCGATTGGGAAAGGGGGGTGAAGAAGCCGGGTGGTCCTGCCCTGCGCCTCCTAGCCATTGTGGAGAAGCATGGCTTGGAATTACTGGCATAAGTGGTCGAGTAGTGCATCATCAGAAATCCCCGCCGATCGACTGCCGGTAGTGTGCAGCCGCTTCCTCTCTGTCCATTGGGGCAGCCTTGAGGCTGTTGTAGCTCGCTTACTCGTCCGATGGAGCAGTTTTCGGAGGTGTGTGGGGAGTCGTTAGCGGGGTTTGCTCGCACGTTCGAGCGGGGAGAGGCGGAATGCCCGATTCATCCCTGTCCCCTGCGGTTGTAGGAGGGGGAGATGGAAGGGCGGCAGTTGGCGTTGGATTTGTTCGCGCAGTTGGACGAAGCCGTTCGCCTGCCGGAAGAGATGTCGGTGAGTGAGTTGCTCGGTCGTCTGGAGCGGACGTTGATGGGGATGCCCCGTTCCCAGCAGATGGCGGTAGCTGGGGAAGCGCTGACTCAGTTGGTGGGGGCGTTTGCGGAGCGGGCGGAGCTGCTGAGGTTCTTCCTTAACCATCGGACATTTATGCGCAGCCAGTGTCCCGAGCGGGTGGGCAAAAGTCCAGCCGAACTGATGACGGGGCAACCGCATTCTCATTGGCTGGAGCTGTTAGGATTTGAGCGCTTTCGACGCAATCCAGCCTAAAATCACACCTTGACGTCAGTTTGCGAGCGCTCCCCACAGCCATCATGAAGGGGGGGCATTTTCGCTTATTTTGTCACCCTAAATTGCCCACTTCTGAACCACGCCCACTCGCCACCTGATTGAGAACTTTTCTGCCAAGCCCAAGCAATATCGAGCGATTGCTACTCGTTACAACAAAATCGCTCGTAACTTCCTCAGAACAATTTATTTAGCCACTTCCATTGTCTGGCTTAACTAATGATATGCCCTAGTGAACTACGAAGAACTAAAGATCGCCTGCAAGGTTCTATCTTCCACAACGACGTTCTCTTTAATATCTTGTTGAAGCCTTTCTGATGATGGTAGTGCTTCGGACATCACACTGCTAACGCCTGCTTCAATCAACTTTCGATACCATCTCCGCCAGTGCCAGCACATCCTTTCTGATAGCTGCTGATTTTGCAAAATTGCCTTGCCACCCTGAGTAATCTTTTGTTGAAGCTGCTTGGCAGATATGACAGGGAAATGGTAAATCTTAATCTCAGACTGAATCGAGAATGACGATCCTGAAAAAGTTGCTGTATGATTCCCCATGTGAATGCTCCGTATATTCTCTGCACGTACCATTACTTTTGGCGGCAGGGCTAGATAGAAATAAATGTTTTGTAGTGGTTCTGTATAGATATCGGACAATTGAGGCACAGGGAAATGCTTTTGAACTCGATAGATATTTTTCTGCGACCAATGGCGATTGTCGGGACGATCGTAGGGAAAGAGCATGTTATACCTTTGACAGAACAGCATAGAGGCTGTCTGGTGCCTCAAACAGCTTTGTAGATTTCCGTCCGGGGGATACCAAAACTCATCTGTATCATTGTTTAATATCCAGTCAGCCCCAAAATCATCCTTTGCAACAAATGCTGCACGAGTCATCCACTCTGATTGGGAAAAAATTCGGCTTGGCTCGTCAATAACAGTTACTAAACCTAGCTTTTCATATTCTGTTAAGATATCTCTACTCCCATCCACCGACCCATTATCAATGACGACAACATAATCGACTCCTCTTGCTAGATGGAAATCAAGATTCTCTCGAATATAGTCGAGTCCATCTCGAATCAGTAATGTCATCACTAGCTTCAAAGTAAATTGACCTTCTACGAGTTTATCTGCAATATCTTATCAGTTTTTCCGATTGAAATTCTTCGAAGATATTTCTGTTACGAACTGAAATGATTTGCATACATTCCAATTCGACAGTAATTGATTCAAGTCGAAGTCATTGGGAAGATCGACATTTTTCTGGCAAGAATTTGACAGGAATAGCAAGAGAGAATCTTGTGGATCTACAGAGCCCTTAAGAGATTCTGTTAAGGGTTCAAAACCTGCGCTAGCATATTCCTCCTTCAGCGATTGGTCGGCACTCCATATGCTTCAAGCCAATAGACGCGGCAAAATTAACAATGTCTGCATACGTCTGGAATGGAGCAACCAGTTCTTGCACTGACTTTAGAGACACGACAACGTCAGATTTACCTTTTGCAGTTCTGATTCTGTCTGTGACTTGCGTTGTAGACATAAACGATGCGATTCTCTGTTTTTATAAATTCAACGGGTGAAAACCTCAACTGTGGGGCATTACCGCGAACTAGTTTTGGCGATCGATCGCCCCAGAACCTAGGCTTCATCCGGGTCAACCCCCAACGCCCGCAACCGTTCTGCCAATCGCTCCGCCCGCTGCCGCTCAATCTCCGCCCGCTGCTTCTCAACCTCCGCCCGCTGCCGCTCAACTTCTGCTCGCTGCCTCTCAACCTCCGCCTGCTGCCTCGCCTGCTCCGCCTGTTGCCTCTCAACCTCCGCCTGCTGCCTCGCCTGCTCCGCCAACTCCCCCTCAAACGGCAGCACCTCCCCCGCCAAAGTCGCCCACCGCAGCCAATCCGCCTCAATCTCCTCAAACACCCCGTGCCAGCGCACCAACGCCAGCCCCAACACCTCCGAAACCAAGCGATCGCCCTCCCCCACTGCGATCGGTACATATCTCTCCTGAGTCAGCGAAAACCCTGCCAACTCTCCTCCAAAGGGATCGAACCAAAAATACTCCGGTACCCGCAGGCGATCGCGATAGATTGCCTTCTTCTCCGTCTTATCCCGCCCCGCCGTACTCGCCGACAACAGTTCAATCACCACATCCGGTCCCTTACCTTCTTCCCACACCACCCAACTCTTGCGCTCTCGCTTCGGCACCCCCAACACCGCAAAAAAATCTGGCCCCTTAAAATCGCGATCGCGCACCTGCTCCAAGCTGTAATACACAAACATATTCCCCCCCACAAACCCCTCGTCGCGATCGCGCCAAGACAACCGCAACGGCTCGATCAGCAGGTGCATTTGAGCGGCATGGCGAGGGGTTTCCATCGGCACTCCATCGTCATAGGGCAGCTCGTCTTGCGTGGGAGGCAATGTCACGCCGTGCTCGGCGAGTTGCGCCAGCCTTGCCTCATCTAGTTGAATCGCCATCAGCTCTTGCCTCCAGCGGCAAACGTCTTCAGTAACCAGTGGTTCGCACCGTCATCCTCAGTCTGACTGCGTTTCAAAGCCCGTTCCACCACAGAGAGCTTCAATCTTGGCAGCACTCGAAACTCCTGGATACGACCGCTATATCCTCATCTGACCGCGATCGCAATCAAATCGGCTCCCTGCCAATGCAGGGCTATCGACCAAAGCGTCAAACTCAGCCCAACTCCCCTTCCTCCACCGATCGGCGTGAATGTTTGACGGCTGAGACAAAACGCTAACCATTGCGGCTGGCCTCCACAATCTCAGTGTATTCAAATTCATTCGGGCTCGGGCTCACCAGTGGGTAGCTCGCCCCCTACAGTCACAATTTGAAGAACTCTGAAGAGTTCTCACTTAACGTCAACTGGTCCAAGCCTGCTTGCCGCGTGGAGAACAAATACCCAAGCCATAGAGATGTTTACTGAGTTGTGCCAAACTCATACCTGGTTGAACATAGCTGTTAAAAATCTCACGTACTACAGCGGCTTCAACTGGATTGACACTGACTCCAGCCGCATCTCGGGGATGTTCCAGGCTACTGCTGTCGCCCGCCGCTTCACCACCCCCCAAGCCTGCGGCTATGGGCGGAGCACTGCGACGGAATTTCGGTAATTTCTCGCCCCATCTTTTTCACCCGAATAGACAACCGTTGTAATTATCTTGGCTTCAAGATTCTCTGCTTCTTCTTGCTCGATAACAGTGAAGTTATCCCGTTTGGATTCTAAATCATCAATATGCGCCTCAAAAACATACTGAGATTTGAATCTGCCGCTAAATCTTCTGACTTGTACAAGAATACGCCAGTATTCATACGCCGTCTTTCTGAGAGGTACTGGATATCGTCGGAATGGCCCTCATCAGTGTTAAATCATCCAAGTGGGAATTGGATCTCAATCAAACCGCCCGCGAATGTAATACGTTGATTTTCTGAATCTTTCTGTTCCTCTGTAATGGATGCTTTCTGGAGGACTTGCTGCTCCACCGTACACCCTGCTACCGTCAGAAATGGGCTCGCAATGGCCAGAACAATTTTTTCATTATTGTGGACTTCCTAGATAACATCGCTTCTCATGCTTGGGTAAGGATACCCAGAAGCTGATTTCACTGCCTGCTCCTGCCCCGACTGCAGATTGAGATGTTCTTAAGCTTAAATAGTCAATCCTGACAATTTCCTGTTATAGCTCTTAATAAATCTAGTTAGGAGCGATCGCGATTGTGTTTCCCTTTCGCTGGCGTGAGCGCGCTGAAGATAAGTACCTGCAACTGCTGTTTGCTTTCTTGTTTTTATTTCTGGCTGCCCCACTGATATTGCGCATCGGCTTTTGGGGCGAGTTCCTGCTAGCTTACATCTTGCTTGGAACGATTTTGCAAGTCATCCGCACCTTCAACGTGGGCAAGCGCCTGTTTCGAACCTTTCTTCTGTTAGGCGCAACCGGGGTTGTCAGTGGAACCGCGATCGCTTTGGCTGAGCTGCAGACTCCCATCGAAACAATCTTACAAGTTGTCAACGATCTGAGCACAATCGCGTTTTTCCTGCTGGTCATTCTCCTATTCGTGGCAAAAATCTTTCGAGATAAGACCGTCACTATTGACACGCTAGTGGGAGGGATTTCGGTCTATCTCACGATTGGATTGATGTGGGCAACAATTTACCAACTCATCCTAATCTTTGACCCTTTGGCGTTTGCCTTGCCGGAAACGCAGGAGTCGGCGCGCAGCGGCATGTTTTATTTCAGCTACGTCACACTCACCACGTTGGGGTATGGAGATATTGCGCCCGTCCAGCCAGTTTCAATGCTGCTCGCCGCCCTGGAAGCGATCGTCGGTCAAATCTTTCCGGCTATATTTATTGCTCGTCTCGTCGGGCTCTACACAGCCCGCGAAGCCAGCGATCGCGCCAGTTCGGAAAATCGAGACCCTTCTGAGTGAATTGAGGGCTATGCACCTTTAGGCCGATCGATGACCCCCTCTCCAGAAAGGGTCGAGGCACATGACAATTGCTGTAAATTTGTTGGTTGGCGAACCAGACCTGTTGCGGCAACCGAGCTACTATGGCGCTATCCCCAAAGGGGGTGGCGTGCTGTTACTTGAAGCCCGACCATGATTTTGTTCGTTAACGCTTTTATCAAGCGTCCCGTGCTGACCACGGTCTGCTCGATCTTAATCGTGTTACTGGGTGCGGTCGGACTGCTGTTTTTGCCCATTCAACAACTGCCTGAAATTGCGCCACCCCAAATCACTGTCGATTCACTCTTTATTGGTGCTGATGCCCAAACGGTAGAAACTACCGTCACCACTCCGCTCGAACGCGAGATTAACGGCGTCGAAGGGATGCGCTATATTTCCTCGCAGAGTAACAACGACGGCACCAGCCAAATCGTCGTCACCTTCGAGCCTTCGCGGGATAAGGATTTAGCCACAGTAGACGTGCAAAATAAGGTTTCGACGGCCCAGTCCGACCTGCCGAGCGAAGTGTTGCAAACGGGAATTACCGTTCAGGCTGCGTCTACAAATATTCTCCTGGCCTATGCCTTCTATCCCGAAACCGACCAATTCGACGAGACATTTGTCAGTAACTACCTCGATCTATTTGTCTTAGATGAAATCCGTCGCATACCGGGTGTGGGTAGGGCTGATATTTTAGGCGAACGCAAGTACGCCATGCGGCTGTGGCTCGACCCCAATAAGATGGCTGGCCGGGGTCTGGCGGCGCAAGATGTCGTGGCGGCCCTACAAGAGCAAAACATTCAGGTGAGTGCGGGACAAGTGGGGTTGCCCCCCTCGCCTCAGGGTCAAGAGTTTCAAATTAGCTTGCGGGCGCGAGGGCGACTGGAATCGCAAGAGGAGTTCGAGAACCTCGTGATTGCCACAGGGGAGGCGGGCAATCTGGTTAAGCTAAGGGACGTGGGCCGAGCCGAACTCGGGGCAGAAGATTACCAAATCGCCGTAGACTTCAACGATCGCCCTGCCGTCTTTTTTGCCGTCTATCAATTACCGGGCAGTAACGCCCTGGCAGTGGCACAAGCCGTCAAAGCCAAGATGGAAGAATTATCTCAAGCTTTTCCTTCTGGGGTGCAAGGTACCCTGGCTTACGACACCACTAAATTTGTCGAGGTGTCTCTGGCGGAGGTGATTTCCAACCTGGTTCAGGCGATCGTGCTGGTCGTTCTGGCGATCTTTGTGTTTTTGCAAGATTGGCGGACGACGCTCATTCCGGCTGTGGCGATTCCGGTGGCTTTGCTGGGAGCCTGCGCCATGTTGTTCGCGGTGGGTTTCTCAGCCAACACGCTGACCCTGTTTGCCTTTATTTTGGCGACTGGCCTCGTGGTGGATGACGGCATTGTGGTGGTTGAAGCTGTCTCTGTCAAAATTTCCCAAGGGATGCGGCCGCGTCAAGCTGCGATGGACGCCATGAAAGAACTGACCGGGGCGATCGTCGCCACGTCTCTGGTGTTGATGGCTGTCTTTATCCCCGTCTCTCTCCTGCCCGGTTCTACTGGGATTGTTTACCGCCAATTTGCCCTCACTATTGTCTTCGCGATTCTCTTTTCCACCTTTAACGCCCTCACGTTTTCGCCCACCATGTCGGCGCTATTACTGCAGGCCAATCAAGAAACCAACGGTAGCGGACTGTTGGGTCGTTTGTTTGACAGGTTCAACCGAGGGTTTAGCTGGATTATCGATCGCTATCGGGGGCTAATGGGCAATTTGAACCGCGCCAAGGCACTCGTAATGGTTGCTTTTGTGGGCGGTTTGGCGCTGATGGTCTGGATGTACCAAATTGTGCCGACGGGCTTTATTCCCGAAGAAGATCAGGGGTATGTGCTTGTAGTCGGTCGCGCCCCAGAAGGAGTATCGCTAGACTACACCCGCAATCTGGCGAGCCAAATTTACGAGGTCACCCAAGATTTTCCCGAAGTTGCTACCTTTTCTGGGCTTAGCGGCTTTGGCTTTGACGGTCGCGGCTCCAATCAAATTACGGGATTTATCACGCTCAAAGACTGGAGCGAACGCAAACAACCCCAACAGTCTGCGTTCGCCTTGCTCGATCGCCTCAATGGCAGACTGTCAGAGATTACCGATGGCATTGTATTGGCGGTCAATGCGCCTCCAGTGCCGGGGTTGAGTAGCACGGGGGGCTTCGAATTCCAACTGCAGGATCGCACTGGCACCTTGACGTCACAGGAATTCCTCGGGGTTGCCCGAGATGTGATTGATGTGGCCAACGATGGCAATCCAAATTTGTCCGGTGTGTTTACGCAATATTCGGCCAATACTCCTCAGTTTTTGGTAGAAGTCGATCGCGAGCGTGCCAAAGCTTTGAATGTCAACGTCGACGATATTTTCTCGACGCTGCAAATCTATTTGGGATCGGCCTTTGTCAATCAATTTACCTTAGGTCAGCGCCAGTATCGGGTTTACGTTCAGGCAGAGTCTGAGTTTCGCTCCGATCCCGCCGATATCGACCAGCTCTACGTTCGTTCCACCACCGGATCGCTCGTTCCGCTCGACAATTTGGTGCGGAGAGAAGCGATTGTCGGTCCTCAATCCATCAACCACTACAACCTGTTTCGCTCCATCAAGCTGCAGGGCAGTCCCGCTGCCGGCAAGAGCTCCGGGCAGGCAATTCAGGCTATGGAGGAAACATTCGAGCGAGCCACCATCCCTGGCGTTACGTTTGAGTGGACGACGACGGCTTTAGAGGAAGTCAGAGCTGGAGGATTGGTGGTCTACGTCTTTCTGCTGGGCATTATCGTCGTCTTTTTGGTGCTGGCGGCCCAATACGAAAGCTACGTCGATCCAATCATTATTCTGCTGACAGTGCCCCTCGCAATACTGGGTGCTCTCGTGGCAGTTTGGCTGCGAGCCAACCTATTGGGTACCAATATCACCAATGACATTTACTGCCAGGTGGGTCTGGTGATGCTGATTGCCCTGGCCAGTAAAAATACAATTTTGATTGTGGACTTTGCCAACCAGGAAGTCGCCAAGGGACTGAGCATCCCCCAAGCGGCATTGCGAGCTGGCGAGCTGAGGTTCCGACCGATTTTGATGACGGCATTTTCTACCCTGGTGGGCTTTTTGCCGCTGCTGACCGCATCTGGGGCCGGGTCGGTGAGTCGCTGGTCGTTGGGAACGGCGGTATTCGGCGGCATGTTGGTGGCGACGGTGTTGAGTCTGTTCTTTGCCCCCATTCTCTATATTGTGATTAAACAGTTGGCCCAATCGTTCTCCGGCGGCCAACCCGCACCGCCGAGCGATCGCCCGAAGAATGGCAAGGGGGACATTACAGGCTGGCTGCGATCGCTCTTGCCCCACTCGGGCGATCGCGAACTCGCCTCCACCCCCCCCCACGCCTCTGGAAACGGAGCATCTAGCCAGTCATTCACTGCAGATAGAGAAGACAAATCCTCAGTCTAGGTTCTGGCGATCGCGATTCTCCAGAGGGTCGCGATCGCTTCGGAGGATCGGCCATCCTGACAAGCTGTTGAGGTAAGCAAAAACCATGCCAGTTTACAAAGATCGCGAAAACATCGAACTGCAAGTCAGTATGCGAGATATCAATCGCGGTCAGTTCCCCATCGTTTGCGCTCTGCTGCGCACCTTCACCGAGACCCTCGACGGCAGCGACGCCCAATTGATCGTCTATCAGGAAGAGCTGAACCGCTTAGTGGAGGACTACGGTCTCTATGCCGATGTCTTCCATCGCTTTAAGCTAGATGATTGCGAATGGATTTGTCGGTCGTATCAGCGCACGCTACCGCCTACGCCTCCCGGCATGATTTATAGTCTGACCCTATCCGAACACTTGCGTCGCTTCCGTTCGCAGTTGGGGGCAAAGGTAAAGACTTCATCCTAAATAGAATGGATTCCGGTTCTGTCTTGCCAGCTTTAGAGATGGCAGCTCGACGATGACAGCTTCGAAAAGAATGGCGATCCGCCGGAGTAACTAGCTAACAACTCAGTTCGAGGGAGAAGGAAAGCTGTGTCTGATACCGATCTAGCAGCACTGGTGGCCCAATTAAGCGATCGCGTTGCCAAGCTGGAAGGAAAAATGGCCATGGTGGCCGATGTCTACCGCTTCGGGCGGCTGCGCGATTGTCTGACCGCTGGCGACTGGAAGGAAGCCGATCGCGAAACGGCTCGGGTGTTATTAGAAATTGCCGGCCACGATCGAGACTCCCTCGCGCCTGAAGACATTGCAACATTTCCCTGTGGCGAATTGCTGGCGATCGACCAACTCTGGTCGATCGCCAGTGGTGGGCGGTTTGGATTTAGCGTCCAGCTTGCGACTTATCGCGGTGTGGGCGGCTCTCTCGATTCCACCCGCGAAGACGATATGGACTTACTGCGCCAACTTGGCGAACGACTGGGCTGGTGCGTCAACGGACAATGGCAGGGAGACACCTACGACACCTGGACTTTTAGTCTCGATGCCCCCTCGGGCTGCTTCCCTGCTGCCTGGTGGAAGTCGCCCTACGGAGCCAAAATGGTGAATTCGTTTTTGGCTCGATTGATGGCTTGCAGTTTGTAACTGAAATTAGGATGCAGCCTCGGCAGAGTTCTCAGCCTCTGCTTCAGACAGTTGGGTGATGGGTGTGTTGTTACGCAGTTTGAGAATGCCGCTGGTGACAATGCGATCGCCTGGGTTTAAGCCATCTTTAACGTGATAGCTTTGTCCCTGAATGGCTCCTAGTTGGATGGGAGTTTGTACTGCAATCACTTCGTCGGCGTTCTCGACAGGCTCCGCTTCGCCAGACTCGACCCCTGCAGGTGACGCGACAAACACAAAACTCTGACCGCCAATGCGCGAAATAGCTGAAGTCGGGACCAACAGCCCCGGCGACTCGCTCCAAATGACGCGAGCGCGGACAAATTGGCTATTGCGCAACCTGCCGTCCAAATTTTCGTAAATGGCCTTCACCAAGATGGACTGGGTTTCATTGTCCACCCTTGGGTCGATAAAGGAAATTTCGCTGGTTCCAATGGTCTCGTCGGTCTCGCTCAAAAAATCCACCGGCAACCCCGAAGCAATTTGCGGTGCGCGTTCGAGTGGAATGCGAATTTCCACTTCCAGTGCCCGATCCTGCGTCAGTGTAGTCAGCACTGTACTGGTCTGGACAAAATCGCCCACTTTGACCGGAACTTCACCGATGGTGCCGCTAAAAGGAGCGCGAATCGTAAAAAATTCGAGCTGAGAGGCACTCGCTTGGGCCGAAGCTTCTGCTTCTTCTGCCTGGGCCCGCATCTCGGCGATCGCCACTTGCGATTCCCGCACGGCTTCTACCTGAGCAGCCACATCTGCTTCCGCCTGACGAATGTTGCGACTCGCCTCGTCCAGAGCTTGCTGCGAAACCACTCCTTCTGTTTGCAAAAAAGTATTGCGCTCGAATTCGACCTGGCGCAGCTCGACCTCGGCCTCAGCACTACGTTGTTGGGCCAGGGCGCGTTCCAGTGCTGCTTCCTGGCGACGCATCGCCTGCTCTCTGGCAACTACGGTAGACCGTGCAGCATCGAGTTCGGCCCGAGAGACACCAGCATCGATTTGCATGAGTGGGTCTCTTGCTGAGACCTCATCCCCCAAGCGAACGTAGACGGCGCTGAGATTGCCCGACACGCGCGGGCTAATGGTGGCAAATTCCTCAGACACGATGTTGGCGAGATACACTGTGCTATCTCGCACAAGGGCTTCTCGCACTGGCTCAATGTCCACCGGCACCGCCCGATCGGCCTGCGGACCACTACCGCCACCGCCACAGGCCGCCAGTACGACTAGGGCAGCGATCGGCATTAAGGCGCGGCCAAATTGGCCTGGAAACAGGGTTGGCTGGCTGGAGTGCGCGTTACCTTTCGTACCAATCACTTTAAGTTTTCTCGCGGCGAGCCTTCTCGATAATTATAGATAGAGAAATTGTTTGCAGCGGCTAACCAGCTGGTTTTGAAGGTGACTGGCTGTCAAGTGTCGACTTGCATTGAGAGGAAATCCTGAGGGTATGGAGAAGACAGACATAGCTGATAAAGCTGATAGAATTTTGCGAGGTGTTCGAGATCGCGGCATTCATACAACGATTCATACAACGATTTCAAAGGAAGTTGTGATGCGAGGAATCCAAAGATACACTGCCAACTGGTTTCTCTCTCTAGGGGTTCTCGGTTGCGTGCTACTCTCGACCTCACTCATCAGTTTTCCGGCACAGTCAGCTGAGGAAATCAGCATTAGATATCGTGTCGCGCAGCGATCGATCTCGGTAGAAGATTTAGACACCTTCGTCACAACCGGCGAGATTCCCCGCAGTTTGCAGTGGTATGCCAACCGCCTGACTGAAGAAGAGCAAGCTATTCTGCGTACCGTATTGCAGCGACCTCTTGCAGTTGAGCCCAATGTCATCACAACTTTTGTCAGAGATCCCGCTGGAGAATCTTTGTTGCGACGCCTGCTGGTGATGTTTTGGGGCGGGCTAGACGATGAAGCCCTGTTTAAAGCTCTACGAGCTTCATTGGTTTTGGCCGCTACTGATGACACGGGGCTAACCATTATGAACTTCATCCAAAAATATCCCCTGAGTCAGGTGCGGATCGATTTAAACGTCGCGTTGGAAGCGGCTGAAGACCTCAAGAAAATCATTATTGACAGCGACAACATCTTTGCTGCAATTCAGCAGAAGGCGATCGCTCCATCCCCAGACCAGTTACCGCCGAACTTCACTGCCCCCGGAGATCCCGGAACGCTGACCTGGGAAAAGAGGGAGATTGCGTTTAATAATCCCAAACGGGGCTTCCAAGAATTAGTGACTGCTGATGTCTACTTGCCGCAGGGCCTCGATGTGCCTGCGCCACTCATTGTTATCTCCCACGGCGTTGCCTCCAGCCGTGCCACCTTTGCCTATCTGGCAGAACACCTCGCCTCCCATGGCTTTGCAGTTGCGGCGATCGAACATCCCGATACAGACGCACTTCGATTCCAACAATATATCAATGGTTTCGCCGAGCAACCCAATCCCAAACTCTTTGTACAACGACCCAACGACATCACGGCTCTGCTAGACGATCTCGAGCAAAAGATTGCTGAGCTCCCCACTTGGCAGGGGAGATTGCGTACCGATCGCGTGGGAATTTTCGGCCAATCTTTGGGCGGGTATACCGTTTTGGCTGCTGGCGGGGCCCAACTCGATTTCGATTACCTAATGCAAAGTTGCCAAGACGCTGAAAAAGAAATTCTGCCGTTCAATTTGTCACTTTTATTGCAATGTCAACTGCAGGAATTGCCCCAGTCAGATGGCAACTTGCGCGACGATCGCGTCGCCGCTGTTTTAGCTGTCAACCCAGTCAGTAGCTCGCTCTTCGGCCCTCGCGGCATGAGTCAGCTGCAGGTACCCATCATGATGGTGGCAAGTTCCCATGACTTCGTGACGCCCGCAGTTGACGAGCAAATCGTTCCTTTCACTTGGTTGGAGACCGAAGAACGATACTTGGTTTTTATCGAAAATGGGACCCACTTTACCTTTTTAACAGGCAGTGAAGATGCCATTGTCGAACTTCCCAAGCAACTGATCGGTCCCGATCCGGAACTGGCCCAACCTACAATGCAATGGATGGCGACAACCTTTTTCGAAACGTATATCAACGGGTCGAGCGAACACGAGTCTTTTCTCGCGGAACTCTTGTTGCCGTCAAGCAGCGGGGATTTTGAGTATGCATTAACACGATCGTTTACTCAAGCCGATCTAGACGCAGCTGTGAGGCTGTCTGAGTAAATATGCATATTTAACGAAATACATTTAGGACAACGGAGATACCAAAATGGCGCAGCAAAAAGGGTTCGGAGTCGCGATCGCCCTCGCAGGATTTTTTGCAGGGGCGATCGCCCCTTTACCAGTCCTAGCCCAAGAGAGTAGTGCAACCGAGTCCAGCGAATTATCGGCAGATATTGCTGTCCGAGCACAAGTTCTGGAGGAGAGAGCAGAAGAGTTTATCGACGCTCTCAATCAGGGCAATTTTGCCCGCGTGCGGGGGTTCATTGCTGAGTCGCTGAGGGAACAATTTACGGAAGCAACCATCGAGCAGGAATGGCAGGAGATTTTGGAGACAGCGGGGCCGTTTGCTCGGCGGGGTCAGTCTCGATACGAATGGGCTGTCAACACCGATTTTGTCGCGATTGAGTTGGAATTTGAACATGCGGCTGGCGATTTATTAATGGTGTTCGATCGCCAGCAACAGATTGTGGGCTTAGATTTCCCGCCGTTACGCACCCAGACGGCGATGGAGATCGCCGAGCAGATGGTCGATGCACTCGCTGCCAGCGAGTTTGTCGAGGCCCGTCGAGACCTACACCCGGTGCTAAAGGGGGAATTGCTGCCGGAAGATCTGCAGGAAAAATGGGATCGCCTGCAGGCGATCGTCGGTCCGTTCCAGCAACGACTGTCTTCAGAAGTACGACAAACATCTGAACTCGACATCGTATTCGTCACATTGGAGTTTGAGAATGTGACTGAGAATTTGCTGATCTTTGTCAATCGGGAGCGACAGATTGTCGGCGTGGATTTTCCCCGACAGATATAGGGGTAGCGTCGATGGCCGTTGGCCAGCCGACTGATGGGCGCAATCAGATTGCAGCGCTCGTAATAGCGCAGTGTGTGAACGCTCAGTCCGGCTGCCTCCGCAACTTGCTGAATGGTGAGTTCCTCTGCCATATCCCTAGCCTAGAAATTAGAGCGCGCTCTAAGTCAAGCACAAGTTTGCGAGCTGCCTACTTCATCAGTAGGCTGAAAGTCTGCAAACAATCTCGATGCGAAAGAGCAGGGGCAATCCATGACGAGCAAGGAAGACGCGATCGCCCAGAAATAAGAGATGCCCTTTGCTTAGCGCGATCGCAGACTCTAGCAGCTATGGGCGCTAGTCTGGTACAGATCGCTATTTGGCACCATTGCCCGTAGGAGACTTCGTGCTATCTCGCTTTGCCCGCATCACTTCCCGTCAAAGGGAAATCGTCGAGGTCGTGCTTCGCAACGGCTGGGGTTACATGCGACAGTTGCTCACCGGTCGCAAGGCCGGAGAACCCGTTCTGCCTCCTCCAGCGGTGTTACGCAATATTTTGGTAGAGCTGGGGCCAGTTTACGTCAAGCTGGGCCAACTGCTCAGCACCCGTCCCGACCTCTTGCCCGCCGCCTACATCGATGCTCTTTCCGACCTACAGGCCAACGTTCCACCGGTAGCGTGGGTGCAGGTGGAAATGCTGCTCGAAGAGCAATTTGCCGATCGCGAGCTAGAGGAGATCTTTACCGCGATCGACCGCGAGCCCGTCGCGGCAGGCTCGATTGCCCAAATTCACCGCGCCACGCTTGCCAGAGGTCGAGAAGTGGCGGTTAAAATTCAGCGCCCCGACCTCGATCGGCTCGTTGCGCGAGATATTGAGCTGATTAAATTGGCGGCTGACTTGGTTGCCTCGACCGAATTCGGTCGTACCTACGACATCGTCGAATTAGCGAATGAATTCGCCGAGTCTCTGCAGGCAGAACTCAACTTTACACAAGAGGCAAAACACACCGATCGACTGCGTCAAAACTTGGCCGACAGTCGCTGGTTTGAGGGGGAAAGACTGGCGATTCCCGAAGTGATTTGGGAGGTCACCACCGACAAAGTGTTGGTGTTGGAATGGCTGGAGGGAACGTCGCTGCTGTCAGCCGAGATGTCTGGCAAACCAGAAGCAGTACAAAAAGAGCGGAAAGCGATCGCCCGTTTGCTGCTGCGGGCCTTCTTTCAGCAAATTTGCCTGGATGGTTTCTTCCATGCCGATCCCCATCCCGGCAATCTGTTTTATCTGCAGGGGGGACAGATCGCCCTACTCGATTGCGGCATGGTGGGCAACCTCGATCCCCGCACCCAAGACATTTTGGTGGAACTGCTGCTGGCCATCTCCACCCTCGATTCCCAACGCTGTGCCCGACTCATTCTCAAACTTTCCCCTCCCGAGACCCCGATTCGGTTGGTGTCTTTGCAAAACGACTTGACGCGCCTGCTCCGCCGCTATGCTGGCGTCAGTCTGGCACAGCTCAATTTCGGGCAGCTCTTTTACGAAGTGCTGGAAGCGGCGCGCAAAAATCAGATTCGCGTACCGGGGAATTTGGGACTCTGTGCGAAGGCCCTCGCCAATCTAGAAGGGGTGGGTCGATCGCTAGACCCAGAGTTTGATGTGGTGGCAGAAATTCGACCGCTGGCCACCGATCTGCTGCAAGAACAAGTGCTGGGCAATCGCCCTCTGACAACTGCGCTGAGGGCACTGCTAGATATTCGCGCGCTCTCGCTGCAATCTCCTTATCAGTTCGGATTAATCTTAGAACGATTCGCCAATGACACATTGCAGTGGAATCTCAGCTTGAGGGAGCTCGATCCCCTGCGCAAAAGTCTCGATGACTCGGCCAACCGCCTGTCCTTCAGTATTGTGGTGGGAGCTCTGATTATTGGAGCTGCTACGATCGCGACCCCCGACCCCACCAGTCACCTGTTTTGGGTTGGCAATGCTCTGTTTATTGCGGCCAGTGTTTTAGGCGTTTGGCTCTTGGTGGAAATTATCCGTTCGGGCGGCCCGAAGTAGAGGTGAAGGCGATCGTAACCGGATAAAACAGGGATAGATAGCAAACGATCTCATGCACAGACTGCTCCCCCCCTTTGCCCGCCTCAACATTTTTAGACTCTTGCCGCCCACGCGCCTGCGCCGGCAGCTCGCTATCATCGGCGGGTTAACCTTCGGCATTGCGGGAGTCTGGTTGATTCAGCAGTTGGGAGACGAGGGCCTCCTGCGGTTGCGCGTGTCTCCTGCCGTTGCCAGAGCAGTCCGATCGTTTCGCTCTGCCAATCCGCTGCCCAACATGGAACTGGGGGTACAAACCCTCTTCACCCGCATGCGGGGGTACACCCCTCCCCCTAACTCCATCGTCATCCTCAGTATTGATAACGCTTCGATGGAACCAGTCATTTTTGAGGAGGATATTGCAGAAAATCCTCTACTGGCAGAGATCGGAGTCTGGCCCTGGCCCCGCAGCGTCCACGCTCAAGCGTTGGAGTTACTGATGGAGGCGGGTGCAAGAGTGGTTGTGTTCGACATCTTATTTAGTCTCCCCAGTACCGATACAGAAGCCGATCTTGCTTTTGCCCGAGCCTTATCTAAGTACAGCGATCGCGTCGTTCTGTCAGCTCAATGTGAAAATCGCTTGGACAGGGGACAACTGCTGCTGCAACAAACTGTGATGCCCCATTTCTGGCAAGACAATCCCGATCTTGCCGTCGGATTTATCAACGTGAAGAAAGAATCGGACACCGCTGTTTACGAACTGGCTAGAATTCATCCCTACAACTGTCCTTTGCTCGGTCGCTCCTCTCGACTCCCCTCTCTCTCCGAAGCAGCAGCGATCGCGAGTGGTTTGGACGCTATCCCCAACCGAGGAGAGTGGATTTATTATTACGGCCAGCCCAATACCTTTCCGATCTATTCCTATCTAGATCTGCTCGTCCCCGAAGTGCGTCGGAAAAATTTGCAAGACGGTGCCATCTTTCGCGACAAAATCGTCATTGTAGGGGCAACTGCCGACATTTTGCAAGACCATCACCTCACCCCCTGGGACTCCATGTCCGGTCCCGAAATTCAAGCCAATAATCTGGCTACTTTGCTCGAAGATCGGGGTTTGCGAGTCCTGCCCAAGTCATGGCAATTTCTTGTGTTGATTGGGCTTGGGTGTGGGGGCGGTTGGTTGGTGACCCGCTGGACCACTACCACCAAGATTGTGCTGTCGACGGCAGGGGTGGTAACGCTTTGGGGAGGGATCGCTTACCTCCTCTTTCTAGCGGGGTGGGTGGTGCCCGTGACGGTCTGGGCGGGGGCAATCGTGTCGGGCATTGGCCTATTCGATGGTGTGAATTGCGCGATCGCCGAGCGCACCAACCGCCTGCGCCTGCGCCGCACCCTCGAACGCTATGTATCTGCCCCGATCGCCGCCGAGATCGTCAGCCAAAAGGACGACTTTCAGCAGATGCTCAAAGGCCGCAACCTCAATGTTGCGGTCCTGTTTTCCGATATTCGCGGGTTTACCACCATCTCCAACCAACTGCCGCCCGACCTATTGGTTCCGCAACTGAATCGCTATTTGGGCACGATGGTGGAGGCCATCACCCAGCAACAGGGTTGCGTCGATAAATTTATCGGCGATGCCGTCATGGCCGAATTTGGCTTCCCCATCAGCGTTGGCCCCCAGCAGGATGCCCTCAATGCCATCAAAGCTGCCCTCGCCATGCGCAAAGCATTGGAGCAATTGCGTCAGGAGTGGCAGCAGCAAGGCAAGCCGCTCATGTTTAACGGCATTGGGATTAACTTTGGCGAGGTGGTGGCAGGCAATATTGGTTCGCCGCAGCGGCTGGAATATACGGCGATTGGAGATGCCGTGAATGTGGCCAGCCGAGTGGAGTCCCTGACCAAAACCCTCGGGACCGATTTACTCGTAACTGAATCAGTTTACGAGCTGGTGAAGGAGGCGATCGAGGTGCGATCGCGCGGTCGCCACCAACTGCGGGGGCGCAGCTCCGAGACAGAACTGTATGAAGTGATTTGCCTCAAAGGAGGGAGCCGAGACCTGTACGATCGCGTGCAAACAGACTTTGCTAACTATCGCGAGCAACGGCAATCTCCTGCAGAGCTGCACACCTCTCAGTTGGACGATCCCAGTCCTTCAGGAGCGGATGCGAGTATTGATGTAACGGTTGAGAATGTCTGAAATGTTAGCTCGAACACCCGAATTGCTCGAAGGCGATCGCGGCAAGATATCCACCCCACTGCCCTGCAGGTATGGAATAGTAAGAGGGAACCTTTGGAGCTGCCGTCGTGGGTTTGCCAGACTTTCAAATTTGCGATAACGATATTTCGACAGACATTCTGGAGTCCTACTCGACCGAGCCTGTCTTAGCCATAGACACCGAAACAATGGGATTGTTACCTCAACGCGATCGCCTCTGTACCGTGCAACTTTGCGACAGCAGCGAGCACATCGTCGTCGTTCGCCTCGAGCGAGGCACGTCCTCCGCCCCCAATTTAAAAATGTTAATGGAAGCCGAGTCGGTGGAAAAGATCTTCCACTTTGCCCGCTTCGACGTCACTGCCCTGAAATACCATCTCGGCATCCAAACCCAACCCCTCTTCTGCACTAAAATTGCCAGCAAACTCGCTCGCACCTACACCGATCGCCACGGCCTCAAAGATTTAGTGAAAGAGCTGTTAGGCGCCGAACTCGACAAAACCTCGCAATCCTCCGATTGGGGAGCCGTCTACGAACTCACCGAAGCGCAACTCCAGTACGCCGCCAACGACGTTCGCTACCTCATTCCCGCTCGCGATCGCCTGATCCGCATGCTCGAACGAGAAGAACGCTGGGACGTAGCCCAACGCTGCTTCGAACACATTCCCACCCGCGTCGATTTAGACATTCTGGGATATGGCAATATCTTCAACCACCATTAGTCAATCATTTCGGCAGGCGCAACAAAGGGCGATCGCTGTATTGCTTGCGATCGCCTCCGAACCCTTATTCTTCTCGCAAGAAATACACACTCATCAACGAGGCATTGACCGCTAGAGCAAAAAAGGCAATGCCCGACACGAATTGCCAGCCCGCCGAGTAACCCGCGAGCCTGCTCTCGATCTCGATCGGCTGGGAAGATCCTTCTATGGCGCTACCGCCACGTTCAACTGAGATCGGAGTCAATTCTGACCCACCCATAGCAGGGCGAAAATCGCGGATCGTAGAGGTAGCGACTTCATTGTCTGCAACAGCAACTGACGAGGCCGTAGAAGGGGCGAGCGTACCAAAACCCGCTAACGCTAGCGCTCCAGCGGCGAGCCAAACCTTTGCTCTGTGCAACATGACTGGGTCTCCTGGCTAAATGCATTCATAGTTTTTCTCGTAAAGACATTGACCCCAAATGTTGGCAGCTAAACCAACGGCTTCTTATTAAGAAGTATTCTCATCTGAGAATAACACAGGCAGTTGTCAATAGTCGCCATAGTTTTGCTTTGCTTGCCTAGCTTGAGGGGCGAGGTCCGTGGAGGGCGATTGGAGCTGTTCGGCCAATTGGTCCCGATCTCCCATGGATGTCATAGCATGGAGTTTGGGTGAAGCCTTAAGCTTGCCAGAGTAGACAGCTCGAAGGATTGGGGGTTGGGATGCATTGGCCGATTCAGTCATGAATCGGGGCTGGATTTATCGAGAACAGGTCGATCGCTGTGCTGCCGGTCAAACCGTCTTGGCCTACTACACCCAACAGCATCGACATTCCAGCCAGACAGAATGGCTCGCCCGGATTGAGGCAGGTCAGATCTGGCTCGACAATCGCCCCGCCACCGCCGCTACCCTCCTTCGAGTCGGCCAACATCTGGCCTATCGCCGCCCCCCCTGGCAAGAGCCCGAAGTTCCCCTCGGGTTTGACATACGCTACGAAGACCCCGATTTATTGGTGGTGGCAAAGCCTGCAGGACTGCCCGTACTGCCGGGAGGAGGATTTCTAGACCATACGCTGCTGAAGCAGCTCGAAGTTCGATATCCGCAAGCCCCGCCTGTCCCCGTGCATCGATTGGGTCGCGGCACTTCGGGGTTAGTCTTGTTGGCGCGATCGCCTCTGGCTAAAGCCGATTTGAGTCGCCAAATGCGCGATCGCCAAATCCATAAGCTCTATCGAGCCTTAATCGGTCCTGGCGATCTGCCCGATCGCTGTGCGATCGAAACGACAATCGGTAAAGTTCGCCATCCCTTGCTGGGATATCTTTACGCTGCGACTGAAACCGGTAAATTTGCCCGCAGTGATTGTCAAGTGCTAGAGCGGCGTTCCGATGCCACCCTGGTAGAGGTGGCGATCTTGACGGGCCGCCCCCACCAAATCCGCATTCATCTGGCTTCAGTCGGCTATCCGCTTTTGGGCGATCCGCTATATGCGATCGGGGGTGTCCCAAAACCCATCCCCCCCACCTCGACGGATAAAGTTCCCCTGCCGGGGGATGGTGGCTATCACCTGCACGCCTGTCGCCTATCGTTTAACCATCCCCGCACCGACCGAGCGATCGCGGTGGAGTGTCTGGCCCCAGAGATTTTATCCTGAGGGTATAAGTCCGCTCATTTTGGATCTTGCAATGCCAGCCACCTCGACCCCAATATCGACCGCGAGGGTTTTTCAGATTTCGCCGCTGATTCGATTCACACTACTCGCGCTGTATTTAGCCCTGACGATTCCTCTACCGATCTTGGCTGAAGTAACGGGAGCGCCCGTGCCGCCGCTGGGCTTGGCCGTCGGTATCGCGATCGGATTAGTGGTTCTGGTTGGAGTATTGAGCGAACGGGTGGAAAGCAGCGATCGCGAGGTTGGCGTGACCTATCCCGTCTGGATTCGGTGGCTGCGCAAGGGCTGGTCGCTACCCTGGTCTGACATTCGCGATCTGTCTTTTCGCACGACGGGCCAAGGGGGTCTCATCTACTATTTTGTCAGCAAGTCTGGCCGAGCCTATCTGCTGCCGATGCGAATTGTGGGCTTTCAGCAATTCCTCGCAAGCGTGCGGGAAAACACAGAAATCGATACCTCGACTGTGCGGGCATTGGCGCAGCCGTGGATGTATATCGCACTGTTGGGATGTACCCTATTGCTACTCTTGACCGATGCCTGGGCGATCGCGACTGGCTTGCAGCAGTTGGGCATCAGTTTGGCGGTGCTTTGAGGCGATCGCCGATCGTCCGAGCCGTCACTTTCCCCATAGCACTCAGCAGCCGCTGGGTTAGAATGCATCTCAATACTCAATCGTTTTTTCCACAATCCCCCCGATGGGTGAACCTCCATCATGGCTGGCAGCAGTTGCTGCCGAAACCGCCAGTACAACCAGCGAGGCCGACATTCTGATTCGTCTCTTGTGGGTGGTACTCCTACTGCTGGTGAACGCATTTTTTGTGGCTGCCGAGTTTTCCATTGTCTCCGTTCGCCGCTCCCGCATCGCTCAGTTAGCGAGTCAAGGAGATGCCAACGCTCTGTTAATTCAGCAAGAACAAGAACAGCTCCGTCAGTTTCTCTCCACGACGCAACTGTGTATCACCATCTCTAGCTTGGCTTTGGGCTGGATTGGGGCAATGCAGGTGGCGCCCCTAATGCAGATAGGCATCCTAGCCATTCCCGGGCTTGGCGGCTGGCTCGAGCGCCCCTCAGTCAACGCTGGTGCGATCGCTGTACTGCTCACCTTTTCGCTCCTCACCTATCTGCAAGTGCTGCTTGGCGAGTTAATTCCTAAAACCCTCGCCATTATTTATTCCGAACCCACCGCCCTGCAACTGATTAAACTCAGCAGTTGGACTAAGTTGCTGTTACTGCCCCTCATCAGCCTGCTGGACTGGTCCTCTGACTTGCTGCTCAAACTGTGCCGCATTCCAGTTCCTGACTCCGCCACCCTCTACGATGCCGTGACCTCCGAAGAGTTACAGCTATTGATTGCCTCGTCAGGCGAATCCGGTAGCTTGGAAGAAGAAGAACGGGAGCTATTGGCGAACGTGTTCGAGTTTGGAGACACGGTGGCCAGTGAAGTGATGACCCCGCGCACCAGTATCGATGCGATCGCCCAGGGCGCTACAGTGCGGGACTTACTGGCAGAGGTGGCCGAGTCCAACCACTCCCGCTATCCCGTCATGGAAGAATCCCTCGATACCATTCAAGGCACTGTCCAGGTGAAAGATGTGGTGGGGGCCTTAGGCCGGGAAGAATGCAGCCTCGACAGCGCGATCGCCCCCTTTGTTAAAAGCGCCCACTTCGAGCACGAAAACAAGCGGGTGGGAGAACTCCTGTCAGAAATGCAGGAGCAACGGCTGCCGCTGGTCATGGTGGTGGACGAGTTTGGCGGCACTGCCGGTTTAATTACCGTGCGGGATTTGGTGGAAGAAATTGTGGGACGCATCTCCGATGATGGAGACGGTCAGCAAGAACCCGAGTTTCAGCGCGTGAGCGACAGCCGCATCTTAGTGCAAGCCCAGGTGGATCTGGATGAAGTGAATGAGGAGTTATCCCTCGAATTGCCCCTGCAGGACGATTACCAAACTCTGGGAGGCTTTTTAATTTATCACATGCAGAAAATCCCCAAAATTGGCGAAACGTTTGTGTACAACAATCTGATTTTTACCGTTGTGGGGGTAGATGGCCCGCGACTCGATCGGGTTCAGATCGAAATTGTCGCTCCTGCTGCGGTAGAGGAGAACGAGACACTGGAAGAGGCCGAAGTGGCAGAGGAGCGATCGATCGCCAGTCCGCCACCCCCGGCACAGTCTTAATACAGCCATGCGCGAGAGGGACTCATACATCTATTTCTCTTCGTCGGCTTGATTGACCAAAACAGCCACTTCCTCGTTGAGTTGTTCTCCGACTGCATCTTCTGTCACATCTAAATCGCAATCCATTTCAAGGCACACTCGCCATTGATTGTTTTGGAGTTTTATAAATCCAAGGGGCTACGGATTCCCATAGCGCCACGGTTGAGGACATGAGTATAAATCATGGTTGTTTTTACGTCTTTGTGTCCCAGTAATTCCTGAATACTCCGAATGTCATAGCCGTTTTGCAGCAGATGGGTTGCAAAGCTATGGCGTAGGGTATGGCAGCTTACCTTCTTTGAGATTTGGGCTTGTTGAGCTGCTTTTTTGAGCGATCGCTGCAGGAAGCCGTCATCTAAATGATGCCGCCTTATGTTGCCACTGCGAGGATTGGCACTCCGCCGTTTTGCAGGGAAAACATATTGCCAAATCCATGCCCTTTCGGCTTTGGGGTATTTGCGGGCTAGAGCATAGGGTAGGTATACAGTCCCATAACCCTGGGCGAGATCGTCCTGGTGTAATTGCTTGACTTGGACCAAATGGGCTTGCAAGAGTGCGGTGATGCTTTGGGGAAGTATAGTGATGCGATCGCGATTCCCCTTGGCATCCCGCACAATAATTTGAGATTGGCCAAAATCGATATCTTTGACCCGCAGGCGTAGTCCCTCTTTACCTCGAATTCCCGAGCCGTATAGCAGCTTGGCCAGTAGCTGATGAGTGCCCTCCAAAAATTGCAACAAGCGTTGAACTTCGTCTACTGTCAAAACCGTCGGCAAATGCTTGGATTGCTTTGCTCTGACTGCTTCAATGGATTCTGCAAGGGGCTGCTTCAGGACATATCGATAGAGGAAGAGTAAGGCACTGAGGGCTTGATGTTGGGGTAGAGGCTGCCACATTGCCTTGTACTGCCAAGTGGGTGAGGAAGGCTTCTACCTCAGCTTCTCCCATCTCATTGGGATGACGTTTATTGTGGAAGAGAATAAAGCGGCGGATCCATTGAACGTAACTTTCTTCCGTGCGATAGGCATAGTGCTTGGTGCGCAGTGCATCTCGCACGCGATCGAGCAGTTTTCTGGGCTTGGTTGATTCATCTATGGTGGGCCGCATAAGATTCCATTTTCAGTGTGTACAAGTGCATATGCAGCCTAAGTACTGCCCAATTTAAAGTAGCAAAGTGGCTGGGATGCTTGTCTGGCAAAGACTACAGCTACTTTTATACTGGTTTCTGTATTTGCATTTTGCCCAGTGTTGTCACTTAATTATCTGAGTGCTACTCTTCTAGTGTGCTGTCTAGGCGAGGACTGTAATGACTTAAGGTTCAAAAAAGGTCTGCGGCTTAGTCTGCAAGTAGAGCCCTAAGTATAGTTAGGTTTCTGCTGTCCTTAAGTTTTGTGGGTACAATTGGGAGGTGCTAACCTGCGATCGCCCTAATGGGTTTAGCTACCGCAAGTTGGCCATCAAACCTAACCATAGGCCCTGAGGCGTACGAAGTCAAGATACGACTAAAAGATATTGTCTAATTGGCTCAGACTTTGGCTTGTCTCTAGATTCTATCAACTATTTTTCGTACTCGACTTTTTGCCGATTATTGCGACATTTTTTGGATTTAATTACTTTTTCTCGATAGTCTGTAGACAGCTTAAGTGAAATGGTTGACTATAACTTAAGCTGCCTCAGTCGCAATATTTTTTACTAATGGAGAGCCTTTCCTTTTGAGAACCATCAAGTATTTGGCTTCGTCATAAGGCTGACGATCTTGCCAGCATCGATATACGATACGAATCCATTTAAATGCCAAGGCACGAATAGCCATCTGATGTGTTTTTCCAATCTGCTTTTGGCGATCGTAAAACTCACTCGCCCAAAATGAATAATGCCGAGAATGATTTGCCCATTCAACAAACGTCTGTCTCAAAAAGGTTGGGCAACTCCAGCGCCAATGAATCCATTCCTTCTTGCCACTCTTTTCCTTGACTGGAGAAATGCCAGAATAACATAATATCTCCTGAGCTGATGTGTAGCGGCTACGATCTTCTCCAAAGGCAACTAATAGGCGGGGAGCTAAGTGGGGACCAGCACCTGGGAAGGATGAAAATAGATCGGAATCAGGGTGAGTAGTGAATATCTTCTCAATTTCTCGATCGAATGACTGAATACTCAGCAGTAACATTTTTAACTGTTGCACCCATGTTCTCATCAGTAACTCCATTGTCTCAATCACACTCTTATCCTCTGTAAGCGGTGTACTATCTTTGATTTGCTCCAAGCGTCGATTGATTGCTGCCTTACGAACGACATTGTGCATATGAAAGAATTTGATTAATTCCTCTGAACTAGCTGCCTGTGCGGCTTTGAGGGTTGGGTGCTCTAACAAGAATTCACAAAAGACCTGGGTGTCCTTATCTTCAAACCACTCCAACACTTGAGGATAATAATTCTTTAATGTCGCAATGATTCGATTGCTCAATCTGACTTTGTCACCCACTAGCTTGCGGCGACTTTCCACAAGTTGGGTTAGCTTTCTTAACTCAGTACTCTGGGGTTCCCAAACATGGAGATGTTCGCGATGTTTGCTCAGTAGTTCTACCAGCAGGGCTGCATCTGTTGGATCGTCTTTGGCACGACTGGGCTTAAAGGCTTGTCGGTACTTAGCGACGGTTCTGGGATTGACAGGATAGAGCACTAGAAAGTCATATTTACATAAGGCATAGATGAGAGGACCGCACTTTTGTTCTGTACAGATTGCGATGCGACTACCACCATAACGTTTTCGTAATCCCTCTACCCATTCGTTAATCGTTTCTGGCCGATGCTCAATAATACAGAATTCGTGAGTTTGTTGTTCGACATCATATAAGCAGATGTCGTGTTTACGGTCAGACCAGTCAATACCAATGTAGGCTGCTTCTGTGGGGCCTGCTGGCGAAGCATTTTGCAAAGAATTGATGATATCCATGTCCATCTTTCCTTGTTGATGTCACAATAGAGCCAGCTCGGAACCCTTGCCTCTGGCGAAAAGATTATGGAAGGATTCAGTGTATCCTTGCCCTGAGGATTCGTTAGTAGAAAGTAAGGGATTAAGGAGAGAGTGCGATCGCTATGGTTATAGGCATCTTACTGCCAGTCACCGCACAGTCGTCACCCTCTCCCTCCGAGCCTGACATCGAGTCTATCTGACCCCTGCGTGGCTCGTCTCCCCATAATTCGCCGCAGCGGATGCTTGGCTAAACTATTGCTCTTCGTTGAGAGTTGATCTAGCACCGCTAACCTCAAGGACGTTAGGCGACTCTGAGCTAACGGGCTGGAATCATCTGAAAGTCTACTTCTAGAAAATGCCATGCTCATTAGGGTTGCCATTTGAAGTTGCTGTAGATTAGAACCGTTTAAACTAACTACTTTCTAAGGCTTTCATGAAAGTGGCTCGCTCCCACGAAAATCTGCTGGAACTCCTACAAAAGAAGGAGCTAGGTGGTGATACCATCTCTGAGGAAGAAATTCTTGAAACGACTGGATGGCAAAAGTCAACTTTCTTAACATATTGGAATAAAGGTCAACTTTCAGATTTTCTGAGTGAAGTTAAGGATGGATATTTTGAAGCCTCTAATTCTATAGACCTTTCTGTTCAAACATTTACACAACTGCTTTCACAAAGTAAGCACAGAAGAGGCTTAGGACACAATTGTAAGTCAAGGTTGGCAAAAGCATTACTCAAGAAATCCAGAGATAATATGCTGTTAGCCCTAGAGCTTTATAATAGGCCTTCTCTGGAAAATAGAATGGATGGCTTTGTCCTTTGTTTCTGTACCGCTTGGGAACAACTCTTGAAAGCTATCTTGATAGAAGAAAAAGGCGAAGAAGCAGTTTTTAGAAAAAGTCGAAATACTAAAGGAATTCGAGAAACTATTTCACTCCGAGATTGCCTAGATAAACTCTACAAAACAGACAATCTGGTTAGAAAGAATATTGAACGAGTTGCATTTTATCGAGATCAAGCTGTTCATCTTCTAATGCCTGAAGTGCAAGGCATAATGTCCAGGGTTTTTCAGTCTGGTGTTTTGAACTATTCGACTAGATTTCAAGAATTTACTGAACTCCCTTTTATTTCATCTACACATTCGGGGATGCTTTCGCTTGTTGGAGATTTAAGACAGCCCTCCATTGCCGCATTGCATAGTAATTACGGTCAAGAAATTGGAAATGAAGTTTCTAGCTTAATTGCTGACTTAACGGAAGAAGCTACAAATACGGATGACATTCAGTTCGCTATACCCCTCAATGTAAGACTTGTTTTTGCTCGAAACGATGAGCAAGGTAATATGATCACTCTGGCAAGAGCGGAAGAGGGAATTGAAGGACTAAAAAAGGCAATTATCCTTGAAAAACCAACAGACCGTGACAAAACACATCCCTTCAAAGAAAGCGCCGCAATAAACGAAATCAACAGGAGACTTTATGAACATTATTCAATCAATGTCCTAGCAGATAAACTGGTTGCCCGTAATAAGATAACTACAAAGCCTGAAATTAACAGTCACTGCTTCCGTTCTGTTGCTGCCAAACTTAAATGGAAAAATAGCAATAATAAATATCATTATAAAAACAAAGATCCTGTTATTCACTATTATTCAGATTTTGCCGTTCAAGAGTTTATTGATAAAGTCATGAACATCGAAGGATATTTAGAAAAAGCTCGGAAAGGCAATTCAAATAAATCTAAGAGAAAAAGAAAGTGATTGAGGGAATTATTTGAGTGGCCTTCCAATATTCTAAGACTTCTAGTGTAGAAGATAAGATAAAGTTATTAGTGTAAATATCGCTTTTCCTACTATTACGTTGGACAGTTCGCGGACAAAATCAGTATCGGAATCTGTAATGTTTTACTCTAGAAGGATTAATAAAGAAACGCAGAAAGTCGAAGTCTGGGAATGCGAGTGGTCAAACAAGGGTACTGGCATGGCGAAGAAGGAATTTCTGCGAAAAATTGGTGACGAAGAAGATATAGCTTTTTCTCACGACGGCTACAGCGCGGCCGATGCCGTTTGTTGGGCACCAGGTAGGACAATCGGCAATATTGCGGTTAGTTCTGAAGAAGCCTTCGGCATGTTTGAGGGAAAATCAGGTGATGATGCTGTACTCCCTTGTCAAATTATCCCCGCAGGCAAATTTCGAAATGGGGCGAAGCGCTGGTATTGCAAGACCCATCAGATACATTGGGGGGTTAAGGCTGACTACGCGGCTACATCCGAGTCAGGAGAAGTCTTTTGCAGTAATCATCTTACAAAGATGAGCTATGTCGTTAACCCTCTAGAGATCGAGTTCAAGAATTTTGAGGAAATTGGTATTTGGTGTTCACTTCCCCCAGCACTTTCCACCGAAGATATCGAGAAAAGAGCTCCTAAAATTCATGTCCATAAGCGATTCCAAGAAGAGTCGAACAAGCTTATAGACAGAGACTTTGATGCAATCGTGTGCTCCTACAACGAAAATATGGGACTCTTTGCTAATCCAGAAATTACAAAGATACAAGTTACACCGCCTGCAGCATTCGAGTTTGTCCGTTCACTGGAGGAGGAACGGGAAATGTCATGTGTTACTTGTAAGAAATGTGGTTACCCACATTTAGACTTAGGCGATTTTGCTAGAAAACCGCACAAAAAGCATTTCTGCGGTAATTGTGGTAACGACAGCATTTGGAGTCCTGAGCCAATTGTCTCTACCCCCCTAAAACCCCTGCATGATCAGTTCAGTAACAGCAATACTTACATCATTCCTGACAGAGCTGTTAATCTTGATGAATACACTGGTTTAAAGTTTGAATTATGGGCATCTACGCCAGCTGTCCTATGGACAGCAAACCGTCCTCAATAAAAAGGAATTCATGCCCATGTTTACGATAGGGGCCGACGAGTTGTTGACGATACCTTTGGAATCGTAATTCTTCACGGCCAGGAGCTTCAACGAGATAAAATGTGGGAAAACATGGTTCAGAATACGCTGTACTGATGTCGCCTAACAACCCTGGTGCAGCGGATTGACTAAGGTTGCTTGGATAGGATGTAAAGATCTCGACAACCGCTGACCAGGAACGTTAGGTTTCTGTTTTCCTTAAGTTTTGTGGGTGAAATTAGGAGGTGCTAACCTGCGATCGCCCTAATGGGTTTAGCTACCGCAAGTTGGCCATCAAACCTAACTACTCGCTGCAACGGATGCTTGGCTAAACTGTCGCTCTTCGTTGAGAGTCTCTCTAGCACCGCTGACCTCAAGGACGTTAGGTTTCTGCTTAGCTTAAATTTTGTGGGTGAAATTGGGAGGTGCTAACCTGCGATCGCCCTAATGGGTTTAGCTACCGCAAGTGGGCCATCAAACCTAACCATTCGCCGCAGCGGATGCTTGGCAAAACTATTGCTCTTCGTTGAGAGGTTATCTAGCACCGCTAACCTCAAGGCCGTTAGGTTTCTGCTGTCCTTAAGTTTTGTTGGTAAAGTTGGGAGGTGCTAGCCTGCGATCGCCCTAATGAGTTTAGCTACCGCAAGTTGGCCATCAAACCTAACCACTCGCCGCAGCGGATGCTTGGCTAAACTGTCGATCTTGTGTTGATAGTTAATCTAGCACCGCTAGACTCAAGGCCATTATGCCGCTGAGTCATTTGTAGGATTGTCACCTAAACGGTATCTTAGGAGGAGCCTCAGATGAAGTAGGCAATGTGTGGAGCAAGTGATATAATTACGGGCACAGTCAAGAGATCTGACCTTTTCGGATCGTGGGAGCATGGTCTTCCCTTGACTGATTTTGCTTTTAAAGGGATATGAAGCAGCATGTATCTACTGTACGTAGATGAGTCTGGTACAACCCACGACCCAAATCAACAGTATTTCGTGCTAGCTGGGTTTTGTGTATTTGAGCGACAAGGATATTGGATTGCTAACCAGCTTGACCAAATTGCAGCTAGGTTTGATCCTGCTGATCCAGCAGCAGTTGAGTTACATGGTAGCCCAATATTCGGAGGAAGAGGGCGATGGAGGAGTCATCCTAAAGAAGATCGGCATCAAGCGATTGAAGATGCCCTAAAAGTTTTTCTACAATCTCATCCCAGCAATCGATTGTTTGCAAGCGTGATCAAGAAATCTGCGGTATATCCAAAAGACCCCGTTGAGGCTGCATTTGAGCAGTTAGCCAGTAGATTTGATAAGTATTTAATGAGATTGCATAGGAACGGCAACACGCACAGAGGAATCATCATCTTTGATAAATCCACTTATGAGACAACAATTCAATCCTTGGCAACTGATTTTAGGACGATTGGATACACCTGGGGTGTGATAAGGAACTTTTCAGAAGTACCTCTCTTTTTAGATTCAAAAGCATCAAGACTGATTCAACTTGCTGACTTGATTGCATACGCTGTTTTTAGGCATTTTGAAAAGGGGGATAATAGATTTTTCCCTATCATTGAACCTAGATTTGATTCAGAAGGTGGTGTAGTTCACGGACTACACATCTTGCAATGAGTCGCGGCATAACAACCCGGTTGGAACGGACTGCCGAGAGATCTTGGTGATGTTGCAAAGTTTCCTAACAGCCGCTCAACCGGAACGTTAGGTTTCTACTGTCCTTAAATTTTGTGGGTAAAACTGGGAGGTGCTAGCCTGCGATCGCCATAATGGGCTTGGCTGTTGCAAGTCGGCCATCAAACCTAACCATTCACTTGACCTTAAGATTTTTGGGTGAAATGGGGAGGTGCTAGGCTGCGATCGCACCATAATTGGATTATCTGTTTTAAGTCGGCCATCAACTCTAAGCACTCCTGCAGCAGATTCTTGTCAAAACTATCGATTCTCTTTTAAGAGTCGATCTATCACCGCCGAGCTCAAGGCCGTTAGCCCTAGGGATGCCAAAGTGACTTCCAGCCTTACAAGTTTTGCATCTCGGCTGGGAATTGGGACATGGGCTGATAAGATTCTGGGCAAGATCTAACCAGCAACTCTCTTTCAATGTCTACTCCAGAAGCACTTGATGCCCTGATTGCCCAGCTTACTCAGGAACTTGACCAAGTTCAGCAGATTGCCCAACATGGTCTGAAAATCACCTGGGAAAAACTTCGAGCAACTCCAGATAGTACCGAACTCACTCGATTATTTGCAATTTTCAACAATGTCTCGTTTTTTGCAGAAAACTATAGAGGGCGAATTCAGACAACGGTAAAAACAATTTCCGAAGCAAACCTAGAAGCAGAACGACTTCAAGACGCTGGTGAGGAGTTAGCAGCCTTACTTGGAGTGACATTAGAGGCTAAAATGTTGGTAGAGAATTCTGTTCGTCGCTTGAGCAAGCTATCATGACACAAGTAGAACAAAGCACTGTTGGTCAATCTAAGCTAGAGGAAGTCGTTTCATTAGCCGAAGCTGCGGAAGCTAAGATGCAGCTATTTTCTCAACAGGCCGAGGAATTCACAGCCAAGTGGGAGCAAACCGTTAGCCAACATAATAGCTCACATCAGGCTAATGCTTAACCCTGTACTACAAGGGATGCTCAATTCATACGTTGCCTGCTTGAATTTTAGATTGTCTTTCGCGCCTCTGAGCACCACCGTTAGGTTTCTGCTGAGCTTAAATTTTGTGGGTGAAATTGGGAGGTGCTAACCTGCGATCGCCCTAATTGGTCTAGCTATTGCAAGTTGGCCATCAAACCTAACCATTCGCTGCAACGGATGCTTAGCAAAACTGTCGCTCTTTGTTGAGAGATTATCTAGCACCGCTGAGCTCAAGGACGTTAGGCTGACTTTTGTGTGAAATGCTTCTGCAAACAGCACCCTCGATTCAAATATTTTTTGCATTTTGGCTTTACTTGTTTTAACGATCTCTAGTAAAGTAAAGCCTAGTTTGCTTTACTAAGAATTCTGTAAGTATGCCATCCTTTACTAAGAAAGCAGAACGGGCAGGGCAGTGGGTGTGGCAGGGCAGTGGTGAAACTTCTTATGAGGCCTTTATTCCTGCGCCTTTACCACCTGTTCCAGCAATTACGGTAGACTCAGCGCTTCAGCGACAGCTTGAAGCTGCCGGGTTGGCCTTAGGGCGACTTGATGGGATTGGGCGACTACTACCAGGGCCAGAAGAACTTCTATACAGTTACATCCGGAAGGAAGCTGTGCTGTCAAGCCAGATTGAGGGAACTCAGTCATCCATTGCTGATTTGCTTCTGCATGAGAATCAGTCAATGCCGGGAGTTGTATTGGAAGATGTTCAAGAGGTTTCCAATTACATCGGTGCATTGGGCTATGGCATTGATCGCCTTTCGACGCTGCCGCTCAGCTTACGCCTGATTCGCGAGTCTCATGAACGACTTGTCCGTGGCACTCGTGGCGATCGAAAGGCACCTGGAGAGTTCAGACGTTCCCAGAACTGGATTGGGGGAAGTAAACCCAGTGATGCCATGTTTGTGCCACCTCCCCCCCATGAGTTACCAGACATACTCAGTGCGTTCGAAAAATTTCTCCATTCTACGGAGTATCCTGTTTTGCTCAAGGTAGGGCTTGCACACGCGCAATTTGAGACAATTCACCCCTTTCTTGACGGCAATGGTCGAGTAGGTCGTATGCTCATAGCACTTATGCTTGTTGCAGAAGGAGTATTGGAAAGGCCGTGGCTTTATGTGAGCCTTCATTTTAAAAAGCACCGTGACAAGTATTATAGTCTTCTTCAAGACGTAAGAACCCAAGGAAATTGGGAAGAGTGGCTTGTATTTTTCCTTGAAGGTGTTACCGTCACTGCCAATCAAGCTACAGATAAGATCCGTGCTCTAATGGCCCTCTTTGAGCGAGATCGGAAAGTAGTAGAGCAGTCGCGGAAAGGCTCGATTTACCAGTCAGTTGCAGTGCAGTCAAACTTGACAGTCTACGATTACTTAAAGAAAAGGATCGCAATCCGGATTCCTGAAACTGCAGAAGCCTGTGGAACAACGAAGCCAACTGTTAAACGTGCTATCGACGATCTTCAAAAACTTGGTATCGTGACCGAGGCAACAGGTAAACCCAGGAATAAAGTGTATATCTATACAGAGTACCTAGATATTTTGAATCAGGATGACGGCACCTCTAAACTATCGAATGAACGCAGTAATGAGTGAGCGAAGCTGATTCATAATTGTCCCGTCTTTTTTTCCACTAAATCAATCGCCTAACTCTTGCATGCACCGGACGGACTAAGAATGTTTCGCTTCGTTTACATCTTCTTCCCGCCGGTGATGCAACCGTTATGCCGCTGATTGATCGGTGAGAGTGTAAGCGAAAAGCTAACGATCGGGGTTTGGCAATTTCAAACTTAGCACATGGTATTTTGTTGCTGAAAGTTGCGCAACCATTTCGGCACGAGACGAAACCTCAAGCTTACGGAACATTCGCTTCAGAGCTTGCTTCACAGAATTCTCGGTAATCCAAAGTTCAGTCCCAATTTCTGCATTGGTTCGTCCCAAGGCGACTAATTCAGCAATTTGTAATTCACGAGGCGTCAAGCAATCTGCCTTGAATGATGGGTGTTGAGATTTTCCTTCGGAAACACTTCGTGAACGCACTGTTGAAACCCAATCAGACAAGTGTAAACAGACAGCGCTCAAATCGGCTAGATTTTGTGTATTGAAGGCAGGCATTGACTGTTCGCGAGTGAAACCTACAGTCCCAATTAATTGACCACGACTGACGATCGGTCCTGCCATCACATGCCAATGATCCGGACGAGGACAGATTAACTTCCAAGCCTTGGGTACCGTCACCAATCTCTCATGGACGGGAGTGTGGCGTTCTGCGACGTAACGCGCTACTGGATTATGCTCCAGAGACAGGGCAAGGTTGAGAACGGGTTGAAACCTTAGATCTTCCAAAAGTTGGTCGAAGAAAAATATTCCCGATCGCTTGGCAGCAAAGTATTCCCCAAGCTTGGGCGCAAGGCGCGATCGCAAGTTATCTTCATCCGTTGCCCGGTGGATTTCTTCAAATAATGGGCTCAAGGAAATAGTCATGGTGAAAAGAGTACCCGATCGAGGACTATGCCGGGCTGATCGCCGCTTCTAGTATAAGAGGAGATTCAATGCAGTCACCCAAAGGAAATTAATTCATGACCGACCCACAAAAATACGTTATTGGCTTGGTTTTTTATCCTGGCATGACCTCACTGGATATAGTCGGCCCCCATCAAGTTTTTAGCGCCCTCCCCAATGTCACACTACATCGCATCTGGAAAGCGCTAGACCCCATTGTCTGCGATGACGGATTGTCGATTGTGCCGGATACCACCTTTACAGATTGCCCACCCCTGGACGTGATTTGTGTCGGCGGCGGTTTAGAACAACAAGCCGTGGGAGACGATCCAGAAGTGCTGGAGTTTTTCCGCAAACAGGGCAGCACGGCAAAGTTTGTCACTTCTGTGTGTGGCGGATCGGAGTTTCTGGCGAAAGCGGGTCTGCTCAAGGGGTACCGAGCAGCGACCCACTGGGGAATGCGCCAACAACTCATGACACATCCAGGCGTTGAGGTGGGGACTGAGCGTGTCGTGGTCGATCGCAATCGTATCACGGGTGGCGGTGTGACAGCAGGGATTGATTTTGGTTTGACGATCGCGAGCATCCTTTACGATGAGGAAACCGCCAAGATCGTTCAATTATTACTGGAGTACGATCCCGCCCCACCCTTTGATACAGGTTCTCCCGAAAAAGCAGGCCCTGAAATCGTTAATAAAGCAATGTTATACATGCAGAAACTGTCCAGCTTAAAACTCGCAAAAACAGCAAGCTAATCATGATTACAGCTTTGGAGAAAGATCGCGATATCACCGTTTCAAATCGGGTAAAGATTAGTTTCTATGTGATTTCCATCGTTTTTAACGTTTGCTTAATTGCTCAGGTATTAACGGTTGGCGTTGCCTACTTTAGCGATCCTGCCTGGTGGACTATTCATGTGTGGCTCGTGCGAGGGTATGGCGGACTATCGCTGATATTGTTGGCAGGAGCATTAATGGCTCCATTCTCAAACAGAGTTCGATCGCTTGCTGTCAGTCTACCGGTGCTGCTGGGACTTCAGTTTTGCAGTATCCATCTGAAAACTTCGCTTCACTTAGAGGTGCTGCATCCTCTCATTGGCTTCACGTTGTTCTATGTTTCTTCAAGCCTCGTACACCGTGTATCGCGTGAGTACATGAAACAGGGAGGTGAAAAGAGCGCAGCAAAATCGGGATAGGGAGAAGTGTTTAACTCCCCCCTCCCACACCGCCCTGCAAGCGGGTCCGCACAGGGCGGTTCAATATCGCGGAGCAAACATGAATTGAGGCTATTTCGCATACCCTTGGGCTTTCATCCAAAGGTCGCGAATTGATAGCAATCCCTGCTCTTTTAGCCACTCATTAGTCATCCCACTGTGCGTCGCCAGCGTTCTTGACAAGCGCCAATAACCTTTACGGCTAAGGCCGGTCAAAATTGCCTGACGCTTAGACGTACCCAACTCCAGAAGATTACGAATGCGAGTGCGCGCTCGTCGCCACTGTTTCCAGTAGCACATCCGAACCCGCCTCCTCAACCATCCGTCTAACTCTGGAATCGGTTGGTAGTATTGCGAGATGCCAAAGTAGCCCATCCATCCTCGCAAGTACTGGTTTAACCGAGTCAGGCGTTCTTCCATTGAGACCCCAACTGCGGGAGGTGAGTCCACGCAGTCGATGTTTGAAGTCATCAAAGGCTTTCTGCGACCAATACACCCGCATCCCTCGGAAGCTGAATCCGAGCTCCTCCAATGCTTGGACACTGACCACCTGAGATTTCTGCCGATTGACCCGCAGCTTTAACGTTTGGGTCAGATATCGGCTGATACTTGCCATCACTCGCTGACCTGCCCGGATACTTTTGACCAGAATGACCAGGTCGTCCATATAGCGGACAAAGCGGTGACCTCGTTTCTCCAGTTCTCGCTCGAGATCGTCCAACAGGATGTTGGCGAGCAAAGGCGATAACGGAGACCCTTGCGGCGTCCCCAATGCCGTTGCCTGGACGAGGCCGTCCACCATGACGCCTGCCCGCAGGTATCGACCGAGCAGCCGCAGGAGCACTTTGTCATGCACCTGCCGCGATACGCGAGCCATCAATACATCGTGCTGCACTGTAGCGAAGAATTTCTCCAAATCCAGGTCAACCGCGATACGATGTCCCGCTTTCCTGTGGTCTTTTACCTGTGCAATGGCTCCGTGGGCAGAGCGCTTGGGTCGGCTGCCGAAGCTCGATTCCGAAAACTCAGGGTCGAACATCGGCGTTAGCACTTGCAAGACAGCTTGCTGGATGAACCGGTCTAGAACACAAGGCACCCCTAGCAATCTGTCTCCTCTGCCTCCCGGCTTGGGGATGACCACCCGGCGCACGGGAGCAGGTTGATACGTGCCCTCCAATAGGGATTGGCTGATTGTGGGCCAATGCTTTCGGGCGTAGGCGGGGAAGTCCTCTAAGCTCATCCCGTCACTGCCGGGTGCGCCTTGGTTGGACTTCACACGCTGCCATGCCTGTCGGACATTGGCGCTCTCCACAACTCGACCCATCAGGTTCAAGCCTAAGGCTGGCTGTATGCCGTAACGCCAGTCCGTATCTCCCCCGCTCGGGTTCATTGACACGCCTGAGTTCGTCATGGCTCCTCCTTATGCGACACTGTTCGGTCCTTCACTGCGACAGCAGCTACTATGACCTCTGCTGACTTCTGCCCAATGCGGCTGCTGTTGCCAACAGTCGTGCTGTCTGAGTCTCCGTAGGGTCCGGTGGTTTCCCCATCTCTTTCGCGATGGACCTCAGTCCGACTCCCATAGATTCCCTGACTGCCCTCGGACAGACCTGCCCGGATAAGAACGTGAACTGTCCCTGCACAACCGCGCCATTTACCGTGTCCTTTGAACCAGAGGGCTTCGTTGTGTGGTGCCAACTCGCCCCAAGAATCTCGGCCTTCTATGACGTTTCTGTTCGTCGGCTCGCAGTTTTGCTGCTGGCTTCCTTCAGACATTTCCTCGCGGAAACACCCTTGCCTTAAGCTAGTCGTTGTTGTCTCTCGGCTCCCATGACTTTCGAGCATTTGGACTCTGGTTCTCCGACAGGGGACTTTCACCCCATGAGTTCACGCCCATGCCGGGCGTACACCACTCGCTGCAACGGATGCTTGGCTAAACTATTGCTCTTCGTTGAGAGGTTATCTAGCACCGCTAGGCTCAAGGCCGTTATTGCCCTTGCTGCGTTAAAGCACGGCGAGGTGGTGGGCGGTCTCGCGGCGTACGAACTACAAAAATTCGAGCAAGAACGCAGTGAAATCTATATCTACGATTTGGCCGTTTCGGCTGCACACCGTCGTGAAGGTATAGCGACAGCGCTCATTCAGGAGCTTAAAAGTATTGGCACATAACGAGGGGTCTATGTCATTTTCGTTCAGGCCGATATCGGTGATGAGCCTGCTATTGAGCTATACACTAAACTTGGCGTGCGAGAAGATGTATTGCACTTCGATATTGTGGTAAATGATGATGGGTGATTGGTAGCATCTACGCAGATTGACCTTAGTAAAGTGCAATCGTATCGCTATGATAAAAACCAGAGATCGAGCGCTGCATAATAATACCCATACACGCCAACCACCGAAGGTCGATCGGTTATGATTTAGAGATAGTTTGTGGAGTGACGGGTAACGGCATGAATGTTCGAGTAGCGGAATGGGCCGATATCGATACTCTCTTTGAAATCAGAACTAGCGTTGTAGAAAATTATCAATCTCGCGAAGAGATTGCTGAACTCGGTATTACACCAGAGTCAGTTGCCGAAATGCTAGCAACAGACTGTTGTGCGTGGATTGCTGAGATTGGAGAGCGATCGATTGGTTTCTCAATTGCCAATGCTACAGAAAAAACGATATTTGGTATATTTGTCCTTCCTGCTTTTGAAGGCCGAGGAGCTGGACGTGCCCTAATGGAAGCAGCTGAAAACTGGTTGAGATCGAAGGGTATTGAAGAGATTTGGTTGGTTACGGGCAACGATCCCAACTTGAGAGCTTACGGCTTCTATCGCCATCTCGACTGGATTCCAGTAGGTGTTGAATTTGATGGAGACTTCAAAGGGGAAATGAAATTTGTTAAAAGCCATAGAGCCAAATCATCAGTTCCCTCGGGAGGGATGGTCTTATGATTCCAACCCAACGCCTCATCTCGAGTGCAAACGCATTGCCTGTGGGTTAGGCGAGCGATGGGGCAGAGCAGGCTTCTAGCATCTATGTCAATAGTCACTTCGAATCAACTCGCGAACCTTTTCGAGTGACTTGCAGTCGAAAGTAGCGTGTAGGTGAGGAGCAGCCACTTTGAGCGCAGCGTCCGACTCAGAACGCCAACTGGTACAAGCCTGCTTGCAAGGAAATCCCCAAAGCTTTGCGATTCTCTACGATCGCTTTCAGCAGCCAGTTCGCTCCACCCTGTTTCAACTGTGCGGTGCAACGCAGCTTGACGACTTGGTGCAGGAGGTGTTTCTGCGGGCCTGGAAAGGACTGCCTAAGTTTCGGCACAATGCCAAATTCTCCACTTGGCTGTACCGCATTGCCTGGAATGTGGCCTCCGATCGCCGCAAGCAATTGGCTCGCACGCGATCGCGAGAGCAATCTGCGCTCCGCGATGTGGCAACCTTCGGGCAAGCCGCTACCCGCGAGCGAGGGATCGATCGCCTGCACTATCGAGATGTCGTTCAGAAGGGATTGGCTCAACTGAGTCTGGAGCATCGCAGCGTGTTGGTGCTGCACGACTTAGAGGATGTGCCTCAAAAAGAGGTGGCGGACATTTTGGGCATTCCGGTCGGTACCGTCAAATCTCGCCTGCACCACGCCCGTACCGCCATGAAGCGCTACCTAGAGCAGCAAGGAGTTGAACTATGACAGTTCCGCCTGACGAGGAGCAAAAGCTAGTTAACTTTCTGCGGCAATATTGCCCCGATCCTCCCCCTGCCGATCCCGCCCTCAGGGACGAGATCTTGGCACGGGCGGTGCTGCATCCCCATTCGCCTCGCAGCCGCTGGCGGCGCTGGCGATGGGCGATTCCGCCTGTAGTCGCTGCTGCCATTTTGGCCGGTTGGCTGTGGCCTCGTCCCTCCCTCACCACCGCCGAACTGGAGGAGCTCGAGAACTATCTCATCTCCAGTTGGAGCGCCAGTACCACCATCGAAGCCGATCCCTTCGATGACTGGCTGCAAGAGGATGATTCCGCTTTCTTCAACGATCTGTAATTTTGAACGAACTGTAATTTTGTCTGGAACGATGCAAAGACTTCCCCATTCCTCCAAACCTCGATGGCGTCGTCGGGCGGCGATCGCCGTCCTTCTGAGTGCCACTGCCCTCCCGTTCGCAGTCAGTCCAGCGTCAGTGCGCGCCCAACCCCAGTTCGACGGTGCCCGCATGCCGCTGTTGGAAGAACTCGATCTCGCCCCCGAGCAACGGCAACAAATCCGAGCAATTTGGCAGGATGCCCGTGCTGATTTTCTCGATCGCCGAGCGGAACTGCAGGCCGAGCGAGAAACGTTGCAAGGGCTGCTTGCGGGCACGGCTCCCGTGGAAGATATCCGCCCCCAATTCGATCGCGTTCAAACCCTTCGCCAGGAAATGGCGACGCTCTATTTCGAAAATCTCTTGGCGATTCGCGAACTGCTCACCCCCGAACAGCGCACTCTGCTGAGCGATCGCCTTTCCCAGCATCGGGGCAGAGATCGGCGGCGGGGAGGAGGCCATCGCAGCTTTGAGGGCGATCGGTTTGGGCAACCCCCCGGGCTGCAGGACGATGGCGGTGAGTTTTAAGGGGTGAAGGGCAATCCGGCAAACCGATCTGTCGCCTCCACTAAAGCAGACAAAATCCCCGGTTCCGACACCGAATGCCCCGCATCCGGCACCACAATAAACTCTGCTTCCGGCCAAGCCTTGTGCAGTTCCCAAGCCGTTATCGTCGGGCAGACCACATCGTACCGACCCTGCACGATAACCCCCGGAATCTGGCGAATTCGATCGATGTTCTGGAACAACCAATCCTCGCGATCGAAAAAGCCCTGGTTGACAAAATAGTGGCACTCAATCCGCGCAAACGCATCCGCAAAGCCATCGCGCCCAAACTGAGCTGCCACATTGGCATCGGGATACAGCTTGCTGGTGCTGCCCTCCCAAATCGACCAAGCCCGCGCGGCCTCCTGCCGCACCTCGGGATCGACACTCGTCAGTCGTTTGTAATAGGCTGCTACCAAATCCTCCCGCTCCTCCAGCGGAATCGGTTTGAGATAGTCCTCCCACGCCTCTGGAAAAATATGGTTGGTGCCCTCCTGATAAAACCAGCGGATTTCCTGTTGCCGCAGCATAAAAATGCCCCGCAAAATCAGGCCGCAACAGCGATCGGGATGACTCTCCGCATAGGTGAGTGCCAACGTACTGCCCCAACTGCCTCCAAACACCGTCCATTGTTCGATGCCGAGATGCTGGCGCAGGGTTTCGATATCCGCCACCAAGTCCCAAGTGGTGTTGTCGGTCAGTTCGGCATGGGGGGTACTTTTGCCGCAGCCCCGCTGATCGAACAACACAATTCGCCACAGTTCGGGATTGAAGTACTGACGATATTTGGGCAGACTGCCCCCACCGGGACCGCCGTGCAAAAAGACTGCGGGCTTGCCGTTGGGATTGCCGCATTCTTCAAAGTAAATGCGGTGCATGTCAGATACCTGCAGTTTGCCAGCGTTATAGGGCTCGATCGCCGGGTAGAGATTGCGCGCCATTTTGCTAGAGTAACGCGTTCTGTTGCCGACCCGCCTGACGGTTGGCAATCTCGGTCAAGAGTTCCTGCTGTCGGGTGGCATCGGCAATCTTAGTGGCGCTTAACGTCGCTGTTTGCAGATCGCCGCCCTCGAGCGCGGCGAGGGCTATTTGATAGTGGGCTTCATCCACAATGGGTAACGCCTGCGCCTTCCAGAACTCGTTGGAAATAATCTCTACTGCCACGATCGCCGCCTGCCAGTTTTGGCTGTCGAGTTCCTGTTGCGCGGCGCGAACGTAGTTGCGATCGGAGTCCCATTTCCACTGCCAGATCTCGATGGTGCTGCGGGCTAGATCGGCGTCGCCACTGCTGTCTGGAATCGAGGCCAAGAGCGCGATCGCCTCATCCAGCTCGCCCGTCCGGTAGTGTTCTGCAGCGCGGACAAAGCGCGGATCGGAGGATTGACTGCTGGGGAAAGTGGCGATGGTGGAGGTCAGCTCGTTAAGAGTGTTGACGGATGAGCCAGTTGAGGCGATCGCAGGCCCCCGCTCGCTGGAGGGTGCCGAAGTCTGTCGGTAGATTTGATAGGCGGCATAGCTTCCCCCCGCCAGCACGGTTGAGGCAAGTGCGATCGAGGCAAGTAGGAAGGGCGAGCTGGCGATCGCAGGCTGCTTCGATCTGGCATGGGTGGCCCGATCTCGCTCGACCTGAGGGGATTTGAGCGGAGGAGGCACAACAGATGAGCCAACAGGCGGAGTGACAGCCTGCCTGACGGCAGTGTCGCTCGCTTTCATGCCCGCACCAACCGGATCGAACCGCGCTGGCAAGCGGGTGGCTGTATTGTAGAGGGCGCGATCGAGCAGCGCTCCCTCCAGGTTGGCGGTACTCAGATCTGCACCGTTGAGATTGGCCTGCGTCAGGTTGGCTTGCGTCAGGTTGGCCTGCGTTAGCTGGGCATTTTGCAGGTCGGCATGGGAGAGATTGACGCCAATCAGAGAGGTCTGCTCTAACTGGGCACCGCACAATATTGCATGGGCCAGGTTGGCTCCTCTAAAGTTCGCTCGACCCAAGTTGGCACCCGCGAGTCGAGCCCGCTTGAGTTGAATGTGACTTAAGTTCGCACCTCGTAAATCCACTTTAGTCAGGTTGCTTCCCAGCAGGGTGGCATAGCCCAAATTAGCCCCTTTGAGAATGGCGCGGGTGAGGTTAGCCCCCCGGCAATCCACTTTAGTCAGTTCGGCTCCACTCAAGTCAGCCCCGCTTAAATCGACTGGGCCGAGAAAGACTCTTTTCAAGCAAATTCGTTTAAAGTTACGTTCCCCCAAGCGATAGCTCTCCAGCAGGCGATCGCCTTCATTGGCCTGGGGTTTAGCCTGTTTCATGCCTGCTCTCACCGGATCGAAGCGATCGGGAAAGCGGGTGGCGTCACTGTAGAGAGCATCGCTAAAAATCGTTTGTTCGAGCTTCGCTGCACTCAGATCTGCCCCCACCAGGTTGGCGAGGCTCAAGTTGGCTAGCGTCAGATTAGTCTGTTGCAAATTTGCATCGGTCAGATCGGCTCTGCTTAAAAACGCTTGCTTTAAATTGGTGCCGCACAGGCTGCTGGAGGAGAGATCGGCTTGGTTCAGATTTGCCCGAACCAAATTGGCGTCAGTCAGACAGCTAGCCTGCAGTTGCATCTGTTCTAAATCGGCCCCGCGCAAATCTGCACTGGCGAGATCCGCCGCCGTAAAGGTTGCCCGCCCGAGATGTGCACCTCGGAAAATCGCTCGACTCAGCTTCACCCCTTCAAACTTGGTATGGGTTAGATTTGCACCACTAAAATTGGCTTCGCTCAGATCGACCTGTTTCAATTGAGATCGACTGAGGTCGATGCGGCTAAAGTCGCGTTTTCCCAGACGGTATTGCTCCAGTAATTCTTCAGCAGGGAGGGTGTGAAACATCGATCGCCATCCGGGGCAAAGGGTCGAGCTGGGGGGATTGTGCCTGCATCACTGGATGCTTCTATCGGTCAAATCCGAGCGCTACCTACGGCTCTGTCTCGGATAGACAGTGTTTGAGACGCGCCCAAAACCGGTTGAGCGCCTCGTAGTCGATCGCATAAGCAAACCCAAACGACTTTTTAGTGACGAAGTGTTTGAAGTAGACGGGGAATTGACCCTTGACCCAGCCGTCGCCACGTTCGACTTTAGCCACATACGAAGTTCTATAGCTCACCAGTTTCCAGCGAACTCGTGCCAAAAATAGATTGCAGAGGGTTTCAAATCCGTCAAAGGGGTTTCGAGCCCTTAACTCGTCCAGCACTGCCAGTTGAGCTGCGAACCCAAATTTGCCCCGCGACATCTTGCTCCACAAGCGATCGATCGTTTGAATGGCTTCCTCGGGGATGGTGGCGATCGCCCGCTCGTCCAATTTGCTGCGTTCCTGTCGGCAACAGGCCAGTAACAACTTGACAGTCTCGGTACTGGCCTCTTCCCAAGATTCTCCAGCCAGTAGAGCCATTAACGTCGAGGTATCAATACTAAAGGCCAAGTTCAACATCGACGGGACAGGTTCGGCGATCGGGATGGAAACCGTTTGATGCTCCCGCCTGGAAATATTGGAGGGATTGACTTTGGCGAGTAAGTGCGCGCTGCCGCCGTTGAGGGTCGGTGCGAGGGCAGCAGTGTGCTGCGATCGAGAACTCTGCGATCGCGCTTGTACGGACTGAGATCCATTCGCCTCGACCGGAATGGTTTCGGACAAACGGCGATCGCCCGAGACTTGCATCCCTCTGACTGACGGTTCGAACAACAGGGGAAAGCGCGTGTCTGGGCTGTAAATAGCCCCTGCGAGTCGGGCAAGAATGAGGTTCGTACCCTGCAGATCGGCACCGCACAAATTGGCTCGTTCGAAATTGACTCGGTTCAGGTTGGTTTGGGCGAGATTGGCATCGCTGAGATCGGCCCCCGCAAAATCGGCCCCCGCCAAGCAGGCTTGCTCTAGATTTGCCCTCTGCAATTGGGCACCCGCTAGATTGGCGGCACTTAATTCTGCTCTAGCCAAGTTGACGCCTGCAAGGTTGGCGTTCGCGAGCTGGGCATTTTCTAACTCTGCCCCCCGCAGATCCGCTCGAGTCAAATTTGCCTCTGTGAGAATGGCATCGTTGAGGCTGGCCCCTCTGAACAGGACTTGACTGAGGTTGGCAGAAGTAAGGTTCGTCTTTGTCAGATCGGCACCGCTCAAATCTGCTTCGCTCAAGTCAACCCCCCGCAGTTGAGCCCGACTGAGGTCGATGCGGTTAAAATCTCGCTGACCCAATCGGTATTGCTCGATCGCCCGATCGGCCAATTCCGAACGTTGGTCAATGGGTTGCATTCCCGCTGCCACCGGATCGAAGTGTTCGGGGAAGCGGGTGGCTTCGCTATAGAGTGCCCCCTCCAGGCAGGACTGGTCCAGCTTGACCCCGACTAAATTGGCCCCACTGAGGTTGGCCTGCGCGAGATTGGCTTGCTCTAGGTTGGCGCGGGCCAGATCGGCGTCGGTCAGGTTGGCCTCGACCAAAGACACTTGTCCCAGATTGGCCCCGCACAGGCTGCTGGCCGCGAGATTGGCCCCGCTCGCATTCGTTCTACTCAAGTTGGCACCGGCCAGATCGGCCCCTTCAAGCTGGGTGCATGCCAACTCGGCCCCCTGCAGATCGGCCTCGGGCAGACTCGCCTCGTCTAGCAGGGCGCGGTCTAGACAAGCACCCCGCAAGCTAACGTTGTTCAGAATGGCAGCGGTGAAGTTGGCATGGGTTAAGTCAGAGCCGCTGAAGTCGGCTTCGCTCACATCAATGTGGCTGAGATCGACTTGACTGAGGGCAATGCGGCTAAAGTCTCGCTGTCCGGCTTTGTATTGTGCGAGCAACTGATTGCGATCGGTGGGACTATCCATACTACCCACACCTCGACAAGGGGATTTTTACGAGATATTTTAGTTTATTTTTCTACACGAGTTTGTTTAGCTTTACAATTTGTCGAAGCGAGTGGTGCTGTTCCACAGGTGCGTTTGAACGGCTCGTCACGGCTGGCCCTGCCGATCGCCATATTCTGCAAACGAGTAACCGACTAAACCGGAGAGGGTGCCGAGCCCGCGAGCAATCTGCAAGAGCGATCGCACTAAGGCGGGTTTACCCGCGATCGCCGTCGGCAGCAGCGCCACCCCCATGCCGATCAGGCCCAGCCCCTTGGCAAACCGGATCGGCTGCACGCCCCATCCGGGCTTGAGTTCCCGTTCGCACAAGCTGTGGGAGCCCCAAGAGCGAAAGCCCCGCTGCAGAATCCATTTCACCGTGGTGCGGCTGGCGGGAACCGACTCGCGCACGATCGCCTCTGAGGCCCAGACAATCGCGTGACCGGCTCGATGGATGCGCATAAAAAAGTGAGTATCTTCTCCGCCCGTGAGGGCAAAGCGGCGATCGAAGGGGGCTGGACCCATTTCTCGTACGATCGCCGCCCGGATGAGGATATTGTTGGTGGAGGCAAACTCTAGGCGAGCGCCATTGGCAAACGAGCGCGGTTGGAAAAAATTCCCCGCGATCGCCCAGTGCGGCGTTGCAGGATCGTTCAAGATCGGGATGACAGGCCCCCAGACAACATCTGCGTCGTGACGGCTTTGCGCGGTCAGCAGTGCTTCTAGCCAGACCGGATCGGGGACTTCGTCGTCATCGATAAAGGCTAAAAAGTCGGTCTCGGCAGCCACCTGAGCGATGGCTCGATTGCGGGCGTAGGAAATCCCGCGCTGGGGTTCGAGCGCGTAGTGCAGGGGCCAGCTCGATGTGGCTTGGAGGGGCTCGCAAACCGATCGGGCCGAGCCTGCAGCATCGTTATCCACCACGATAATGTCGAGCTCGGGGGGGGCGATCGCCTCAAACTGAAGCTGATTCAGCGCTTGCAACAGCAAGGCCAATTGGCTGGGACGCCGATAGGTGGCAATGCAGATACTGACTCGGACCGTCACCCCCGCACCTCCTCTTTGACGGCTGCTGGTTGGGCCGGTTTGGCGAGCCAGCGCGGCCCCTGTCCCCGCTGGCGTTTCCAATAGCGCCAATACAACTGCCGGGGGATGCTGGCGACTCGATAGGCGACTTCGCTGGCGGGAGGCACCGGAATATCCTGCCAATCTGCTGGGAACTCGTAGCCCCATCGCTGCATGAAGGGACCGAACACCCACTTAGCGCGCGATCGCGCCTCGGGCGAGAAGTAGATAAAGGGATTGCTTTGCTTTTCTCGCGTTTTATTGCCCACTGGAATGGGGCGCACCTGTTGGAGTCCGAGGCGATCGAGTACTGCCGAGAAGTCCTCTTGTAGCGACTCGTAGCGAATGACGCTATCGAGCTGTCGGTGGTTGAGGCTGCTCCAATTGTCGTAGGGCAGGCGGTAGTAGCGTTGGAAGAAGGTGGAAAAATCTGCGCCCGCCTGTACGAAGGCGAATTGCGATCGGTGGGTGCGGGTCATCCAGCCGCCGTTTGGTTTGAACTGGGATGGGTTGGTGAATTGGCCGCCGTGGTTGGTTTTGTATTTGAAATAGCGGGTGGTGACTTCGTCGATGGGGTTGCGGATGCTGGAGAAGGCAAAGTATTGCCGTTGGTCGGCACTGGCCAGCTTTAAAAAGTCTCGGTAGGTGGAATGTTTGAACAGAATGTTTTCGCCGTCGTAGTGCTCTTTGAGCTCTTGGCTGATGCTGGTGGAGGCGGTGTGGGGCAGGGCGATGAAAACGTAGCGGTGTTGGTGGCTGATAATCATGGCGATCGCAGGCGGTTGGGTTTCAGTGAGGGGTTATGTAGCAGGTAAATAGCTGTGGTAATGGGTGGAGGCCATCGTGCGGGCTAGCTGGCGCTCGATCGCCGCCACTTCCCGGTCCGAAATGTAGTCTTGCCACTGTTTGGTTGTGGCCTCAATTTTGCTGAGCAAGGTTTTGCGCAGCGGGTTGACTTTAGCGCTGGCATCGTTGCGGGTGTCGTCATCGGGTATGCATTGCGGCTCGAAGTCTTCGCCGATAAAGTCAAACACGCCGGTCAGGGTGCCGGGGGGATCGGCCACTAGGTCGTCGTAGCGCACCATCTTGAAGTTTTGGGGATCGGTCTGCTGGGCTTTGAGGGCTAGCCGCATGTAGGAGGCGTAGTTGCGGGAGAAGCGGCTGGGGGAAATTTGCAGCCAACTGAGGCGATCGCTTTCAATGCCTAAGTCGAGGGAGTTTTTGAGGCGACGGCGATAGGAGGTGAAAACGTCGATGGGGTGGCGGTGGATGAACAGATATTTGGCCCTGGGAAAGCTGGCGCGCATTTCGGGTAGGCGATAGATGTGGGTGGGGGTTTTTTCCACTAAGCGATCGGCTCTCCGAGCTTGTTGGGCGTAGTAAAAGTAGGCATGCACGAGGCGATCGTTTTTGAGCGCTTTCCAGACTGCGCCGCGATGGAAGTGGGTGCGGCGGGCGATCTTTTGGTAGAGCTGTTTGGCGGGAATACTGGCATGAAACTTCTGGATGGGGGCGGTGGCGGTGCGAAAGGCGCGGTAGCAGTTGTCGTTGTCGAGCATGAATTGGCTCGTGCTGCCGGGGTCGGCGGCGTAGGACTGATAGGGGGAGTCGAAGATTTTGGTTTCGGTGAGTTCGATGCCGGCTTTGTCGAGGTGGTTTTGTAGGTGGAAGTGGGAATGGCGTTGCAGGATGCGGTAGAGCAGGCTACTGCCGCTGCGGGGGGCTCCGACGATGAAGACGGGGGAGGTGGGGGCGATCGCCGCTGAGATGTTTGAGAGGGTGGGCTGAGTCATGGGCGAGCGAGAAATTGTGGCGGAATTTGCGAGAGATGTCTGTAGTTTTCCCAAGTCTCGCCATGACAGGCAAGGCTCGTTGCCGGTGCCCAGCGAGAACCCATTCCCGGCCGCCCTGGCAAGACGCCCTGGAAAACGCAATCGAACAAGTCAAATCTGCCGCTGTTCTTGTGGGTAACGGCGGTATCGCCTCCAATGGGGCATCGCTGCCTAGAAAAACAAGTAGCCCACGCAGCTCAAACTTGGCTCAGCCAGCGATCGGCATCGCCGCCCCGAAACAAACTCCATCAACCCTAGCGCAGCCGGAGATCTGTATCTGATGGAGTCCAATCTCTAAAACCAAAATGAAGAACAGCTCTACTCGAGCAAGTCCAAAGCAATTGCTAGTGCTCGGTTGAGTTGTCGTATTACCTCATTAGAAATTGCATCTCGACTCACGATAATAATGGGCCGGGTTCCAGCCTGTTCCGAGCCTTCTGTAGGGTCGAGTCGCGCGTTGAAGACTTCGCCTCGTTTCACGACCGTTCATTCAACTTGAAGGCTTCCCAGTCAGCCACTGCAAACTCTTCGCACATTTCCAGACATTCTTCTCGATAGTCCAAATCTTCTGCCATCGCGGCAAATTCAGCATCAATCTGCTCTTGTTTGAGAATAGCCAACTCGTGCCGTAGGGCTCGAGCAACGAGCTCATTACGGCTGCGCGCTTTGCCTGCGCGGATAGCTCTGTCAGTTGCTTCTATTAACTCTGAGGGTAGCGATAGAGTTGTTCTAGTTGTCTCGGATGAAGACATCTGTGCCATAATCGCTGCCTAAACTGATGCTTAATATGATGATTGTAATGCGATCGAGATATCAATCGATCGCCCTTCGGGATCCGAGTCCGAGTAGCCCCCACAGCTCAAACTTGGCTCGACCAGCGATCGGCACCACAGCCCCCAGCAGAATCTATTTCCGTGCTGATGTCAATTCAGCTCGGAATGTCTGTCGATCGGATCGGGCTTCTTGCCGACATCCCACCGGCAGAGATCCAAACGCTGTCTGGAGAGAACTCGAACTCCCGAGCAGATCGGAGCAAGCACAAATTACATATTCGCGCCGCCCACAACCTCCAGAATCTCCTGGGTAATACTCGCTTGACGAGCCTTGTTATAGCTCAAATTAAGCGTTGAAATGAGCTCTTTAGCATTATCGCTGGCATTGTTCATGGCCGTCATCCGACAGGCCAATTCACTCGCTGCCGACTCCTGCAACGCCCGCAAAAGCTGGCTTTCGGTGTAAAGAGGCAAGAGAGCATCCAAAATCTGTGTCGGAGCCTGTTCGAAGATCGTGTCCTGAGGGGCGGGGGACAGGTCAACATCAACAATATCGCGCTCGACGGTAAATTTCCCCTGACGAACCAACATCCTGAACACTTCATCCTGCTGGTTTTGCAACACCTCGACAGACATCGGCAATAGCGTCTGTAAGACAGGGCGAGAGCTAATGAGCGAGACAAAGCGAGTGTAAATCAACTCGACTCGATCGATCTTGCCCGCAACAAATGCCGCCATCAGCGAATCGGCAATGTCACCCGCTTCAGAAGCGATCGGGATCTGCTCTAGGCCGATGAAGGTTTTAGCCGGAGTAACACCGCGACGCTTGAAATACTGCACGGCCTTGCGACCGACTAAAAAGTACTCGCACTCAATCCCCTCATCCGCCAACTCCGCAGCCCGCTGCTCGGTTTTCTTGAGGACGTTGATGTTGTAGGCACCGCACAAACCGCGATCGCCCGACACCACCAACAGACCCACCTTCTTGACAGGGCGCTGCTCCAGCAGGGGCAGCTCCACATCCTCCATTTCCAAGCGCGTCTGCAAGCGGAAGAAGACCTGTGCCAATCGATCGGCAAACGGACGAGATGCATTCACCTGCTCTTGTGCCCGCCTCACCTTAGCCGCAGCCACCAACCGCATTGCTTCGGTGATCTTGCGAGTGTTTTTGACAGACTTAATGCGATCGCGAATAGCCTTCAGATTCGACATGACAGGTCTTCCTGATAGGTAACAAATTAGGCGGTTGAATGATTGGAGGGTTAAGCAGCCTTTTCGGCAGAGAAAGCCTGCTTGTAATCGGTAATGGCCTGTTCGAGCAGTTCCTTTGCTTCGTCAGTCAGCTTCTTCTCTGAAGCAATGACTTCGCCAAACTTGGGCTGACTGGTGGACAGATATGAAATCAACCCCTGTTTGAAGTCGACCACATCGCTCAATTCAATATCGTCCAGATAGCCATTGGTACCGGCATAGATGACGGCAACTTGCTCGGACACAGACAGCGGAGAGTACTGGGGCTGCTTGAGAATTTCCCGCAGTCGCTGACCGCGAGCCAACTGAGCTTGGGTAGCGGCATCTAGATCGGAGGCAAATTGAGAGAAGGCTTCCAATTCGCGGAATTGAGCCAACTCCAAGCGAATCTTGCCAGCCACCTTCTTCATCGCTTTGGTTTGAGCGGAAGAGCCTACCCGACTGACCGAAATACCGGCGTCGATCGCGGGACGCAGTCCGGCGTTGAATAGGTCGGCTTCCAAAAAGATTTGGCCGTCGGTAATCGAAATTACGTTGGTGGGAATGTAAGCGGACACGTCACCCGCTTGGGTTTCGATGATCGGCAGAGCCGTCATCGAACCGGCACCCAATTCGTCGCTCAACTTAGCGGCACGCTCCAACAGACGGGAATGGATGTAGAAAACGTCGCCGGGGTAGGCTTCGCGACCGGGGGGACGGCGCAGTAGCAAAGACATTTGACGGTAGGCCACAGCCTGTTTGGACAGGTCGTCGTAAATCACCAGGGTGTGCTTGCCTTCGTACATGAAGTGTTCGGCGATCGCCGCACCCGTGTAAGGAGCCAAGAACTGCAGTGCTGCAGGGGCATTGGCATTAGCGTCCACCACAATGGTGTAGTCCATCGCGCCCTTATCTTCCAGAATGCCCACCACCTGCGCAACCGTAGAGGCCTTCTGGCCGATCGCCACGTAGACGCAAATCACGTCTTCGCCAGCCTGATTGAGGATAGTATCCACCGCCACGGTGGTCTTGCCCGTCTGGCGATCGCCAATAATCAACTCCCGCTGGCCGCGACCGATGGGAATCATGGAGTCGATTGCGGTAATTCCCGTTTGCAGGGGCTCGCAGACCGATTTCCGCGCAATGATGCCGGGGGCAGGAGATTCCAGGAGGCGGCTGGCAGAACAGTTGGGCTCGGGCTTGCCATCAATGACGCGGCAGAGGGGATCGACCACGCGGCCAATCAATTCGGGACCGACCGGAATCTGAGCAATCTTGCCCGTAGACTTAACGGAACTCCCTTCTTGGATGCTGCGACCAGCTCCCATCAGTACTGCGCCCACATTATCCTCTTCTAGGTTGAGGGCGATGCCGACGGTGCCGTCTTCAAATTCCAGCAATTCGCTGGCCATAGCTTTGTCGAGGCCGTAGATGCGGGCGATGCCGTCGCCGACTTGCAGCACGGTACCGACATTGGAGACTTGAACTTCTTGGTTGTACTGCTCGATCTGCTGCTTAATAATGCTGCTGATCTCGTCGGGGCGAATCGTAGCCATAATGTCCTCTTCAAGAGCTAGGGGTCAACATAGTTAGGGGTCAACACAGTTAGAAATGTGTGAGAAATATAGTTAAGAAAGCTGGTAGGCCAAGCGGCGCAACTGACCGCGCAAACTGGCATCAATCACCTGAGAGCCAACGCGGATAATGACGCCCCCAATCAGTTCGGGGTCCACCTTTGCCTGCAGCTCTACGCCTTCCGCTTGGGAAATCTGCCTGACGCGCTCGATGACGGACTGTTTTTGAGCATCACTCAGCTCGGTTGCAGAGGTCACTTCAGCCAAGGCGATTTTCTGTAGCTTGCGCTGCAGCGCTAGATAGCCATCGCAGACCTGGCGCAGAAAGAAAATGCGGCGGCGATCGGCCAACAGGTTGAGGATATTCAGCACGAATGGCTGCACCTTACCTTCGAATGCTTGTTGTAACAGGGATTTCTTGTTGTCAGTCGGAACCAGAGGATTTCCCAAGAACGCTTCTAGCTCGGAACTGGCATCGAGCACAGAGAGGATGCCGCGAGCGTCTTCGCCAAACTCGTTCACGAGGTTTTGTTCCTTAGCGATGGAGAGCATGGCTTCGGAATAGGGCGCGGCAATTTGTTGGGCAATATTGCCAGACATCTTACTGTCCTCCCAATAACTGAATACTGCTGTCGATCAAGCGGGACTGAGCGTCGTCGGTCAAGCGGCTCGGTAATTCGCGCTCGACCTCTTCGAGGGCTTGTTTCACCACTTGGCGGCGCAGTTGGGCAATGACGCGATCGCGTTCGGCAGCAATTTCTTTATCGGCAGCAGCCCTGAGCTTTTCGATGTCGCCATCCACCTTGCCGAGAATCTCGGCACGCAAGGCAGCAGCCGTTTCTTTCGCTTGCTCCAGGATGGTTTCTCCCTTTTGCTGAGCCATGGCAAGATTTTGCTTTTGTTGATTGAGCTCTGCCAGTGCTTGCTTTTTGGCCTGCTCTGACTCTTCAATCGCCTTGACAACGGCAGACCTGCGCTCGGTCAAAATATTTGAGATCGTGGTTCGACCCAGATAAATTAGCAGGCCCAAGATAATAGCAATATTAATGATATTGCTGTCGAGAATATCGAATTCCAACCCAAATCCAGTAGATGACGCAAGCAGCATCCTCAAGTCTCCTATTTACTTATGCGGCACCTAACAACTTTTCAGTCACCTGACTGCTCAAGTCAGTCACCTGAGCTTCTAAGACTTCTAGTGCAGCATTCTTCTCGGCTTCAATCGCCTGCCGAGCTTCTTGCACTCTGGCTTGGGCTTCTTGCTGGGCGGCAAGCACTTGTTGATTGCGCAGTGCAGTCGCTTCGGCTTCTGCATCCGAGATCAGGGATTGGGCTGCCAATCGAGCTCGGGCAGCTTCCTGTTTGTATTTCTCGGCCAAAGACTGAGATTCCGCCAGCTTTACTTTCGCATCCGCTGCCGTGTCGCGCACGTAATCGTTGCGTTCGTCGATTGCGTCTGTCAGAGGGCCGAAGAAGGTTACTTTCAAAACCGCCATCAGCAGTAAGAACTCGGCCACAATAATCGGGAGTGTGGCGTCGAATCCAAACAGACTGGCTTCCTGTTCGACCGCTTCAGTTGCAACGATTAAAGACCAGTGAATCATGTTTTTCGAGGGCACTAAAGTTGCTAGGGAAAGGGCACCCAGAGACGATCGGCCGAGGCCCAGCCTCTGGGTACCGGATAGGGCGAAATCTAAGCAAAGGGGTTGGCAAACAATAGAACCAGAGCCACAACCAAGCCGTAAATGGTCAGTGCTTCCATAAAAGCCAAGCTGATCAGCAGGGTGCCGCGAATCTTGTCCTCTGCTTCAGGTTGGCGAGCAATCCCTTCTACAGCACTGCCGGCTGCAGTACCTTGACCGATACCGGGGCCAATAGCACCAATACCAATTGCGAGAGCAGCAGCGAGAACGGAAGCAGCAGCAGTCAGTGAATCCATTAATGGTCTCCTTACCTTCAATTGCGCGCGAGCGCTGATAGGTTAATGTAACGTGGTCGGAATTGTTAGCAGAGAGCACTAACAAACTTGTCGGGGGAATGGATGAGAGAACGCCAAGTCGATCGCGACAGTCTCATCTAGTCGTGGTGTTCTCCACCGTGTCCCTCCAAAGCTTCCCCGATATAGTTGGCACTCAGGGTCGCAAAAATCAAAGCTTGAATGGCCCCCGTAAACAGGAAGAGAATCATCAGAGGTACCGGAATGAAGAGAGGTACCAGCAAAACAATCACAGCGATAACCAATTCCTCAGCCAGAATATTTCCGAACAGGCGGAAGCTGAGGGAAAGGGGCTTGGTCAGATCTTCCAGGATGTTAATGGGCAGCAGAATTGGGGTGGGTTCGATATACTTTTTGAAATATCCGAAGCCTTTTTTACGAATTCCGGCGTAAAAGTAGGTCACGCTCGTCAACAAGGCCAAACCCAATGTGGTGTTGATGTCGTTGGTGGGGGAAGCAAGTTCGCCTTCCGGCAGAGTAATAAACTTCCAGGGGAAGAGGTTACCCATCCAGTTGGAGACAAAGATGAACAGGAAGAGCGTGCCGACATAGGGCACCCAAGCCCGATATTCTTTTTCCCCAATTTGGGATTTCGCTAACCCTTGAACGAACTCTAGGGTGTATTCCAAAAAGTTTTGCGGTCCGGTCGGAACGCGCTCGATGCTGCGGGTACCCCAGAACACTAAGCCGAGGATGATAGCGATCGCAATCCAACTGCCGATCAAGACCTGACCGTGGATCGTATAGCTTCCCAGTTGCCAGTAGAGATGGTAGCCCACTTCGAGTTCGGCAAAGGGCAAGAGCTGGGATTGGAGGACAAAGTCAATCATGGAATATCGGACTTCCGAGACGGGACCAGCGTTTGAATTGCATACACAAATAAGGCCGCTTTGTAGGTCATGAACCCAAAGAAGATGGGTAAAACCTCAAGGGATTCTACGCGAGTGGCAACAACAATTAGGGCAGCGAACAATACGAGGCGATTGGGACCCCCCAACCTTCGATTTGACGGCCCCAACCGAGCCACGCCTTTAGCCAACATCCGAAAATAAACTAAGCCAAAGACAGCACCCAGCCCGTAATTCGCGACTATATTGAATGGGTAAATCCAAGCAATGGATAGGGCGATAACAATACTGCAAGCCAACGTCGTGACTAGCAGTTGCTGGGTAAGTTGGCTGTATTCTCCCCCCGCTTGCATCCGATCGAGTGGCGGTGCCGTTTCGGAAGGAGACTCGGTCGAACTGGCATCCGCAGATATCAGTTCGGGCTCAGCCTCGATAGATTCAGAGTGACTCATATATCCACTCAGACCTACTTTGATGAGATTTCGGAGATGAGATTTCGGATTTGCCCGAGAGAAAACAAATGACTCTAGAGCAGCCGACCCCGTTGCGATGCAACGGTCAACTCGTGCCAGAAGAGCACGGCGACCGCTACTTAACATATCACAATAAGTATTTATGCTTACTGCAAATGTCGAGCGATGATGCCTCAAACGATCGCAATCTCCGATTTTCATCGCTGAAACCAGATGAGCAATCGGCTCAATCCCTTGTGTGGCCTAGTAGCGCGAGATTGGCGTTAACGCTTCAATAGGAGTTTATCATCAAGCGGGAGCGGTCTACGTCCGAATCAAAAGAATTCCTAAACTACACATTGAGTAAAGTTTCGTGTCAAAAAAGACTGTCATCTTAGCGTTTGCTTCAAATAGCTTCAAGCAGCAGCACTTGCGATCGCCACAGTTGCATTAACTCTTCTGCCGTGGGAGGTTCGTCGAGTGCGGCACGGAGCTCGGCTACAGTGCGCTGGCCGTCTGCCGCTTGCAGAAAAGCGTAGGCTGACTCGGAAAGTTGGACCGATTCGAAATTGTAGTTGAGCAGTGTCGTACCGGGCCAATACCAGAGACAGGGACTGCGGTGGGCGATCGCCGCTTTCGAGTTCTCTGCCGTCCAGTCGAACTTCGGTAGGGGGGGCTTGGCGAGATAAAACTCATAATGGGCATTGACGGGATCCAGCAGTTCCACTAAGCGGTATTGCTGCTGGCGATCGAGCTGTTGGGCTCGGGCGAGTAATTCGGGGCGATCGCCCAGCAGGCGATCGAGATTCCAAAATTGGGGATTAGAAAAGCGGACGAACTCCAAACCGGAGGTTTCGATCCAGGCAAACAGACTATTGCAGTTATAGTCCACCTCTTGAGGGTGGAGGTACATGTCGGCAAAGTTTTCATCCGCTCGATTCTCGCCCGCCCAGCGTGCTTTCTCTTGAGAGACGATGCGGTTGTTCTCGGGCAGGATCTCGAAGAGTTGGCGTCCGGCCTGCAAGCCGGCTTGCAGTTGCTCCACCGTCTCCATGTTGGCGGACTCATCCCCTGCCACCAACAGTCGCAGGGCTTGCTGCATCAGGCGAATTTCCCAGCGGCCCAGCTCGCCGTAGACAAAGACGTGCATAATGCCGCCGGTCGCCAACTTGTCTGCCAGTGCTTTGAGACCAGCAGTGGGGTCGGGCAAGTGGTGCAGGACGCCGACACAGTTAATGAAATCAAAGCTGCCGGGAATTTGCTCTACATCGTAGAGACTGAGGTGGCGGAATTCGACCGGGGGAGACCCGGACTTGTGGCAGCGCTCTCGGGCGATCGCTAGGGCATTGGCACTCAGGTCAATGGCCCATTTTTCGGCCTCGGGATTCTGGTGAGCGATGTATTCGGTGCCGCAGCCAGAGCCGCAGCCCGCATCCAGAATGCGCGGTTTTTTTGGATAGGGATAGCCCCCCGTGCAAAAGGAATAGGCTTGGGGCCAACTCCAGCGCCAGTTAAAGCCTGGAGGTTCGCCCCCCGCAATCGGCTCGCCGGGGAAGGGAAAGCGATCGTAAAGTTGTTGCACTCGGGCGGTGACGCGATCGGCAGAGTCTGGGGGGGCGGGATTGACCATGGGGATTGAAATGGGGTAGACAAAATGTGCTGCACGGAGGAGTGGGCGCAGCACATTGGAGATTACCATTCGGGCTTTCACCAACGGTGTGAAGCCTTATGAATTGGCAGGGCTCGACAGCTTAGTTGGGGCTGCTAAAGGGATTGTCGTAGGGGGTATCCACAAAGCCCAGTTCGAATAATTGATTGTAGGCCCGTACCCCCAAGTCGCGGGTGGGGCCTTGACTGGAGATGACTTGTACGAGCTGGGCCACGGCTTCTTCGGCTTTGTTATCGGCACGATAAACAATGGCCAATTCAAATGCCACTTCATCCCGCGACTGGGCTGCCTCGCGAGCTAAGCCCCTGAGAGAATCGGAAATGCGATTGTCGATACCGGCAAAGCTGCGGGACAGCTCTTGGTAGTAGTTGGAGCGGGTATTAAAGGCGTTAAATGTCTCCTCTAGCAGCTCTGCTGCTCTAGCAAAATTCTGCGCGTCTGTGGCGGTGTTGGCCTGCTCTAACAACAGCTCCGCCCGTCGGAAACTGAGGTTACTGCCAGCTTGTTCGAGGGCACGAAATTGTTGGGGATCGGGAATTTCTTCCGCTTGAGCGAATAAGACTGGCGAGGCGGAAGGGGGTTCGACATCTGCCAGTACCTGCGCTGCCGACGTGCTCCAGCCCAAACTGACAGTGGCAGCGGCGATCGCGATCGCCATGTGGCGAAGGGGAGTGACTGACAAGTGAGAACGGGATCTATTGGCTGCCTCGCGACAGGACTCTAGCAAACGCATACGAAACTCCAACCGTTATGTGAACGCTTCAACAAAAACTTTTGGGAGGGGGACGCGATCGCCATCGCTCGGGCATCGGCCTTCTCTAGCAATCCGTATCCTATCATCCAGTTTCATTCCGGGCTGCTGCGATCGCGCGGGTGTGTCAGCGGCACGAGACAACCGCCGAAATCGCTAGCGATTTCGGCGGTTATGTACCATCTGGCGGGCAGCCGCTCAACCGGCAAGACCGAGGAGAACGGCTCGTGCGCAGCTCGTACCCGTCAGGCCGATTTACATCATGCCCATACCGCCCATGCCGCCCATGCCGCCCATACCGCCCATGCCGCCCATACCGGCGGCAGCGTCAGCACCCGCAGATTTGGGCTCGGGCTTATCCACCACCAAAGCCTCGGTGGTGAGCACCATGCCCGCGATCGAGGCTGCGTTTTGCAAAGCCGAGCGGACTACTTTAGCGGGATCGACAATGCCGTTAGCAATCATATCGACATAGGCGGATTGCACCACGTCATAGCCAATGCTGGCGGCCTGCTCCCGCACTTTCTGAGCGATCACAGAGCCTTCCAAACCGGCATTTTCGGCGATTTGGCGCACGGGGGCTTCGATCGCCCGACCGACGATATCGGCACCGATTTGCTCTTCTTCACTCAAAGAGCCTTTCACTTCGTCCACTTGCTTGCTCAGGTGCAGCAGCGTGGTTCCGCCGCCGGGAACAATGCCTTCTTCAACCGCAGCTTTGGTGGCATTGAGAGCATCTTCGATGCGCAGCTTGCGATCCTTGAGCTCGGTTTCGGTGGCTGCCCCCACCTTAATTACGGCTACACCGCCTGACAGGCGGGCGATCCGCTCCTGCAGCTTTTCTTTGTCGTAATCGGAATCGGTTTCTTCCAACTGCTGGCGCAGTTGAGCGACGCGCTTCTCGACATCAGCCGAAGTATCTCCGCCAGCCACAATGGTGGTGGTGTCTTTGCTAATGCTGATTTTGCGGGCGGAACCGAGCATGTCGAGATCGGTACTTTCCAGCTTGAGGCCAATTTCTTCAGAAATGAGCTGGCCGCCGGTCAGGACCGCGATATCCTGCAGCATGGCTTTGCGGCGATCGCCAAAACCAGGAGCCTTGACCGCTGCAATATTGAGCACGCCCCGCAAGCGATTGACGACGAGAGTCGCCAGTGCTTCCCCTTCAAGATCTTCCGCAATCACCAGCAGAGGCTTGCCAGCACGAGCTACTTTCTCCAACACTGGCACGAGCTCTTGGATATTGGAGATTTTTTTATCGGCGATCAGCAGCAGGGCATCCTCAAACTCAGTCACCATGCGCTCGGAATCGGTGATGAAGTAAGGGGAGATATAGCCGCGATCGAACTGCATCCCTTCCACCACTTCCAGTTCGGTATCGAGGGATTTGGACTCTTCAACCGTAATCACCCCATCGCGACCGACGGCATCCATCGCTTTGGCAATCATCTGGCCAATTTCTTCATCGTTACCGGCAGAAACGGTAGCGACTTCGGCAATGGTTTTCGATTCTTCGACGGGCTTGGCCAGAGTGCGAATGCCCTCGACCATAGCCGTGACGGTTTTGTCAATGCCCCGACGCAGGCTCACCGGATTGGCTCCCGCTGCAACATTTTTCAGACCTTCGCGGATCATGGCTTGGGCCAAGACAGTGGCGGTGGTGGTGCCGTCACCGGCAACGTCGTTGGTTTTAGAGGCAACTTCGCGGATGAGCTGAGCGCCAGTGTTTTCCAGTGCGTTTTCCAGCTCGATCTCTTTGGCGATGGTGACGCCATCATTGACGATTTGAGGCGCACCGAATTGCTTTTCGAGCACGACATTGCGGCCTTTGGGTCCGAGGGTAATGCGGACGACATCGGCCAGTTGATTGACGCCTTTTTCCAGTGCTCTGCGTGCGGATTCGTCAAAAACTACTTGTTTAGGCATGAGTAATGTCCTGTGGTATCGATGGGGAATGTCGAGCTGTCAGCAGAGACAGCCATTCGGCCGAAGAATCGCGGTTTGAATGGGGTAGGGATTTATTCCACAACTGCCAAAATATCTTTTGCCGCCAGCAGAATGTGCTCGGTATCTGCCAACTTGAGTTCGGTTCCAGCATATTTGCTATAGAGCACTTTGCTGCCCACGGCGACTTCTGGGGGAACGCGATCGCCTTTATCGTTGAAGCTGCCGGGGCCGACAGCGACAACTTCACCCACTTGGGGCTTCTCTTTCGCCGCATCGGGCAGCAGGATGCCTCCAGCCGTCTTTTCCTCTTGGGGGGCGACTTTGAGTAAAACGCGATCGCCGAGGGGTTTGAGGGTGGAGGCAGACAAACTCAGACTAGCCATACTAGCAGGTGTTCCTCTTGGGTTTCAGTTCTGGTTTACCGGGCTGGACAGTACTGGTGACGACACAGATCGTCCCGATTAGCACTCTCCTGCTCCGAGTGCTAATGGTAGCTCACCCCCGCTAGCCAGTTCAACCGGATCGAGGCTAAGCCTAGGGTGCGAATATCCGCACCCCGAGAGCTTTTAGTGTCATCAATAGATCGCTATTGCGAAAACCGATCGCGTTGTTTCCGCATCCAGCTCCAAGCACCGCTAGCTAAGGCCCCCGCCATAATCAGCCCGAGGATGGGCTGAAACAGAGGTTGCCACAACTGCATCCACAGGTCGTATCCCAACGACATCCCTGCAAACGCCCCAGCGACAGCAACGGCAAACCAGGCAAAGCTGGCTAACGCGGCAAAAATAGCGAAACTGAGAATGCGATCGATCGCCTGCTTAAGGGCTTGCATGGGCCTGTGGGGAATTCAAATCTACAGACACTTGTAACATTTCCCGCAACAACTGGCTCTGCAGTTGGCGCACTGCGTAGATATCCCAGCCCTGGTTGAGCAGGACAAAATAGGTGCCGTCTGGCAGCGTCCCCGCCAATGTGGTGACGCTGTTGAGGGTGCCGGTTTTCGCAGCAATACCGTGGGGAACATTGCGGTTGGAGAGGGTACCGGGATCGATCCCGGAGACCGGCAGCCAATCGTGCAGGCTTAAGCCACCCGCTGCCGCTCTCTCGTCCAGGGCCTGCAAGATGGCCACAACAGCTCTGGCAGAAAAGCGATTGTCCCGTCCCAAGCCGGAGGCAGTCACCACCTGCATTTCGCGGGCGGGCAGGTAGGGGCTCACTTTGTCCGATAGCACCGAGATGCCCCCCAAACGATTGGCTAACATATCGGCCATAACGTTATTGCTGTAGGTGTTGAGGGCTTTGAGAATTTCCGTCAGCGATCGCGAGGGATGCTCGAATAGCGGCTGGGCTTCTGGGGGCAGGGCCGCAAGCGTCTGAATTCCCCCAGAGAAGCTGACTGCAGGAGCGCGAACATTGGCGCGATCGCTGGCCCATTGCTGAAACTGATGGCGCGCTTCCAGGGGCCAGAGCGACTCGTGCATGCCCCAGCGCAAGAGCTCGGCGGAGGTGGACAGATTGGGATAAAAGTTCATGTAGAAGGGGGTCACCACCTGAAAATCGCCCGCGATGTGGCGAATGCCCAACGCGCCAATTTGCGATCCCAGCTCAAAGCTGTCTTCCCAAACAAAATAGGGATCGCCATCCCCCGCCACAATCAGGTCGCCGTACAAAACATCCTCTCGCAGCTCCCCGGTGGCATAAATTTTGGTCGTAAACCGATGGTTGGGCTCCCACGTCTCCAGTGCCGCTAGGGAGGTGGCCAATTTGGTCACTGAAGCGGCAGGCAACATCAGAGTCGGTTGATGAACCGCCAGTTCGCGCCCGCGAGCATCCACAAACAGCACCCCCTGCCAGGTGCGATCGAAACCGCGAGCCTGCAGGCGATCGAGAAACCGATTGACCGCAGCTCGATATGCTGGCGAGACGGGGGGCAAGTCCTCTGCCGAGACACTTGGCGGAGACACCAGTCGCTCTACCGTCGGTTGCTCTGCCGGTGGGAACTCTGCCGATCGCACCCACGGCGTTGGCGATGCCCCCCACCCCAGTAGTCCTGCAACTGCGGCCAAGCCAACGCCAACCGTTCCTATCCATATCCAGCGCATATCTGCCTCACCACCCCGAATTGCCCGACCCATATCTGAATTGACTGGACATCCCCCATCGTTGCTGAATGGCAGGGGGTTGCGTCCGGCGTCAATTGTCTTCCGTTGCTGCGCAACCAATCGCGATCGCTACTCTAATCTGAAGATAATTTTGTCGCACCGAGTTTATCCTCGATCGCCTGCAAGCGCTTCTGAAGTTTGCGAACGGATGCAGCCAAATCCGGCAGTTTCCGCTGTACGGCTACTGTGCGTTTCCAATCGCGCGCTGCTTGGTGGGGATAGCCACCCACAACTGTATCCGAGGGCACGTCGGTGGAAATGCCAGTTTGGGCGGCAGCGATGACGCGATCGCCCAATTCGATATGGTCCGCCAGTCCCACCTGTCCGGCTAGCAAGACATTTCGACCCAACCTCGTTCCGCCCGCAATGCCCACTTGAGCGCACAGCAAGGTATGGGCTCCAATCGTCACGCCATGCCCCAACTGCACCAGATTGTCAATTTTAGTGCCTGCACCAATGCGAGTTTCCCCCACTGCCGGACGGTCGATCGCCGCGTTTGCACCCACTTCCACGCCGTCTTCCAAGACCACCCGTCCCGCTTGTAGCATCCGGTACCAACTGCCATCCGCTTGGGGCACGTAGCCAAACCCATCGTCGCCAATACTGGCGCCGCTGTGGATGATACAGCGATCGCCCAATTGGGTGCGCTCGTGCAAGACGCAGTTGGCCAGCAAGACGCAGTCGCTGCCAATCTCTACACCGGGATAAAGGGTGACATTGGCATGGATCTGGGTGCGATCGCCTAGCTTAACGCCGGACATGATCGCCGCATTGGCCCCAATGGCTACCTCGGCCCCTAACTCCACATCGGGGGCAACAACAGCACTGGGGTGAACGCCTGCCGCAGCCTGGTAGGGGCGGTAAAACCACTCGATCGCGCGGGCAAAGTCCAGGCGAGGATTGGGCGATCGCACCACCGCCAGCTCTGCAGGCACGGGGCTATCGAGGGCCACAAGGACAGCACTGGCCCGAGTTTGTTTGAGTAAGGGCAAATACTTGGCTTCACTGACAAAGCTGAGATCCCCCGCTCGGGCTGCCTCTAGAGCTGCAACACCTCGAATCTCGATCTCCCCCGAGCCTTCGCAATCACACCCCAGACGCCTTGCAATCTCTGATAGCTGCACTGCCACCTCCCACGCTTCAACGAGCAACGAGTCAATCTCAATCGGATTCTAGCGGCAGATCGCGCAGCCATACGAGCTAGGAAAGAAGCCTCTTTTCCTCGGGAAGAGACTGGTCTAAAATCAGAAATTTGTCAAAATTTTGCCGCGATTGAGAACCTTACCTAAAGGATTTGAAGGCTGTTTAAGCAGTGTAAACATAAGGGCACAAACCCCTTCATATCCCGTTACGTTCCTCAGGAAGGCGCAGCCGCCATGATAAAAGTAAGAAATTCAATATACCGATATTTGTATTTACGTAGCTCTTTATTGCCATTTATGCAACTCGCACTAGACATGTCTCTAGACAGTTTATGACCATATTTGTGGGTAACTTGAATTATACTGCCACAGCCGAAGACCTAACTGGGTTTTTTAGTCAGAAATGGGAAGTTACATCTGTCAGTATTCCCATCGATCGCGAGACTGGAAGGGGACGGGGTATAGCCTTTGTCAATCTCGCCAGCTCCGCTCAAGAAGACGAAGCGATTGAAACAGCAAATGGGACCGATTTTATGGGCCGTCCGCTAAGGTTAGATAAGGCAAAGTCTCGGCAGTAATACCTTCAATCGCCTTTATTTTTGAGCCGAACGATTCAGTCAGATCGCGTCGTAATTGTTTGGGTGAATTGATGGAACTCGCAGCCAAGTCTCTCCCCTTTATGCGGCTTGGAACCGATATTGTCTATGTGCCTCGAATCCAACAAGCATGGGAGCGATTTGGCGATCGCTTTTTAGCAAAAGTCTATACTTCGGCAGAACGGGATTACTGCTTGCGCTCGGATGCCCACACCCTCCACCGTCTGGCTGGGCGGTGGGCGGCGAAGGAAGCTGCTGTCAAAGCAATGGGAACGGGCTGGAGAGGTGTGGGCTATACCGATGTGGAAATCTGTCGGGCTCAATCGGGGGCGCCCTCCATCCAATTGCACGGGCGGGGAATGGAGGTGTTGCACCAGTTTGGCTTCCAGGCCGAGCAGGTGGCTTGGCAGGTGAGCTTTACCCACGATCGCGACTACGCCTTTGCAACGGTTCTGTTGGTGGCGATCGCCTAGCGTCAGCCCATTCTCTACGTCATCGGCTGAGGCTGCAGGGCGAGGACGGATACCTTGCCCGCCACTGTTTTGGCAATTTGGGTCAGGGCCAAGGCGGAAGCGGAATCGGGATTGGAGACGGCGATCGGTAGACCGCGATCGCTCTGTTCCCGCAGGGCTATCTCCAGCGGAACGGTCCCCAGCAGCGGCACATTCAGTTCGCCAGCCGTTTTCTCGCCGCCCCCCGAACCAAACAGGTCGTAGCGCACATCCGGTCGATCGGGGGGGATAAAGTAGCTCATATTTTCCACGATGCCGATGATGGGCACCCCCAATTGCTCGAACATTTTGAGGCCCTTGCGGGCATCGTGCAGGGCAACGGTTTGGGGGGTGGTCACGATGACGGCACCGGCAATCGGAACCGCTTGGGCTAAGGTCAGTTGAGCATCTCCCGTGCCCGGCGGCATATCCACAATTAGATAATCTAATTCCCCCCAGACCGCGTCGTACAAAAAGCGACGAATGATGCCGTTCAGCATGGGGCCGCGCCAAATCACCGGCTGATCGCGATCGATTAAAAAGCTCATGGACACGAGCTTGACCCCGTGGGCCTCAACTGGATGCAAGCGCTCTTGCCCTTGAGGGGTTTTCTCCACCTCCACTGGCTGTCCCTGCACCCCCAACATCAGCGGCATATTGGGACCGTAAATGTCGGCATCGAGAATGCCCACTCGCGCCCCCGTTTGAGCCAGCGCCACTGCCAAATTGGCAGATACCGTACTCTTGCCCACCCCCCCTTTGCCGCTGGCCACAGCAATAATATTGCGTACGCCGTCTATCCCCTGGCGATCGGGCAGCCCCACCGATTGCGGCGTCTCTGCCGTCACCTCCACATCAATTGCGTCCACCGGCCCCAGAGTGCGAATGGCATCTTTGCACTCGTCCACGATGAATTCCCGCAGGGGGCAAGCTGGTGTCGTCAGCACGAGGGTAAAGGCGACATTCTGCCCCTCTACCGTCACGTTGCGAATCATGTTCAGCTCCACCAAGCTCTTGCGCAGCTCGGGATCGCAAACTGGGCGCAAGACATCGAGAATTGCTTCGGGGCTGAGGGTTGTGGCGGTCATTGCAGCTTCAGTGAGTGAGTTTATTTTCAATGTAATGCAAGGTTTGCTGGCAGATTTAGATCGATCGCCCCCATCATCCCTGCAACTGTTCTAGAGCCCTATGCCCGATTGGCCCAATTCTCCGCCCAATCCAGTAAGGCTTCCACAGCTTCGGGGCTCAATGCTTCGCAGTACAAGCGCAAAACAGGCTCGGTGCCGCTGGCCCGAATCATCAACCAACTGCCATCTTCCAAGACAAATTTGTGCCCGTCTTGGGTTAAATGGGCTTGCACCTGCCTACCTTCGATCGCCTGGGGAGGAGTTTCATCCAGCGATCGCATTAACTTCTCTTGCTTTGACTTGTCTGGCAGGTGCAGATCGCGGCGATTGTAATAGGAGGTATAGCCGGTGCGTTCCTGCAGATCGCGGTAGAGATCGCTCAGATCCCTTTCGGTGGCGGCGATCGCCTCCAGTAGATACAGGGCTGACAGCATGCCATCCCGCTCGGGAATGTGGCCCGTAAAGCCAATGCCCCCAGACTCTTCCCCGCCCAGCAGCACATCTGTGGCTAACATTCGATCGGCCAAGTACTTAAATCCAATCGGCGTTTCGGTGACGGGAATATCGTAGAGGGCGGCCACTTTGGCAAAGAGCTCCGAGCCGCTCACGGTTTTGACCAACTCCCCGCTGTAACCGCGCCGCTCGGCAAGATGCTGGATCAGAATGGGGATTGCAATTTGAGGACTGAGAAATTTCCCCTTGCCGTCTATCGCCGCAATGCGATCGCCATCTCCGTCAAACACCAGTCCCACTTTGAGCGGGGCGGGATCGGCCGCGATCGCCTCCATCGTTGTTGCCAACTGCGGCGGCAGCGGCTCGGGGGACATGCCGCCAAATAGGGGATCGCGATCGCCGCGTATTTCTCGTACGCGATCGCCCAACAAGCGAGTCATTCCTCCCGCCGCCGAGCCATGCATCGCATCGATCCAGATTTTGACCGAGGACTGACGGATCGCGTCTAAGTCCACCTGCTGACTCAACTGCCCTAGATACATCGGCCAAGGATCGAAATCCTCAATTGCAACGGGAGCAGTGGATTCCACCGCCACTGGCAAATCGGCGAGCAACTCCTCCACCTGGCGAGTGATATCCGCCGAGACCGAGCCACCAAACGCCCCTTTGAGCTTGATTCCAGAATATTCGGGCGGGTTATGACTAGCCGTAACGACCAAAGCACCCTGCAAACCCAACTGATGGACAGTCCAACTCAATGCGGGGGTTGGAGTTGCTTGGGAGGATAGCTTCACTGGAATGCCGATGGCGGCGATCGCTTCGGCAGCCGCTCGGGCAAAGTGTTCGGATAAAAAGCGATTGTCGTAGCCCACCGCAATGCCGTTACCCGCATAGGTCTGGGTCAAAATTCGAGCACTCGCTTGCGCCACCCGTTTCACTTGCGGATACGTAAAGGCGTCGGCGATCTCGGCCCGCCAGCCATCCGTGCCAAAGCGAATGGGCGGCAGACCGGTGGCGGAGGGAGAGGCTGCAGCAGTCATGAATTTCGTTTGAAGGCGAACGGTTATAGCATACCGACTGGTGGGGCTCTGCCCCTATAGATCGCATAGATCGCAGCGGGAGCGGGCTAAAGGATAAACGATCGAGTCTGTCGTGGCCGCGCTCGCCTTCCTTAAGCTTTTAGGTTATCGGGGGCATCTTCGCCAATTGCTACAGCTTTGCCATCGCGCCAGATAATAGCGTAATGCCCTAGCCGTCGTTTTCGCTCGAGGGTTTCTGCGGCAACTTTTTGCAGGCAGTCCAACATTTGCTGAGTCTCGGGGCGAATAGTTGTCATGGGTTGACCTGTTGCGCGAGGTGGCTAAACAGTTCTGGATTTACGATTTCGCGGGTCTGACCTTGCTGGTCGAAGACTAGCCGGGGAGAATTGCCTTCATTCATGAAGCATCGGGTGCGGTCGGCAGCAACGCTAAACTCAACGAGCAGGTTGCGTAGGCTGCGGGGAAATCGACGTTCTATGTCTGACAATGGGACATTGTGTCCGCCGTGGGCAACCCGTTCCACTACTCGCAATTTTGACATTTCTACGTTAGGGAGTGCCAAGTAGATGAGTTCTACTTGCCAGCCGCCTGCGTGCAGACGGGCAATTGTTTTGAGGTGGGTGCGGCCCGAGAGGGTGGTTTCAAAGGCGAAGTCTTGTCGGGCTCGGATGCGGTGTTGAATTTCTTTGATGAATAGTCGGCTTGCAGCGAGTAGTTCGGTTTCGGGGGTTAGGGGGGAAAGTCCGGCGGCTATGAGGTCGGCGTTGACGAAGTTGCGGCAGTTAGCGACAGTGGGTAGATATTGAAGTGCGAAGGTGGTTTTGCCTGCTCCGTTGGGGCCTGCGACGATCCAGCAGGTGGGGGGAGATGGTTTGCTCATACCAGTCGTGGTTTGTCGGTAAGAAGCTCTGACATCATGCCTTGTGAGGGCTTGGGTTTTGGTGCGACAGACTTCTAGGGCGAACGGTAATAGCATAGCGGGCTCTGCCCGCATAGAGCGCAGCGGGAGCAGGCTAAAGGTAAGATAAACTGCATTGTGCCGAGATGGTCGAGCCTACTATGCCCGCGATCGCCCTCCTGCAGGGATTGTTAGCTGCTTCCAGCTTGTTGGTCGGATCGCTGTTGGGCCTGGTGTGGCAACCTCGCCGCGCCGTATCGGCAGCCATTATGGCCTTTGGCAGCGGCACCTTGATTTCGGCGATCGCCTTTGAAATTGCCCTGCCTGCTTACCAAAGCCACGGCCTCTGGCCGCTCTTTTTCGGTTTTTTTTGTGGCGGCGGCTTGTTTACTGCTGCAACTCAATACATCGACAAATTGGGGGGCTTTCTGCGCCATCCCGCCAACCGCCGCCGCTTTCTCTTCCGCCGCCGCCAGCAGGAGGCCGAATCGGTTCTCTTAGACCTCTCCAAAATCAAGGCTCTCAGGGGCATTCCCCCCGCCGAGGCTCAAGCCATTGTCGGGGCCGTGGAGCAGCTGCAGCTCGATGCCGACGAGGTTTTATTTAACGAAGGAGATGAAGGGGATTGGTTGGGGATGATTGTGGATGGGGAGGCCGATGTGCGGGTGAACCAGCGATCGATCGCCCATTTAGGCCCCGGCGAAGTGTTTGGGGAAATGGCCCTACTGACTGGAGAGCCGCGCTCCGCCAGTTTGGTCGCCTGCTCCGACATGACGGTCTACCGGCTGGACCGCAGCCACTTTGACGAGTTGCTGGCCAAATCCCCCCATCTGGCCAGTTCCCTCAGTCGCGTTTTGGCTCAGCGGTTGCGATCGACCAATACCTCCCGCGTCCGAGCCGAAGAAAATTTGGCCGCTTGGCGGCGTCAGGCGATCGACAGTATCGAGTTGGACCTGTCCCCGGCCGAAGAACAAAGTCTAGCCGCCTCCCTGTCCGCCGCTTCTGCACCGCTGGCGATTTTTGTGGGCACGATGCTAGATAACATTCCCGAAGCCGTCGCGATCGGCATGACCGCCCATTCGCCGGAGGTGGGCACTGCCTTTTTGCTCGCCGTTTTTATCTCCAACTTGCCCGAGTCTCTGACCAGTTCCATTAGCATGCGTCAGTCTGGCTATAGCGTGCGGCGAGTACTAACTCTGTGGGGCAGTCAGATCCTCTTATCGGGGCTGTGTGCCCTAGGCGGCAGTCTGCTGCAAGCCTATACCCCCGATGCAACCGTCGCTCTGATTCAATCTTTCTCGGGCGGTGCCGTCCTTGCCATGCTGGCCAGCACCATGATGCCAGAAGCTTATGAATTGGGAGGCGGTATGGTTTCACTCGCCACTATCCTGGGTTTTTTAACCAGCTTTTCTATCTCCGCCGCTCAGTTAGACTAAGTTCGGCAAAATTTATCGTGCGTCACCTGAGTTCGATGACTCTGCATTGCCCTCACCCCCGGCCCCTCTCCCAAGCTTGGGAGAGGGGAGCAGCAGCCTCAAACCCGCAATCTACCGTTCTATTCCCCTTACCCCAATTTTGGGGGAAGGGGTTAGGGGATGGGGGCCAGTCCCTTGTCGAACTCACGTTGCCCCCTACCCCAAACCGCCAAAACTGCCAAAATTCAACGGGACTGCCATGAACTCCTTGCTTGCGATCGTGCAGCTCTTGCGCTGGGATAAGCCCGCAGGACGCCTGATTCTCATGGTGCCAGCCCTGTGGGGAGCCTTTCTAGCGGGTCGAGGAACCCCTCCCCCCTTACTGATTGCAGTGGTGGTGGTGGGAACCCTCGCGACCAGTGCAGCAGGCTGTGTCATCAACGATATCTGGGATCGCAATCTCGATCCGTTAGTAGACCGCACCAAAGACCGTCCGCTCGCTTCCCAAAAACTGTCCCTCGGAGTTGCAGCAGTAGTCGGAACTATCTCTCTAATCTGTGCCTTCGTTCTGGCAACGTTTCTCAATCCCGTCACCTTTGCCTTGTGCGTTGCTGCCGTACCGGCGATCGCCTTATATCCGGGGGCGAAGCGCATCTTTCCAGTCCCGCAGCTGGTGTTGGCGATCGCCTGGGGATTTGCCGTTCTGATTAGCTGGACCGCTGTTGCCGGACAATTGCCCGATTGCCCCATTTGGGAGCCTGCCACGCTCTTCCTCTGGGGAGCTACTGTGCTGTGGACACTCGGATTCGATACAGTCTACGCCATGTCCGATCGCAGCGACGACGAGCGCGTTGGCATTCTCTCCAGTGCCCGCTTTTTCGGCCCGCTGACCCCCACCGCAGTCGGATTCTTCTTTTTGGGCACGGCGATCTTTTTAGTCTGCGTGGGCTTGACGATGCAGCTACACGCCAGCTTTTACGCGGCACTAGGACTGTGTGTTGCCGCTTGGGGCTGGCAAACAAAAAGGCTGCACCAACGCCAGCCCCCTAAATCTCTATTTCCGCAAGTGTTTCGGCAAAATGTCGCGATCGGCTTCGTACTATTGGCAGGGATGATCGCTGGAACCCTTCTCTAACAACACCGCCCAAACTACTGTAGGTAGACGCATGCACTATCCCTACCACTCTCTCACAGGGTAAGGCGGGGCAAGCAAATCCTGATAGCGAGGCTAATAACGGGGCATGACTTCAGTTTCTGGCAGAGGTAACTCGAAACTTGCCGGATCGTGCAAGAAGCGAATCACTTCCTCTTCCAATCGACGCATCTCGAACCCCTCAAACACCGCCAGCGTTCGCAAAGCCATCAAATAGCCGTCCATCACGAGCCGCAAGTCATCCATGCGATAGCCGCGCTGCCACAGATCCACCATGGAATCAGTGATGGACTGATAATGGCGAATGAGTCTGTAGTCCTGCAACATAAGTTTGAAGTAACGCTAAGTCTTTTATAGCAATAGAAATGGCTCTTGAGGAGATATTATTCGGCATTGTTAATACATCGATAACAGTTGGTTATATTTTGTGAAGATTTTACCTTTACGGTCAACCCTACTAGCTAGCAGACACCCTTTTCAGCACTTGCCGACCCATCAATTAAATCTGCCGCAACCCCTGTACGGCTTGAATTCGGCGACGCGCAATCAAAAATGACGCGCAAATAAGGGCTTTACGCGCCATCGTGGTGAAGAAGTGGGTCAACACTTCGCTTTGCTCGAACTTAATTATGTCCGGGTTGTGCGAGTTCGTACCCAGACGGACCGTCAAATCCTTCCTGCTGGACTGCCACACTGGTGTTTGGCAAGCACAATTGATTTTGATCCAGTACTTTCACAAAGCCGCGAGTCCGTAAGGTGCCCAAAGAGCGAGTGACCGTGACTCGAGTTGCTCCAATTGCATCCCCAATTTGGGAGTGCGTTAAGGTCCAAGGCAGCACCAGACCGTGGGGAGAAGGCTCGCCGTACTCTTCCAATAAGAGGGTGAGGAAACCTTTGAGACGATCGATCGCGCGACGTTGACCCAAGTTTCCCAACCACAACAACTTGCGCTGTAACTGCTGGCGGAATGCAGCTTGAACGCTTTGGTACAAGCGGGGCCACTCTTGCAGGTCCTCCCAGTAGAACCACATGACCGTGGTGAAATCGGTATGGCTAAATGCCTGGATCTGAAACTGCTCTGTGGAGATCACTTCAAAGGGAGAGCCCCCGAAGTGAAAGCCCACAAACACTTCCCGCCGTTCGGGGGTAATACTTACCACGCGCACCATCCCCTGCTGAACTAGGTAGACTAAACCGGGTCGAGTGGGAATGCGCTCGTCTTTAGCGAAGGTACGGGAGTGGAAGCGCTCTTCCGCCCACTGACAGACCTCTCGCCATTCTGGCGCTTGCCGAATTGAAACAATACTCATAATCCAACCTCGCATCGCGTGTGAGAGACGGCTTTAGCAGAGCCTTAAAATAGCCTGCAGTGCCAACCTCTTTCGTCATTAAGGTGAAGATAAATGTGCGATAGAGTCCAGCTTTTCATGAAAACTTTACACTTTCGCGCCATCCTCTCCGCACTATCTTCACAATGCCATCTCGACTTTGTGAACTTATATCAGTATATACAGGTAAAATCCGTAAATCCACCGTGCAATTGCTGGAGTGCTTTTCAAGCCTCACTATTTACCGATGGGTCGAATCTGGATGTACCTGCAAGTCGAAGTCGAACTGAGTTTGTCGCCATGAATGAACCCTAAGGCACAGTATCAATCGGCGGGATCGTACAAAAAACGCACGGAGCTGCCTTCTGAGACAGATATCCGAACCACATCAATGTTCTGTTCCAAGGGTGAAGTATTCATCCTTTGATAGGAGCATCGAGCGGGCAATATCTATAACAAATCGACGAAGCAGTGACAATCGCGACTTCATGAGTAAAGTTTATCCCATAAACCTATGGATGCACGGATAATAATGCTGAAAGATGTAAAGATCTTGATGCAAATATAAATGAATCCTAATGGATCTACGGAAAATATGAGAATGTCGATTGCGTATCTAACCTGCAATGGGAGCTGGGAAGCCGCTGGATTCTGAAGTTTTTGGGGTGTGGCGAGGGGGCAGTTGTAGGTGCTTTATTGGCGTTGTTGAGGAACCCTGGCAGAGGCTTTTGCGACCGATAATTTTCACCAATCGTTTATTCATCGTTTGGCAAGTGGAAGGAGATATTGTGACCTCTTTACCGATCGCTCGCTTGGAACTATACAGTCTCGCCCACCCTCAGGAAGTCTTGCTGGTGGAAGCTACAATCGAGGCCGAGCGAGATGAAGTGTTGGTTTATAAGGGATATTCCAGCTCGTTAATGCGACCGACTGCTGCCGATCTAGATATCCCCGTATTGCCTGAAGGAACAACGATTGAGGCGATTTCTCGCCTGCGCGCACCCTATACTCCCCGATCGCCCCAATACCTCGAACGCAGCATTCTCTGGCATCAATTCGAGCAGCGCTTAGCGAGGGAAGGCTTCTGACAAGGGCTGGAGGTGGAGGAAATTGCGGCGATCGCAGTCGCTCAATTCAATTCAAACAATCGAGCAGTACTCGTTTTGCAAGGTGGCAACCTGATTTTGCGAAGCGGGTGCCGGGACTCGAACCCGGTTCTCTAGCTTGGAAGGCTAGGGCACAACCCATATACCACACCCGCCTATCTGAGCCCCAGGATTGAATTATCATGCCCCGCTCGAGTGCGATCGCCACTTCAGGCTAACAGATCTTTTAACAGATCTTTAAATTTAACAGAGCTTTAAAGAGGGTTAACCGAACCTTGAAGGGGGAATTTATCGCTAAAAAGCCCCACTCAAAGCGGCCACCTCAGCTCAACTTGATGACAATTGACCGATTACCGAACAACTGAGTGGGAGCAGCGCAGAATGGAGCCTCACTGGGATGACAGTTTTGGCAGGGGTACAAACCTTGAGAGGAGGCAGAAGGGAGGAGGCAGAAACTGAGGGGGGTCAGTCCCTACCTCCAGATCGAAATTTTAGCACCCCGAATAGCTCCCTGCACGACAGACAGCCAACGTGAAAAAAAATTTCATTTGACAAGCCCTACCTAAAACAGCACTCGGGGCTGGAAGGTTTGTAAATCTTTAGAGTTGAGGTCAAAATTGTTAACTTACGCTAAGCCTGACGATAGGGGACGTGCCGCGCGCGCGATCGCCTCCATTGCCTGCTCGATATGAGGATACGCCGTGCAACTCGCCAGCTAAGTCAGAGGAGCTGCCGATAAAAGTTGTAGCAAGCGTGTCATAATCCTTATCATAGGATTAATAATTTGAGCTGCTGGCGTCAAAAAGGAGAGTTGCGATGGCAGGTACTACAGGCGAACGGCCTTTCGGCGAAATTGTGACTAGCGTTCGTTATTGGGTGATTCATACCCTAACTATCCCCGTTTTGTTTATTGCGGGTTGGCTGTTTGTCAGCACTGGTCTAGCTTACGATGTGTTTGGCACCCCTCGCCCGGACGAGTACTTCACGTCTGCCCGCCAGGAATTGCCGATCCTGCAGGATCGCTACAATGCTGTCGAGCAAATTCCCGAATACCAGAAGTAAGGCCATCCAGTTTGCAAGCTTGTAATTGTCGTTCAGGGTTGTTTGATGAATTCTTCCAACATTGACGAGCCAGTCTATTATCCCGTATTTACGGTGCGCTGGCTGGCCATTCACACTTTGGCGATTCCCACCGTGTTTTTCGTCGGTGCGATCGCTTCAATGCAGTTTATTCAAAGGTAGGTCTAAATGGCTGACGGCACTCAACCAGATAAGAACCCCAATTCTCAACCCGTAGAACTCAACCGCACGTCCTTATACTTAGGGCTGCTGTTGGTGTTCACCACCGCACTGCTGTTTTCCAGCTACTTTTTGAATTAAAAAACTTTATGTTCGCGTTTTACGGAGAGACAATCATGACAGGTCAACCTCGCATCCCAATTTGGATTGTTGGAACCATTGCTGGGATGGGCGCTATTGCCGTTCTCGGTTTGTTCTTCTACGGCGCTTATGTCGGCGTTGGTTCCGGTCTCTGATACCGCTAGCTCGATCGACACCCGCAAGTTAGTTCCGCCAGCGATCGCCGGGCACTGTTCTCAGTAGATCGCAGTCACCTAGCTTAAAGCCGCTCAGAGTAAAATGAGCGGCTTTGAAATTTATAGGGGCATGAGATTCAACTGGAAGCCGCGCTCAAGCGGGCTCGTTCTCAATCCACAAAAACAGGGCCACGATGGAAATAGCAGGCAGAACCAAACCAATTGCCATCACCATATAGGGTTGAAGATATGCTGCGGTCATGAAGGCATCCTAAAAAGACAGACACTCCTGACAACATATCACGGCAGATTTATCCGAATCCCAAACGTTAAATCCTGTAACTAACCTTAGCGATGCGCTCGACTCCCGCTCGCTGTCGAAGCAGGTCGCCAAGTGGAACGAACGGGCTCGGCATCCGGCAACAACCAGGCGCGAATGGTACGAGCTGCCGATCGCTGTACCCAACGGGACACCAGTTGTCCGCCCAACTCTCGGGCCTCGGGGCGCAGAGCGGCTCGACCGACAACGGGTAAGAATTTGAGGGGCTCGAAACTCTCATCTTGCTGCAAGATATCCCACAGTCGCTGCAATCGCTCCAGGCTGTGACTGCCGTTGTTGTGGGCTGAAAATACCACTTCGGTAATTTGGTCTCGAATGAATTCCCCCCGCTCGGAAAAGAGAAAGTCGAGTGCCCGAGTGGCGGCATCCTCAAAATCGTAGTCTTCGCTGCTGCTGGCATTGCGAAGCAAATTCTCTAGACGGTTCCAGCGAAATTCGCCATCGCTGAAGAGGATATTTTGCAGCGACTCGCGCAGGGCTGGGGCGTCGTCTGCCAAGAGACGATTGGCAATGTAAGGATAGGCTACATTGAGGACTTTAAAGTCGGGGTCGATGCCGATGGCGATGCCTTCCAAGGTGAGCAGCGATCGGATAATCAGGGCGTAATAAGCTGGCACCCGAAACGGGTATTCGTACATTACGGAAGACAGTTGGTCGGTGATGCTCTTGAAGTTGAGCTCGCTCACACTGGCCCCCATTGCACTGGCAAACACCTCTGATAGAGCCGGAATGATGGGGGATAGATCGGTGTCAGGGGTGAGAAAGCCCAATTCCACATAGTCGTGGGCTAACCCTTCAAAGTCACGATTGACCAGATGCACGATCGCATTGATCAAGCCGTAGCGCTGATGGGGCTGGACGTTGCTCATCATGCCGAAGTCGAGATAGGCCAAACGGCCATCCGCCATTGCCAAGAGATTGCCGGGATGGGGATCGGCATGGAAAAAGCCGTTCTCTAGCAACTGACGCAACGAGCAGTTCACCCCCGTTTCGATCAACTGACGACTGTCTAATCCTTGCTTGGCAATCTTGTCGAGCTCGGTCAACTTGATCCCGTCAATCCACTCCATCGTCATGACTTTACGTCGGGTATAAACCCAGTGGATTTTAGGAACGTAGATGGAGGGATGGGAGTAGAGGCGGCGGAATTTTTCAGCGTTGCGCCCTTCTTTCTGGTAATCCATCTCTTCGTAGAGTTTGGAGGCAAACTCGTCCACGATCGCGACTAGGTCGCTTTTGATGCGCGCGATATTATCCCGGGCCCAGCGGGCCAAGATGCGGACAATATAAAGATCGATGGAGATGCGATCGACGAGGTCGGGTCGCTGCACTTTGATGGCAACCGCTGCGCCGTTACTTCTGAGATAGGCCTTGTAGACCTGTCCCAAGCTGGCTGCAGCAATGGGATTGGAGGAGAGGCGTTGAAAAATCTCGTCGGGTTTAGCGCCCAGTTGTTCTTCAATCAGTTGGTAGGCTACCGCATTAGAAAAGGGGGGCAACTGGTCTTGCAGTTTCGTGAGCTCTTCTAAAAAAACCGGAGAGACTAAATCGGGTCGGGTGGACAGGGCTTGGCCAATTTTGATATATGCAGGGCCGAGCTCGGTCAGAATTTCTCGCAGGCGGATGGCATAGTGGGAGCGGCGTTCTGGTTCGCGTCCGAGCAAGCGATCGCAGCGGGACTGAATCCACAGCCACAAGAACGGCAGCACGACTGAAACAATGCGGCGGGCTATTTTCCAGTACTGCCCGCGATAGCGATCTGCGATCGTGTCGGGATTGTAGGGAACATCGGGGGGAGCGTCTAACCACTCCTCAATATCGGTGGGGTTTGAGGGGGGTAATAACCTCAGGTGACGGCGGTCTGACAGACGGCCTGGAGAGAGTTCGACAGGTGCGGCAGCCATACCAACCCTTTAGACATTTACTTAATACATCTTAACGTGACCGCTGGCGATCGCCAGATTTGTTTCGGCAAGTTCCCACTGCGAGTTCCGTCAACCGACTCCAATAGAGCAATTTTCAGGTGGACAACGTACGCTCTAATTTTCAAACCTAGAATCTCCAATCTCCTTCGGTACAGAAGGTATACCACCAACCTGGAAAATGCTCTAGAGGGCAGCTCTCACAAAAGCTCCATTGCTAAAGGTTTGTGGGTTTGAGGATTTGAGGCTTGACTGAAAGTGTAAATCTGCGTTAGGGCACGACTAAACTTCCACGATTTCTGGTTTGGCAGCAATAGTCAGCTCTTTAAGTAGGTCAACCAGTTCCTGCAACTGCTCGATCGCCGCACCGCCTTCTAGCTTCACGATCTCGCGATCGCCCTGCATCTCCGTCCAAGTGGTGGCGCATTCGGAGACTAAAACCCGAACCAGATGGCCCTCTTGCTCACTCACCATAAACGATGCGCTCTCGCAATCATCGCCGCTTGTGTAGCAGGAAGCCATATAGCCGCGCCGCTCCAACACGATCGCCAAAGCCTGCAAGCTCATAATCAGATCGCGATTGAATTGACGGTGTTGCTGAGCGAGTCGGTTAAACATTCCACTCCTCCAGATTTCGCGGACAGCGAAAACCGCGAACGCGGAATCACATCACGGCAGCTTACGGGCTATAGCTATTTCTACTTATGGTAACAGAATTGTGAAGTTTTATAAATTTATATGTATTAATGCTTCATTCGGGCCAGAGATTGTGCGTTGGCCTGGGGCGATCTGGGGCTTCCTGTTTCAACCCGTCGATATTGCTAGCATTGTTGCCTTCCGAGTGGCCTTTGGCGGTTTGATGGCCTGGGAGACACTGCGCTATCTCCGCCTCGGTTGGGTCCGCGAGCTGTGGATTGAGCCGAGCTTTCACTTTTCCTATGAGTGGCTGGGCTGGCTGGCCCCTTGGACGGGGATCGGCATGCTCTTCCACTTCTATGCCTTAGCGGCTCTTGCCCTTTGCTTGGCTGCGGGTTTGTTCTACCGCTGGAGCAGCATTCTCTTTTGTCTGGGCTTTACCTTTGTCTTCCTGTCGGAAGCTGTCTATTACCAAAACCACTTTTATTTGATTGCCTTGCTGAGCTGCCTGCTGATCTTTATTCCGGCCCATCGCAGTTGGGCCATCGATCGCACTCTGACCCCCAAAATTGCCAGCTCCAGCATCCCCGCATGGTGTCTGTGGCTGCTGCGCTTTCAGGTGGGCTTGCCCTATTGCTTCGGAGGCATCGCCAAACTCAACAGCGACTGGCTGCAGGGACAACCGATGCAGTTGTGGCTGTCCGAACGTCAAGATTTCCCCCTCGTGGGGCAATGGTTCGATCGCTCTTGGCTGGCGGACCTACTCAGCTATAGCGGACTGGCGATCGACCTCGCTGCAGTGCCGTTACTGCTGTATCGAAAAACCCGCCCGCTGATGTTTTTGGCGCTGCTGATGTTTCATTTCACCAATGCGCGCCTGTTTGACATTGGCGTCTTTCCCTGGCTGGCGATCGCCGCGACCACCCTATTCTTTCCCCCCGATTGGCCCAAGGTCTTATGGACTCACTTGCGAGGATCGGCCCTCAGCCGGTTTGCATTTGCCGTTGGAGCCCTGTTGGGGATGGGGGCCGTGCTGGGGTGGAGTGGAAAGCAGGATATCGTGCTCGTTGCAGTGGGGGCGATCGGTACCGGTCTCGCGACTCTGGCATTGGCAGAACAGTTGGGTTTTGCAGGCGATCGGGAGGACTTGGCCTTGCCAGTCAATGCTTCACAACCCGATCCTCTCTTGCAATGGACATGGACGCCGACCCGTCAATGGGTTATCGCACTGCTGCCGCTGTGGGTACTCGTGCAGCTATGGCTGCCCCTGAGACACTACTTCATTCCCGGCGATGCTAATTGGACGGAGGAAGGTCAGCGATTTGCTTGGCGCATGAAGTTGCGGGACAAGCGCGGCTCGGCGGTGTTTTATGCCTTCAATCCCGCCACACAAGTGGGGAACGAGATCGATCCGCGCGAGATCCTGCGCCCCTGGCAGTATGTCAGGATGCTGCAGCGGCCCTATGCGATCGCTCAATTTGCCCGCCATCTGGGCGATCTGCTGGCAGAGGCGGGGGTTCCCGAAGTGGAGATTTACGCCCGCGTGCAGGTTTCCCTTAACGGTCGCCCCCCGCAATTTCTCATCGATCCCACCGCCAATCTGCTCGATCGCGCCTCAAACATTGTGCCCGCACCGTGGATTTTCCCCTTACTGGAATCGCTGCCCCCCAACGCTCGATCCCGAGAAACCTCAGAGGCGATCGCTGCTTTGCCACCGACCGTCGAGCCAACACCCCAAGACCTTGCCCGTTACAGTTTGGCCCCACCAGGGGGTGGCGGCTGAGAGCGTGTGCATCGACTGGCGATCGCAGGTCCAAGTTTTGTAGGGAGCCAAAATCGTACAGTTGGCGGGCTGTCCCAGATCGAGTTTGGGCGCGATCGCTTGTAAGACTTTTGCCGGACCCACAGAGAGCGCCGACCACAGCTCCGTCGCCGAGAGACGATCGGTCTCCACCAACTGCTGCCACAACATCGGCAAGGCCAATTCCAAGCCGATCGCGCCTGGAGGAGACTCTGCAAACGAGACGGTTTTTTCCTCAAAGGTATAGGGGGTGTGGTCGGTGGCGATCGCGCTCAGCGTCCCCGCTCTGACAGCATCGATGAGGGCTTGGCGATCGGTAGCGGTGCCCAAAGGGGCGTGCAGGTGCAAGGCAGGATGGTAGTGGAACAATTCGACATCGCGATCGCACAGCAGTAGGTGCATCCAGGAGGTGCTGGCGGTGACGGGCAAGCCAGCGGCGCGGGCGGATTCGACCAGTTCCAGACTGCGCGCCTGGGTGAGACGCATTAGATGAATGGGGGTGTGGGTGTAGCGCACCAATTCGATCGCGGTGGCCACCGCGATCGATTCTGCCACTGACGGAATCCCTTTTAACCCCAATCGCACCGACCATTCCCCCTCTAACATGGCTCCGCCCGCCAGCGATCGCTCCTGCGGCCACAACAACAGTGGTTTGCCTAAGGGCTGCACGTATTCCAACAGCCTTCGCAGCAGCGGCACCGAGTCAATTGGCCGACCGTCACAAAATCCAGCCGCCCCACTGGCTGCCAATTCTGCCAGCTCGGTCATGGTTTCCCCTCGGGCTGCTCGGGTGATTGCGGCCAAAGGATGCCAGTGGGGAGTGTGACCGGGGCGCGCCTGTTGTCGAATTGCCTCTAATTGAGCGGGATCGTCCGCCACGGGATGGGTTGTCGGCAAGAGGGCCACTTGCGTAAATCCTCCGGCGATCGCCGCTTTGCCCAACGACTCCACTGTTTCTCGCTGCTCGAATCCCGGTTCCCCCGACTGGGCATAGAGATCCACCAGTCCCGGCCCGATCGCCCAATCTCTCCCGTCCACGATGTCTGTGCCCTCGGGAACCTGGAGCGAATCTTCAATGGCGCGCAGCACTCCCCCGGCAATCCAGACATCGCCAAGGCGATCGCCAACGCCCGCCGGATCGACGATGCGAATCTGGTTCAGCAGATAGGAGCGATCGGAGGCGAACATTGCGAGGCACCAGACACACCATTAGGATTCTGCCGTATTGCGGCGATCGCGAGACTTTACAGAACGTCTCGCTCGCTCTCTAAGCCTCCAACGATAATAAAAGTGGGGGAAGCGCGATGACTGGGAGGATATCGCCATGAGGACATTTCCAACAGCCGATCGTTCGGCCTATGTAGCAATTCAATGGGCGATCGCTCTATTGGCAGTTCTGTTGGTACTCGCCATTTTTGCACCGATTGCCATTTAACCAACTGCCCACTCGGAATTTGTCGGTTGCTCGCGAGCGTCCTCTCACAAGGCCGCTCGTGGGGGGGTAGCTCGAATTTTATGCGCAGATTATAGAATTCGCGGTCGTTTAAATGAATTTGAAACGACTTCTTTTTTTCATCTTTAAATCAGTTTTGAAACCAAGATGGCTGGGCGTAAAATGCCATCTCATCTCTATTGAATGCTATAGACCTTGCAATCGAATGCTTGACTCTTACCAGTCATATTCCAGCAAGGAGATGCAATCGCATTGTACTCAGCCAAATCTTTACAGCAGAGTTTAACTTCACAAGAACTTGATTTAAAACTCGATCCATCTTTACAGTGGTTGGGTATCCTAATGGCATAGATCTAAAGTTCCCCATCCATCAGTCTGAGTGGTGAAACGCTGCTTTCGATGGCATCTGCGACATTCTCGATAACTCACTTGAGTGCGATATCAACTCGTAATTGACTCGACCCCGCCAGACCTCTCACAAGTTCCCCGCTGGCGGATTTGCGGGAACAAATGCGGTGTTTGACAGAGCCAGTGGGATGAGCTAGATCGTGGCCGCCTCCATCACACCAACATTCATGCAGCTATTATTTTCCAGAAATAATAAAAGCTTCACCCGTGAAGACAGCTCGAACAAGCATGAGCAAATACCAGTAGCCCAACAACGGCCGTCGCTGGGTTTGAGGGTTAAGGTGCTGTCGATTGTCGGCACAGCTTTTGGCATCATCTTTCTCGGTCAATTTGCCATTGCTCGCTTTATCCTACTCGATAGCTACGTTCAGCTTGAGGTTGATAAAGCTCGGGTAGATGCCGCGCGGATACAAAATGCGCTCGATACCAAACTCGCACAATTGGACGGGTTCAGTCGAGACTATGCGGCTTGGGATGACACCTATGACTTTGTCGAATCTGGCAACCCCGCCTACATGCAGTCGAATGTGGTCGATTCTACCTTTATCGACGGCGAACTGAATGTCCTGATAGTTGCCAACCGTTCGGGTGAGTTACCGATCGCCGCAGGCTTCGACCTAGAGGCTGAAACCCGTGTCCCGCCACCGCCAGAGCTGATTCAACTGGCCGCAGTTGGCCATCCTCTATTCGTTCACCCCGATGCCAACAGCAGCCACGTGGGCATCCTCCCCCTCTCGGAGGGACTCATGCTGGTGGCGTCTCAACCGGTACTGACGAGCAATTACGACGGTCCCGTTCGCGGGGCCTTCATTGTGGGTCGCTGGCTCGACAGTGCAGCCGTCTCGGAGGTGAGTGAGATGACAGAACTGCCGGTCAGCCTACATCGGTACTACACCCCTGGGCTGGCACCCAATCCCCAGGCGATCGCTGCTGCAATGGATGCAGAGAATGAGGGTGTTGCCGTCCAGATTCTCGACGGGAGTACCATTGCCAGCTATGCCTCGATGCGAGATTTGAGTGGGCAACCGGCCCTGATGTTGAGTGCCCAAACCCCCCGTCGCATTTACGAACGAGGGCGGGCGAGCTTGACCTATTACTTTTGGTCGACCCTATGTATCGGTCTAGTGCTTTGCGGCGTGGCCCTACTGCTGCTCGAAAAATTGGTTTTGGCCCGACTGACCTGTCTCAGCCAAGGGGTGAGCGAAATTGGCACCACAGCGAGGTTAGACCAGCGGCTGTTGCTGTCGGGCCGCGACGAACTGGCTAGTCTGGCGGGAACCATTAACCAGAGCCTGGATCGACTGGAACACTCCCAGCGGGCTTTGCAAGAGAGTGAAGAACGTTACGCACTGTCTGTGCGCGGTGCCAATGACGGCGTCTGGGACTGGAATTTACGATCTGGAGAACTCTATTTGTCTCCTCGCGGAAAATCGCTTCTGGGCTATGGGGATGACGAAATTGGCGATCGGCCCGAGGAGTGGTTCCAGCGGGTTCACCCTCAAGACATCGAGCGGGTCAAGTCGGCGATCGCCGCGCACCAAGAGGGGCAAACCGACCAATTTGAAAGCGAATATCGGATTCGGCACAAACATGGCAGCTACCGGTGGGTGCTCTGCCGAGGGGTGGCGGTCCGGGCCGAGTCGGGTGAGCCCGAGCGGATGGCAGGCTCGCTGACGGACATTACCGATCGCAAACTCGTAGCAGATCTCTTAGCCCGCCAAGCGAGTGAATTAAAGCGTTCCAACCAGGAATTGGAGCAGTTTGCCTCGGTGGCGTCCCACGATCTGCAGGAACCGCTGCGCAAAATTCAGGCGTTCGGCGATCGCCTCCACAGGAAGTTCAGCTCTGAGTTGGGCGAGCGCGGTCGAGATTATCTGAACCGCATGCAGGAAGCCTCCCAACGCATGCAAACTTTGATTCAAGACCTACTCGCCTGTTCTCAGGTCACCACCAACGCTCAACCGTTCGCCCTCGTCAGCCTGGAAGACATTGTCAAGGCAGTGCTCTCCAACCTAGAAGAGTGCATTCAACAAACCGACGCAACCGTCGAAGTCGGCCCATTGCCCGACATTGAGGCCGAGCCCTTCCAGATGCGCCAACTGTTTCAAAACCTGATTGGCAATGCCCTGAAATTTAGCCAGCCGGGGCAGCCCCCCGAGATCGCAGTCAAAAGCGAAATCGTAGCGGTCGAATCTCAAGGGGAAGAGGCCGGTAGAGACATCTGCCGCATCTGGGTGGAGGACAACGGTATTGGCTTTGACGAACAGTATCGAGAACGCATATTCGAGATGTTTCAGCGCCTGCACGGTCGCAGTCACTATCCCGGGACTGGAATCGGTCTGGCGGTCTGCCGCAAAATTGTCGAACGCCACAGCGGTACGATCTCCGCCCGCAGCCAGCCCAATCGAGGCGCGACCTTCACCCTTACCCTGCCCATGCGACAGCCGTTGAGCGATCCCTTCTCGTGACCGTTCTTCTGTTCGCACAGCCCCCACTCGCCCCTGCCATCCCCGCCCAGCTCGATCGAACGGAAGGATAAGATTTGCAATGACCGTAAAGGAATCACTAACCGTTCTGCTGGTGGAAGATGATGAAGATGATTTCGTGCTAGTGCGCGACTTGCTGGAGGATATCCAGGATACAGATTTTCAACTGGATTGGGTCAGTTCGACAGCAGAAGCTCGGTCAGTTTTGCAGCATCGCACCTACGATCTCTGTCTGTTGGACTATCACATCGGTCCCAACAGCGGTATCGAGCTCTTGCGGGACATCGTCTCCCAGGGCGATCGGATGCCCGCGATTTTGCTGACCGGCCAGAACGATCGCCAGACAGACTTAATGGCGATGCAAGTCGGTGCTGCCGACTATCTCGTCAAGGGGACCATCGACACGGCCCAGTTGGAACGCTCGATTCGCTATGCGGTCGATCGGGCGCGCACCTCATCGGCCTTGAAACGCAGCGAAGAACGATACGCTCTAGCGGCGCAAGGCTCCCACGACGGTCTCTGGGATTGGGACTTGCAAGCGCAAACCATATATTATTCGCCCCGCTGGAAATCGATTCTGGGATATGGCGAGACGGAATTGCCCGACAGTCCTGAAGCCTGGTTCAATCACATCCATCCAGAAGACTGCGACCGGTTTCAGACCGCCTTTGAGGCCCACCTGCGCGGCCAAACCCCTTCGTTGCAAATTGAGTACCGCATCCGACACCAATCGGGAACCTATACTTGGTGCCTGAGCCGGGGATTGGCAGTGCGGGATGCCGAGGGCAAAGCCTATCGAATCGCGGGTTCGCTCACCGATCTGAGTCGGCACCGCATTCTGTACGATGACTTGACCGGGTTGCCCAACCGACGGTTGTTCCTCGATCAGCTCGATCGGGCTCTAGACAGAACTCGGCAGAACCCCGACTACCGCCTTGCCCTCTTATTTCTAGATTTCGATCGATTCAAACTGGTCAACGATAGTTTGGGCCATTGGGTGGGAGACCAACTGCTGGTCGCCATTAGCCAAAGGCTAGAAGCGTTGCTGCGTCCGGGGGATATCTTGGCCCGCATGGGTGGGGACGAATATGCCATTCTGCTAGAAAATATCGACCGGACTCCGATCGCCGCCACAACCCTTGCCAACCGCATCAATCAGGTGCTGAAGCAACCGTTTTATATCGATCGACATCCGATTTACATCAACTGCAGTATTGGCATTGCCTTGAATTCGCCCGACTCTCAGGATGTCGAGAGCCTGCTCCGCAATGCCGATACGGCCATGTACCGAGCTAAAGCACTGGGCAAAGCACAGTTTGTCGCCTTCGATCGCGAGATGCACCTGGAGGCACAACATCAGCTTCAGCTCGAAACTGACCTGCAACAGGCGATCGCCTGCAACCAGTTTTATCTGCTCTATCAGCCAATCTTGAACCTGAGCGGGAACTACGTCATCGGGTTCGAAGCGCTGATCCGCTGGCAGCACCCCACGCGCGATTCGATTGCTCCCCTGGAGTTCATTTCATTCGCTGAAGAAACCGGGCTGATTTTTCCGATTGGCGATTGGGTCCTGCGCGAAGCCTGCCGACAACTGCGGGCTTGGCAACAGCAATCTCCCGCTTTTGAAGGATTGGCTATCAGCGTTAATGTGTCGCGCAGGCAGTTGTCCAGCCCCGACCTCACCGAGCGAGTGGCGAGCATCCTCATTCAAACGGGATTGCCGGCTCACTGCTTAAATTTAGAAATTACCGAAACTGCCATTGCCGAAAATTTAGACAAGGCCGCAGCGGTACTCGGTCAATTAAAATCTTTAGGGGTCGGCTTGCATATCGATGATTTTGGCATTGGGCAGTCATCCCTACAGTGCTTGCATGCTTTTCCGATCGACACCCTCAAGATTGACAAATCTTTTGTCCGCCAAATGGGCGAGCGGCATGGCGATAACGCGATCGTGCAAGCGATCGTGACCCTCGCCCATAGTTTGGGGATGGAAGTATTGGCAGAAGGGGTGGAAACGGTCGAGCAGCGCGATCGACTGCAAGCCTTTCAGTGCGATCTCGCGCAAGGCTATTACTTTGCCCGCCCCTTGCATGTCGAGGAGGCCTGCGCTCTTCTGGCGGAATCTGGCCGCCCATTCGATGGCACACTCGTAGATGGCTGCCTCAGCTGCGACCCCACCGTTCCCGCTTACAGTGTTGCGTCTTAACCTCCCGTTCTCGCCACCTGCATGACTGTACCTAAACCCCTCAGAGCGATCGCCATTGGCGGAGGGGCCGCAGGCTTTTTTGGCGCGATCGCCGCTGCCCGTCCCCACACCCGGGTCACGCTGCTGGAAGCGGGTCGTCAAGTGCTGGCCAAAGTGCGCATTTCCGGTGGCGGACGCTGCAATGTCACTCACGCTTGCTTCGATCCGGCCCGACTGGTCAAACATTACCCGCGCGGCCACAAGGCTCTGCTCGGTCCCCTCAATCAATTCCAGCCGCGCGATACGGTGGCTTGGTTTCAACAGCGGGGGGTGCAACTCAAAACTGAAGCAGACGGACGCATGTTTCCGGTGACGGATGATTCTGGCACCATCGTGGATTGTCTCGTGCAATCGGCTCGTCGCGCAGGTGTGGAAATGCGGACGGGGTCGCCTGTGGTGAAGGTGGCTCGCCGAGGTACAGATACGCCACTATTTGACGTTCACTTGCAATCGGGGGAGGTGTTGGAGTGCGATCGCCTGTTGTTAGCCACCGGCAGCAGTCCTCAAGGCCATAGAATAGCCCGCAGCTTGGGCCATCGCATTGTGCCGCCCGTGCCGTCGCTGTTTACCTTCAATATCCGGGACGATCGCCTGCAGGGGTTGGCGGGTGTGTCTGTTCCCGAGGTTAACCTCAAGCTCCAAATGGCTAACAAAACCAAGCTGGAGCAGTCGGGGCCGTTACTCGTGACCCATTGGGGGGTGAGTGGACCGGCAGTGCTGAAGTTGTCCGCTTGGGGGGCGCGGGCACTGCACGACAGTCACTATCGAGCGCAGCTCTCGATTCATTGGCTGCCCCAATGGAATGGGGAGGAAGTGCGGCAGCAGTTGCGAGCGCTGAAGCTAGAGGCTGCCAAACGGGCGATCGCCTCCCGTCCCTGTTTTGGCTTGCCGAAGCGGTTGTGGCAGGCGATCGCGATCGCGGCAGGAATTCCAGCCGATCGCCGCTGGGCAGATCTATCGAACAAGATGCTCAATCGACTGGCCCAGGCGCTTACCCAGAGTCAATTTGAGATTCGGGGGAAGAGCAACTTTAAGGAAGAATTTGTCACCTGCGGCGGTGTGGAGCTCGATCGGGTGGATTTTAAAACGATGGAAAGTCGCTGTTGTGCGGGCTTGTATTTTGCTGGCGAAGTGTTGGATATCGATGGCGTGACGGGTGGGTTTAATTTTCAAAGTGCTTGGACGACAAGCTGGATTGCGGGGAGGGCGATCGGGCGATCGATGCGATCTCGCTGACTTTACTGCTAGAAGAACTGAAGACCCTGCTTGCCGATCGTAAGACTTCTCTCGAATAATAGTGTGGAGCCAATTTTAGCAATGGATACAGCATCACTGATCGATATTCTCGAACAGGATTATCGGCGTTTCCCGCAGGAGCAAACGTTCGATATTTATGCCGAGGATGTCTACTTCAAAGACCCCCTGAATGAATTTCGGGGGCTAGAGCCCTATCGGCGCAATATTGCCTTTATCGAACGGTGGTTTCAGCAGCCGCAATTGGATTTACAGGCGATCGAGGCTGCAAGCGATCGGATTGTGACTCGCTGGATACTGAGCTGGACGACGCCGTTGCCCTGGAAGCCGCGTATTGCGATCGCCGGTTGGAGCGAGCTAGAGGTGAACGAGCGCGGTTTAATTCAATCCCACATCGATTATTGGCACTGCTCGAAGTTAAACGTCATCGCGCAGCATTTTTGGCCCCAGCAAGCAAATGGCCGCGCCTCATCCGATCCTGAGTAGCACTGATGGGTCAGGCCCGAGCACCAACCCCCTTGCGCTGGGGCGGAACTTTGGCGGCCGCTTCGTATTGTTCGTAAGCTGACACGATCCGACGCACGAGTGGATGTCTAACCACATCCTGCCGATCGAACGTGCAGGTGGCAATTCCCTCTACCCCCTGCAAAATCCGGGTTGTGACCGAGAGCCCCGACAGTTGATGGGCTCCTAGGTCCGTTTGAGAGAGATCCCCCGTTACCACCATGCGAGATTGAAAGCCGATGCGGGTGAGCACCATTTTCATTTGTGCGGGGGTGGTGTTTTGGGCTTCGTCCAGGATGATGAAAGCGTTGCTGAGGGTGCGCCCGCGCATGTAGGCCAACGGGGCAATTTCGATGGTGCCCTGCTCCATGAATTGAGCAACTTTTTCGGGCTCGATGAACTCGTAAAGCGCGTCGTAGAGGGGGCGCAGGTAAGGGTTGATTTTGGCTTGCAAATCCCCCGGCAAAAAGCCGAGCTTTTCGCCAGCTTCGAGTGCCGGTCGGGTCAAAATCAGGCGATCGTATTGGCGATCCTTCAATGCCTGAATGGCCATGACCGCGGCCAAGTAAGTCTTCCCCGTCCCTGCCGGACCGAGGCCGAAGGTGAGATCGTGGGAGGCGATCGCCCGTACATACTTTTGCTGGCGAGGGGTCTTGGGGCGGATCGATTCCCCTTTTCGATTGACCGCCAAGACTTGGTTTTGGGAATCGCGATAGCGATCTTCTTGGTGGGTATTGAGAGCTGTTAGAGCCGTTTCGACATCCACCTCAGTCACCGCACTACCCTGTTCCCACAGAGGTTTGAGCAGCTCCACCAAGGCCCGGACTCGATCGCGCTGCACTGCAGTGGCAGTCACCCACAAGGCATCTCCGCGTAGAGCCAGTTGTGCCCCCGTGCGGCGACCGATTAGCTTGAGGTTGGTGTCTTGAGGACCAGCCAAACAAAGGGCATTGCTGCTGCTGTAGAGGGCGATCGGCTCGGATTCAATCATGTGGAAAATAGTTTTCGGACCTCTAGGCTAACTTGCGAGCTAGGGTATAACGACTCACAAAGTGGGTGCTAACATTTAACACCTCGCAGTTAGCCGCCTGCAGGCGATCGCCTAAATCGTCGCGAATATAGTCGCGATAGTAGGGCTCGTGGAAGGTGCTGGCAAAGTTTTCCATCGATTCCAGCAGTTCGGGGGAGTCTCCCAGTTGGATAGAGTCACAGATAGCGATCGTACCCCCCGGTTTGAGGACGCGACTGGTTTCGTTAAGAGCGTTTTGGCGAGCATTGCCGGGAAGTTCGTGGAATAGAAAGACACTGGTGACGAGATCGAAAGTGGCGTCGGCGTAGGGCAAGGCTTCTGCGTTCGCTTGCAGCAGTTGGGGCAATTCGCCGGGACGTTCGCTCAAGAGCTGATTGGCTTTGCGCAAGTAGGCCGGAGAGAGGTCGGTGCCGAACAGTTGAGCAGAGGGGAAGGCAGCACGCAACATGCGCAGGGTGCGACCGGTGCCGCAGGCCAGATCGAGGATGCGGGTAAATTTGTCAGGTTTCGTGCCTGCGATTTCGACAATGGGACGAATGATGCGGCGACGCATGGCGTCGGCACTGCCGCCGAAGAGTAATTCCACTTGCAGATCGTATAGCTCTGCCGAGCGATCGCTGAGATACCCGTCGGTTTGGTGGTGGAAGTTTTGCAGGTAGTACTGAGGGTAACCTTCAGTATCGATGTCGGGAGAGAACTCTTGGTGTTGCTTGCGGCTGATGCGATCGCGGATAGAGAGGAGATCGAGCCAGACTAGGGGGTAAGTGCGGGCAAAGTCGAGCCAAGGGAGATCGAACAGCAGCGATTTGGGATAATAGCCCGCCTCTGCATCTCGATAGTCTACCGCTAAAAGTTGTTCGTAACGCTGCCGTACCAACTGGAGTGTGGAGTCACTCACCTTTGCGGCAGCCTTCTGTGGAGAGGAAGAGGCTTGTCCGCCTAAAAATTGCTGCGGTAACTCGGTGACGTCTGCGAGGAAGCGGCTGGCGCGCGAGGAGGTTAACTTGTGCAAGACTCCGAAGTAGTTCTTACTCCACTGGATGGCTTTGTAAGCGTTTTCTTCGAATGAATGAGAGGCTAGATCGGCAAAGTTGGGAACGACTTGCATGGCTGCGAGAAGGCAATACTGCTTAACTTATATTCATGTAACTGAATATAACGCATACTTCACTGACAGCCCCCGCGTCACTCCCGAGCGGGGCTATTCGATCGATGTATTGAGCGGTCCCGAGACATTCTCTGCCGTTTGGCCTCGTACAGCAACAGCGCCCCAGCCACCCCCACATTGAGAGACTCCACTCCGGCCGCCATCGGAATGTCAACCGCCGCATCTGCGATCGCCAACAGCTCGTCCGACAACCCAGCCCCTTCATTCCCCAATAAAAACAGCGTCGGTTGCGTCAAATCTAATTGCCAAAACGAGACAGCCGTGCGAGTGGCCGTCTCTGCTGCCGCCGCCAACAACTGTACTCCCTCTCCCTGACAGGTATTCAGCCAACTGGGCAAGTGGACAATCTCGGGGGGCTGGCGAAACCACTGACCGGCAGATGCCCTCAATACCTTGGGATGCTCTGGATCGACACTATCCGAACTCAGCCAAAGACCATCCGCACCTGCCGCCACTGCCGTTCGGATCGACATCCCCAAATTGCCGGGATCTTGCAGGCTGGCGAGGGCCAACCCCAAGCTCGGGATCGCAGGCTTGGCGATGGCGCGATGTTGGCAAAGGGCGACGACGCCATCGGGGGTTTGGGTGGTGGCGATCGCCGCCAACACCGCGTCTCCCACCAACTGCTGCCTGACTCCCGCCGGGATTTGTGCCTTCAAATGAGGGTGGCGCTCCGACCACTGGGGCGTAAAACAGACGGCGTCGATCGGCCATTGGGTGGCGATCGCCTCTTGCAATAAATGGGTCCCCTCCGCCAAAAAGACAGCCTGTTCCCGTCGCCCTTTGGCCCAGTGGAGTTGGCGCAACTGCCTTATCCAAGGGTTGCGGGTGCTGGTCAAAATGGCAGGGGTATCCACGATCGGGCTCGCTGAGAAGGAGGTCGAAGCTGAGTTAAAATCTATAGGCTATTGGGATGGGAGATCGGGTGTCGAGATAAGATGGGAATTCTGCAATCGCTCGATATTGAAGCATTTTTGCACCAGAGTGTTGGTGAATGGATGTCGCAACAGACGAGCCATCAAGTGGCCTTTCGTCGCTACGAAAGTGGTCAATCCACCCTCGAGATCGAATGGGTGAGGGCCGATGCTCCCGAGGCGATTGCTGCCTGCGAGCAGCACGGCCTCAATCCTGCGATTGCCTTGGGCGGTCTCAGCACTACCTGGAGGGGGCGCCTGGGGCAAGAAACTGTCGAACGCACCGAACGCAACCTTCTCATCCTCCTGCCCGATCGCGATAATCCCAGACAGGGCAAGCTGGTATACCAATTGAATGGCGATCGACAATCTTCTGTACGGGGCACTTACTCTCTCGGCAGCGACGAAGCGCTTACCCTGATTACAATCGACAAAGAGACCTCATTGCAAGAACGGATTTGGTTTGCCAGCGAGAATCTGCGCTTGCGCTCGGCAGTCTGCAAGCAACAGGGCGGCTTCAGCACTGCTTCGCTCAATTCTGACATTCGCCGCTTGTCCCGCTCCTAGAGAGATTGGAGCATGGATGCGCGCTTTTCACTCGCACCGATGTCTCCTTTAATTCGAGGGCTCACAGTCTTGCTGTGGCTGTTGCCGCTTGGGTTTGGAGGGTATGCGATCGCGGCTCGATCGTGGCCTAGCGGACTCTTGTTTCTGTTCCTCTTCAGTCTGTATGGAGCCGTCTGGATAGGGTGTCGGCCCTCTGGATTTGCGGTATCCAGTTAAGCGGTATCCAGTTAAGCGGTATCCAGTTAAGACGTAGCCATTGTGTTTCCAATCTGGACGCGCCGCATTCCTTTCAGGGACATTGCCAGACCTGAGTTCGATGACTCTGCATGGCCCTCACCCCCGGCCCCTCTCCCAAACTTGGGAGAGGGGAGAAACAGCCGAAAATCCTTACGGGGTCTTGTTCCCCTGTCCCCAAAGTTGGGGGTAGGGGTTAGGGGAAGGGGGCCACAGGCATCTAGACAAATGGCCAATGTTTCGGAATATGAATTTCGCCAGCAGCATCAGAATTGGGGGAAGGGGCTAGGGGATGGGGCCAGACACTTGTCGAACTGACATTGCCAGCGTTCGAGTCGCCAATCAGGCGGATATCAAACGGGAGCTGGGGTGGAGTGTTCGCATTGGCGTGGGAGGGTTGTGATGGTGGCAAACCTCCAGACAATCCTCCCCAATACCCTCACTCGGTAGCCCTAGCAGAGGCAAGACTGACCTTGAGGGAATGAACTCCGCAGCGCATCAAAAGGCTAATATATTAACCTTATACAGGTCGGCAAATCCAAAAAGCTCACGAAAATCACCTAGTTCGATGTGCTAAGGTCGGCCAATTTACCCAGAAACGCTTTACAAGCATTAGTGTTCGTACTAAAATTTTGGAGAAATAAATCATTGATGTTTTACTCTGACCTGTTCGTCGCGAAATACGTTTAGAAATCGATCTGCAGATCGATTTCTAAACGTATAGAACTAACGCCAGCTTGGGTGGGCGATCGCTCTGCTGGCAAGCATTGTTCTAAATAATTGGGTGTGTTCTAAATAATTGGGTGACTGACGAGAGATATACGGGCTCTGGACCGTGGCTTAGATGGGCATGTGTTGCCTTAAAAGTTCCTTTCTATTGCATTTGAAGGTGGATAAGCGCGATGGGGCCAATTTCAAATCAATCCCGAAGTTACTCCTATGCTGTTGCCATATCGCTATCTGGCGATATAGCTCATGCTTCCGTGAAGTCGGCATTCAAGCGAATGGTCGATCTTGTCGGGGCTTCAGTCGGCTTGATTGTTTTGTTGCTGCTCTTTGTGCCGATCGCTGTGGCGATCGGCTTAGATAGTCCGGGTCCTATTATCTTTAGGCAAAAGCGGTACGGTTTGCACGGACAGCCTTTTCAAGTTTTGAAGTTCCGCTCGATGGTAGATGGGGCAGATGCTTGCAAGTGCGAGGTTGAGAATGAAGCCAACGGACCGATTTTTAAAAACCGCAACGATCCTAGAGTGACTCGCGTCGGCCGCTTCCTACGCTCCAAAAGTCTGGACGAATTGCCTCAGTTTTGGAATATTTTGATGGGGGAAATGAGTCTGGTGGGAACTCGCCCGCCGACGGAAGACGAGATTCTGCAATACGGCGATCGCCATTGGCAGCGTTTGAATGTCAAACCTGGCTTGACGGGAGAATGGCAGGTCTGTGGCCGCTCCTCAGTCGATAACTTTGAAGATATTCTCGATCTCGACTTGGCCTATCAGGCGAAATGGACGCCGATCTACGATTTACAGGTGCTCTGGCAGACCGTCCTCGCCGTCCTCTTCGGCAAAGGGGCATGGTAATTGCCCGTCAGGATTTGAACGTTCTGCCTAATGTTCAAGTGAAAGTCAGGAAATCAGCCAAGAGATAAATCACGAACAACTCAATTCAGTAGGGGCATAGATATTGCAGTCGAGAACATAGCAACTTGTAATTGCGATCCCTCTTGCCATACTCTGGAGATTCTTCTCCCGATGAGCATTCTATTTGACGTATAATTATAGTCTCAGAGATTTTTCTGGAAATCTTCTAGGCTCTCTGCTTCTAAAGCAATATCTAGAAGTTCCTCGAGTCGCTCTGGATTGGCGATCGCCTGTAGCGATGTCGAGACAGCTTGAGGGAGCGGTCCAAACTGATGGGATAGGAGGCGGACAAGCATCCGCTTCCCCTCTTCTGCCTTACCTCTAGCTTCGCCTCTAGCTTCGCCTTTAGCTTCGCCTTTAGCTTCGCCTCTAGCCTCAGCTTCGCTCAACCAATCCTTCAATAGGGGAGACTCCATCAAATCCAACATTTTTCTGCTCCTGAGGAATTCTTCGATAACATCCCGCCCCGTCGGCTGGAGCGAACTCAACAGCACCGCCACCGCGAGCAAATCCTGTTGCCTCGACTTTAATTCTACTCGCTCGGAAATGGCTGCTTCACAAGCCTCAAGCCGCTGCTTCAGATTGTTCGGCGGTCCCATCAGAGGTATCAAGGGCAGCAGGCCGGGGCGATCGCTGGCTAAAATCGTCGCTGGATCTTGCTCCCAGAGCCTGAGGATTCGAAATTGCACTCGAATCCCGCCGCATTCATAGACATCGGGCATCTCCCGAGCCGCTTTGCTGTCCTCCAGCAATATCAAGATCTGAGTTGGTGCTTTGCCATAGTCGAGCAAGATAAACAGCGAATATTCAGCCATGCGCAGCGGCATCACCGTGAGAGGCTGACGCTGAAATTCTATATGTGCAATGCCCAGCTTGCCATTGGGGGAAGAATAGCGCACGACAAAATCCGCTCGCCGCTCGCGAGAAGTCAATACTGGATTGACGATCTCCTCCACCCGAACCGCGTCGCCCAGCAGCCATTGAAGAAAGTCCTGGCTGTAATCTCCGACTAGACTGCGCAGGTTGATGTCGTACTCATTGCGGGTCATTGAACAGAGACTAGAAGAGCTGGACTGAAATGTTTTCAAGGGGCATAGATGATTTGTAATGGGTGAGAGGCGATCGCGTTTGGGAAGTAGTGGAACTTAGCTGAGCGGCAGAGAAGCCCGCGCAGCGGTAAGTTACAGTGTCTGCGAGCGAGATCGTGGCGGCCAGAGGGCAGACGGAGTCTCTATAGCCGCTTCGTCTAACAACACAGTGGGCAAAGCTTGCATGAGCCAAAGATGAGAGGGGGCGATCGCAAGAGTTGGAGACGGAGCTGGGGGAATCGATTTCACCAATTGTAACGATAAGTCGATCTCCAAGGCTAGGATATCGAGTTCCAATTCCAGCAAGTGTTGTTGTAAGTTGCGATCCATAAAACAGGTCCGACGAGGGACAGTATTAGTCAGTATAGGTACCACATATAGTGTGCAAACCTTTCAGATTGAGTTACTCTCCACGTTAGATGGAAATCGAGCATTGCGGAGAGAAGCTTTAATCCGCTCCTTGGAGATTAGCCTGCCCCAGATTAGTTCCAGAAAGATCGGTTGCGAGTCGAATCTAAAATCATCGCTATCTCGAGAGTGTCGCGCACGGGCTGACTGGCGATGGCCAGTGCGAACGTTAAGCCAGTCTGGATAGAGAGGAGGAAAAACTGGCATGAGTGTCACCGAGATCGCCCCTGTTGTTTTGTGCTTGGGGGAGGTGTTGTGGGACTGCTTGGCGGATGAGGTGGGGCGATCGCGGCAACAAGTTTCGGGCTGGACTCGTTACCCTGGCGGCGCTCCGGCAAACGTGGCGACGGCATTGGCGAAATTGGGAGTGGCTAGCGGGTTCGTCGGTTGTGTGGGCAGCGATCGCCTGGGCAGTCAGCTTGTCCAGATCTTGACGGAGTCGGGGGTCAATCTGGAGGGCCTACAGCAGCATCCCACGGCCCCAACCCGCCAGGTTTATGTCACGCGCACGGCAGAGGGCGATCGCCAGTTTGCCGGATTCGATCGCCCCAACCGCCAGTTTGCCGACACCTATCTCGAGCCCGACCCATTGCCCGCATCGCTATTTGCGCAGGCTCGCTATCTCGTATTGGGAACCTTGGGCTTGGCTTACTCGCCGACAAAAGCGGCAGTGGCGCGGGCGATCGCTTGGGCGCAACAGCATTCTCTGACAGTGGTGGTCGATCTCAACTGGAGACCGACGTTTTGGCCCGATCCCAATGCCGCCAAAGCTGCGATACTCCCATTGCTCAACTGCGCAGATCTGGTCAAACTGACTGCTGAAGAAGGGCACTGGCTGTGCCACTCCGATGACCCCAGCGAAATTGTGCGGCAGTTGCAGCCCGCGCTCGGGGTGTGCGTCACGGATGGCGATCGCGGCTGCCGCTACTGTTGCGAAGCCCAGCGGGGATTTGTGCCCGCCTTTGCGGTACCGACTGTGGATGCCACAGGTGCGGGGGATGGATTTTTGGCGGCACTGGTGGCGGCACTGGCGCGATCGCCCCAAGATGGCTCCAGAGATTGGCAGCAGGTTGTGACTTATGCCAGTGCCGTGGGGGCGTTGACTGTAACGAGTGCAGGGGCGATGGCTGCACAACCCACAGCATTACAGGTGAGTGACTTCTTGGCTGGAGAACTGGCAGAGTAACCTGAGTTCGATAGCCCTGCATTGTCCTCACCCCCAGCCCCTCTCCCTAGGGCTATCCATTAGGCACAAGTCGATGGAGAGCTTACTGTGACTGGATTATAAACTGCAGTAGAGACTGAAGCAGTTGTAGCCGGAGGGAGAGAAACCATGCAAGATTGGGTCAGCCAAGAAATCAACCCGATCCACTTCGCCGATTTGCGACATGCAAAGCGGTTGGGGCAGATCGTCACAGACTTGAGTGAGCAGCCCACAGCGAGCGTGCCTCAGGCGAGTGGGAATGCCTCAGTGGCCCAAGGAACCTATCGATTTTGGGCCAACCCGAAGGTGAGCACGAGCAGCATTCTGGACAGTCATCGTGATGGAGTGGTCAGGCGGGCCCTCACGGGCAAGACGGTGCTGGCCATTCAAGACACAACGGATTTCGACTTCACCACTCACCCCCAGACCGAAGGGCTGGGCTTCATCAATCAAAGCCATCAACAGGGAATCAAAGTCCACAGTTGTTTTGCGGTGAGCGGCGAGGGAGAACCCTTAGGTCTGTTGAGTCAATTCATCTGGAATCGCAAACAGCGGCGCGGGAAGAAAGAAAAACGCTCAGTGACTCCCATCGAGCAAAAGGAAAGCTATCGCTGGATAGCAACTCTCGCAGCCGTAGAGCGAGAGCTCGCGGGCCAAGAGCAAGTGGTTCATATTGGCGATCGAGAAGCAGACATCTTCGAACTGTTTGCCCATCCCCGTGCGGACAACAGGGAGTTACTCATCCGCGCAAGGCACAATCGCAAACTTAGCCACGAGCTGGGCAAGTTCATCCCCACCCTCGAACAAGCCCCAGTCTTGGGAGCGATGAGCCTGCAAGTGCAGCGTAATCCCAAGCGAGCGGCCCGCATTGCCCAGTTGCAGGTGCGGGCGATGGCGGTGACGCTGGAGGTGCCATCGCATCACCTCAAAGCCGCGAGCTTAGAGCCCGTGCGCCTCAATGCCATCTTCGTGGAAGAAACCGTCCCCCCTGATGATGGCGCTCAGCCGATTCGCTGGTTTCTGCTGACCAGCTTGCCAGTTGAGAGCTTCGAGCAGGTCTGTCAGTGCATCCGCTGGTATAGCTACCGCTGGCTGATTGAGCGGTTTCACTTCACCCTCAAAAGTGGCTGTGGCATCGAACAGCTCCAACTGCAAAGCTATGAGCGCTTGCTCAAGGCTCTGGCAACCTACAACGTTGTAGCTTGGCGATTGATGTGGCTGACCTACCGCGCTCGACTCACCCCGCAAGCCTCCTGTGAGCTCGTTTTACAGCCTGCTGAATGGCGGCTGTTACGACGCAAGTTTGTGCCGAAAAGTCGCTCTCAAAAGCCACCCACTCTGCAACAGGCAATGCTGTGGATTGCTCGATTGGGAGGCTTCTTGGCTCGCAAGGGCGATGGCAACCCTGGATTGAAGACGCTTTGGCGAGGGCTGACCAAACTCCACCATTTGCTTGAAGGGGCTCAACTGGCTTCTCAAAGCTAGTGCCTGTCTATGGTTCAGCTACTTTTGCCTAATGGATAGCTCCCTAGGGAGAGGGGAGAAACAGCCGCAAATTCTGGCTGGGTCTGTTCCCCGAGCCTCAAGTTACGGCTGATGCCACGCTTTACGATGGAGCTTGGGGATGGAGGACAAGCACTTGTCGAACTGACATGGAATAGGATCTACGCTCGCTCCCGATCTCCCCGAGGGAGAGCTAGCCGGGATATCTCGCTTACGGAGAGGAAATCGTCTTGAGGCCCGTATCGCCACTGTCTGCCACCGGCAAGCGAATTTGCGTGACGGTGCGCCCATCCCCCGAACAATACACTTCAAAGCTACCCCCCATCTGGGCGAGGATTGCTTGGCACAGATACAGCTCTCGACCCGGCGATTGCTGTAGTAAGGGATTTTCGTAGAGAGGAGACAACCAAGCCAGCGAGCTTCCTCCAGCCCGGGCAGCATCCAAAGAGTCGATCAGTTCCTGGGGAAGCGCTTTGCCAGAGTCCACTAAAGAGAGAGCAAACCAACTCTCCTCGGCCTGCACCCAAATATCCAACCGTCCGTCCGAGCGATTGCGGGTGGCAATAGAAGCGATCGCCTCCACCAACACCAGTTCCAAGCGGCCTGCATGGGCGTTGAGGGCGATCGAAGCATCGCCGTGGACGCGGGGCCACAATTTTTGTCGTTTGACGATGACATCGACGCGACGCAACACTCGGCGCATCAACGTAACACTGGAAATCTCTTCTGTCTTTTGTTTGGGACTCCAATATTCCTGTTTGAGCGGTTTGAGATCGGCGACCAGTTCTTGAAAGCCCCGCGCTAGATCGGCGATTTTTTTCCAGTTGGGATCGGTGCGCTGCTCGGGGGGGGGCAGATACTTCTGCAGGCGGTGCAGCATGCTAATGAGGTTGAGCTGCAAGAGATTGAGGTGGCGATGTTTGTACCAATTGAGCTGGGTGAGATCGCACAGCCGCTCCATCAGTAAGGTGTAGCTGATGGAGCGGAAGAGGGTATCGGCAAAGGTCGATCGCACCAATTCAAATGCGGCCCGTTCGGGTTCCTGCCAGCCTCGGGTTGCCCTTGCCCCGACAAACAGCAGCGCGCTGGGCAAGTAGGGGGTGGCAGACGTGTCGACAGCGATCGCCAATAGTTGGCCTAACTGGGGTGTCTGCAGCCATTCGAGCGTGGATTCAGGCAAGTCAGCGACACTCAGGGCGAGGGGATCGGGAGACTGCAAGCACCACTGCAGTAAGGCATCTCGTTCGACGGCAATGGGGCGATCGCGCGCGGCTAAGGTAAAGTCCTCCCCTCGGGAGACTGACGCTTGGATGCGGGCTTTCGGCGGCTGGGGATTCTGTTCCTGCTGGGAGAACTGCCACGTCAGCAGTCCGGCGAGGGGAACCTGCAGCAGGTGTGCCATCTGCTGCACGGTGACATTGTAGAGTTCTTCTGGAGTTGCGGCGGTGGCAATGGCTTGAAGAGCTGCGGGTAACTGTCGGAAGAGCTTATCTAAAGCCTCGCCTCGGTCTTTGAGCTGCCACTGCTGCAGGACCACTCCGATTTGCTTAGCGACGAGCTCTACGAGGCGGCGATCTGCCCGCTTCCAAGCTCGCGGCTGGGGATGTACCAGCACCAAAATTCCGTTGGGAATGCTGGTCTGCCCGCTAGAGGGCGAAAGGCTATCGGTACTGGTAGCAATGACGGAGCGTACCCCAGCGGTGGTCAGCTCCTCTTGCCAACTCAGCAAGCGCAGATCTTCTGGATAAGTTTCTGCTGCGATCGCCTCGTCCGATTTTCCTAAATCTTCAACATCGCGCTCCTCCAATCCTCCTAACTCTGACGGCAGCGAAAGATTGTTGGGATTGTGGAGCGGGCGCAGGCGATACCGACCGTTGCTTGCTGGGTCGAGCTGAAGCGCAAAACAGGCTTGTGCCTGCAGGCGATCGCACAACTGGCTTGCCGTCTGCTGCAGCGCGAGTTCCCAATTGGATTGGATATAAATTGACTGAGCCACCTGAGCGGTGAGGGCACTATCGCTGCGAATCCGCTCGATCGTCTTTTCCAACGTTTCTAACGGAGCCACCAGCGCAATCAACTGAGCGGTCCCCACCACCAGCGATTTCTCGGCTTCCTCCCAAGAGCGGGCAGCATCCGATTCCACCGATAAAAATCCCAACAGTTCCCCTTGGAACAAAATGGGGGCGAGCAGGAGGGAGCGACAGCGCAATTGCTTCAACACTTGAGCGCTGAGGGCCACTCGACCGGAGAGCCCCGATTCCCCCACCACCACCAGTTGCCCTTCTAGCAAAGCTGCATAAGTGGGTCCCAAATCTCGGGCGGAAAAAGAAGGTTGGGCAGAAGTTTGGACTTTACCTTTGCGGCGAGGGGCGTCGATCTTGGGCGACCAACGGACGATAAATTCGTTGCGATCGTCGCGATCGTACCAATACACCGACACCCGGTTGACTTCCACAAAGGCCTGCACCTGCGCGATCGCCGCCCGGACGCGCTCGTCCATGGAATCGAACGTCCGCATCGCCGTGCTCAGCGCCAACAAGGGAATATCCGCGTGTTTCTGCTGGCGGTGTCGCCATTTCTCCTCGATCGCCTGCAGCGATGAAGCAATTTGACCGGTGAGAATGCCTAGGAGTGCTTTTTCCGTGTCACTGGCAACGCCCCCCCACAGTTGGGAACCCATCATCAAGACGCCGAGGCAGCGCTTGTCGTAGCGAATGGGATAGAGCAGACAGCCGATAATACTGAGCTGCGCAGCCTGCTGCTGCCATACCCCCATGCGGGTTTCCTGACGCAGGTCCGGGACGACAACGGGCCGCTGCTCGATGACCACCTGCTCCAAAACTTGGCCGGGTTCGAGCGGAATTGCCCGATCGAGCAGAGGATAGTCGGGGAGGAGAGTTGCCCCCCCCTGTCCGAGCAATTGGTGTTGGGGGGGATCGTAAAAGGCAATCCATACCAGCGGAGCATCGAAGGTATCGACTAGATAGCCCACCGCCAGTTGTACTAGTTTGTCCGCCTCCTTGACATCGCGCATTTGCCGCAGCACCTCTTCTAGGGCTACGAGTGGCATATCTGCAGATACAGCAGCATCGGAGGGAACCTGAACCATAAGCTGTCATTTGCGGCGAAGGCGCTATGGGGGATGGCGAGGGGATTCGGCAAGGTAGGTTCAGGTTACCCAGCCGGAGGGCCGAAATTCGCTATTAACAACCGCAACAGTCCCGTTCGCAATGGTGCCGATGGGGGCGGGTTTAAATTCGCCGCGAAAATCTAAGAGTTGAACCAGTAGCAGATAGCCGATACTGACGATCAGGGCAAGCACGCCACTGAGGACAGCCACCCATTTGGGTCGATTCATGATTTACCTCCCATACAATTCGAGCGCGGCAAGCTTCAAACCCGCTTTAGTAGGCTGCGGCCGTGGGTATCGGTACCGCAGGTGGAGTAAAGGCCGAAGCGGGCAGCGAGCGCGAGGGACTGTTGGGTTTCTCGCGGCGAGGGCACCCACGGAACGGGGTTGGCATAACTGTAATAGGATTCCACACCGTCGATGCTACTTGCCACTGCCGCCAAAATTAAGTCTTGGCCGTTGCGGCGATAGCGAAAGGGATGGGCCAACACGGCAAAGCCGCCAGCCTTGTGGATAGCAGCGATCGCGGCGGCAGCATCGTAATCGGCAGCATCAGTAACGGTCGCTTTTTGCTGGTAAACTACCATCGCCGGATGGTCGGGCTCGAAGCCATAGGCAAGAATGTGGACTTCGCAGTCCAGTAACCCCGCGTTAATTTCCATCCCCGACCAGAGGGTAGGGCCATTGGAGGGCAGGAGGTGCAGAGCTTGGCGATAGCCCTCTACAGTATGGTGATCGGTGATGGCAAATCCTTGCAGCCCCAAATCGAGGGTTTGTTGCACGATCTGACTGGGGTCGAGCTGCCCGTCCGAGTAGGAGGTGTGCATGTGGAAGTTGTAATGCAGGGGGCAACTGTCGGGACCGACCTCCTGCCAAACGGTTTGGAGTTGTGCGATGGTAGCCCGCGAAGCAACTTGAACGATCATGGGCAATTTGCCCCTCGCAGAGGAACGACATGCATCTGAGCTTTGGGAGTATCGCAGCGGCAACATCTGTCTTTAGCACGAAAGTTCCCTTCAGCTTTATTGAAGAAATCTGCCAGAGGCAGTCCTCTCGATGTCGATACATTTATTAACAGTGATTCTACCCAATTTGGACCCTTCGTCGCCAGCGGGTGCCAGTGATTTCTAAGTCCCATTCGCCGATCGGCAGAATTTGGCTTCCCGGCAAATTTGACTTCCCGGCAGATTTGATGCTACAGCGAAAAGCGCGATCGCTCCCCACTCTGACGATCGCCTCTCACCCTAACGTTCAGACAGAGCACTATGCTGGCGATTGATTTCGGAACGAGCAATACTGTTGTCGCCCATTGGGATGGCGATCGCTCTCGCATCCTCAGCCTGCCCGGTCTCAGTCGCCAAGACCCCAACAATCCCCCGATCGTGCCCAGCCAACTCTATGTCGAGGACGCTAAAGCTGGACAAGTTGTTGTCGGGCAAGCGGCGAGCGATCGCGGTTTAGACGTCAAAAGCGATCCTCGCTACTTTCGCAATTTCAAACGGGGCATCGGCGTGGACGTGCGCGGCTTTATCCCCGAACTGGATGGCGTCGAAGTTACCCCCGAGCAAGTGGGCACCTGGTTTCTGCAAGCGATTGTCCGAGCTGTACAGGCCAAACTAGGCCCGGACGAGACTGACAGCTGGGTCTTCACAGTTCCCGTCGATAGCTTCGAAGCCTATCGCCAATGGCTCAGCCACACTGTTTCCAGCTTGGGGATCGAACAACTGCAGCTATTGGACGAACCCACCGCCGCCGCGCTCGAATACAGTCTGCTGGATAGCCGCAAACTCCTGATCGTCGATTTTGGCGGCGGCACTCTAGACCTAGCTCTAGTTCAACCCGCCAAATCGACGGGGGGACGGGCCTGGGGCACGATCGTCAAATGGGGCAGCTCGCTGCTCAAAACAGACCAAAAACAAGCCACCACCGCCAAAGTGCTGGCCAAGGCCGCCCAGACCTTGGGAGGGGCTGATATCGATCGCTGGCTGGCCGAGGCTTGGTGCCAAATGCATAACCTGCAAAACAATCGCCTCATTACCCGCTTGGCCGAACGAGTCAAAATGTCCCTTTCCACGGACACAGAAGCGACTGAGGTCTTTTTCGATGACGAGACCTTTCGTTCTGTGGAACTGAGTGCCCAGCGATCGCAGCTCGATAGCTTACTGCGCCACAACAAACTGTTCGAGCGCCTCGAAACCGCCCTCGATCGGGTGTTGCTACAAGCCCGACAGCGGGGCATCAGCCGCGCAGATATCTCTGCCGTTGTGGCCGTCGGCGGCACCTGCAAAATTCCAGCCATTCGCGCTTGGCTGGACGAACAATTTGGCTCGGAGAAGGTGTTTGACCGAGAGCCTCTAGAGGCGATCGCCAAAGGGGCCTTACAGCTCGGCAGGGGCATCGAGGTGCGCGATTTCCTCTACCACAGCTACGGCATTCGCTATTGGAACCATCAGACCAACAGCCACGACTGGCATCCCCTCATTCAAGCCGGACTCCCCTACCCCTTACCCGACCCCGTCGAACTGGTCCTCGGCGCATCTGTGAGAGACCAACCTAGCGTGGAACTCGTGATTGGAGAATTAGGCGAATCGAATGAAACTGTGGAGGTGTATTTTGCGGACGGACAATTACTCGCCCGACAGCGATCGAACGATCGCCTTCAAACTCATGAGAAAACCATTCAAGCTTTAAACGACGAGCCCGAAAAGCGCACGATCGCTCAACTGAACCCCTTGGGGCAACCGGGGAGCGATCGTCTCCTGCTCCAATTTCAAGTGGACGAACAGCGTCGCCTCTGCGTCACGGTTGAAGATCTGCTGACCGCACAGATTCTCCAGAAAAATCAACCTATTATTGAATTGCGGTAACCGTCTCGCGACCCCTGCTGGCCGAGCGGCTCCGGTCGGGGGACGTTGACGCATCGCGGCTTCACGAGAGCAACAGTTGCACTGCAAGGCTAGAAATACTTCAGGGTAACCTGAGTTCGATAGCTCTGCATTGCCCTCACCCCCAGCCCCTCTCCCAAACTTGGGAGAGGGGAGAAATAGCCTCAAACCCTCAATCTACCGTTCGGTTCCCCTTCCCCCAGAATTACGGCTGACGCCACGCTTCGCGAGGGGGGAAGGGGCTAGGGAATGGGGACCAGACGCCTATCGAACTGACGTAGGGTAAGCTAGCGATCGGTTTTCCCCAGACTCAGCGAGGCATGCGATCGCCTCCGCGAGCTGAAATCGAGGTTGAAGGATAAACTAGGCTCGAAGCCCCTTTTGGCCCCATGAAAGATCCCAGCCAAGCACTACGAAAGGATATCAAATTGTGCTTGAGTACCTGGATAGTTCTCGAGATTTTATGCTTTGGAGTGATGCCCCTCATACGGATTTACACATTCGAAACAATTGGATTTTGGTTTATTCCAAGCATTATTTTTGGCTTGCTCGGCGCGGTTATCATTGCAATCTCGACAGGAGCAGTGGTGGAGGCTCAAAACTTGAGCAGCCCTACCAAACGACTGATACGATTCTGGGGGGCTCGAATTCTGAGCATTGTCGGGTTTGTGGGGATTTCGTTTCCCCTCACGGTGGCTCTCATTGCGTTTGGACGAACATTACACGAGTTGAGCACCTCGTCGGGAACTTAGCCCTTTTCTGTAATGCAACCTATGGCGATCGCAGCTAAAACGGTCGGCGAATTAGGCGAACGGGGCTTGCTCGATATCGTCCAGTCCTATTGTCTGCCCAATACCGTCGGCGACGATGCCGCCATTCAATCCGCCCCCCGAGGCAAACTCGTCGTCACAACAGACGTTCTCGTCGAATCCGTCCATTTCAGCGATCGCACCACCCCTCCCCATGCCGTTGGTTGGCGCGCCGCCGCCGCCAACTTGTCCGATCTCGCGGCAATGGGGGCCTCTCCCCTCAGCCTCGTCATCGCTGTGGGCTTGCCCCCCGAAACCCCAGCCGCATGGGTGACGCAGGTCTACGAAGGCATTACCGCTTGTTGCAAACCCTGGAACGCGGGTCTCGTGGGTGGCGATTTAAGCCGAGCGCAGCAACGTTTCTTCTCTATTACCGCCATCGGTGAGGTCCAGCCCAACCGCATTGTCCGCAGAGCGGCAGCCCGTCCCGGCGATCTCCTCGTCGCCACAGGCCCCCACGGCAGTTCTCGGGCGGGGCTGGAGCTTTTGCTGAATCCCGACTGCGCCCCCAATCTTGCCGAGGCGGAACGAGAGCAGGCGATCGCCGCCCATCAATATCCCCAACCGCGCTTGGACTTGCTGCCACTCTTTCCCCCGCTTTGGGCAAAAGGCGATCGCGTGGCCGGAATGGATACGAGCGATGGCTTGGCCGATGCGATCGTGCAGGTGTGTCAGCTCAGTGGTGTAGGAGCCGCGATCGATCCCGAGGCGCTGCCGATCGCTCCTTGGTTGCAAGCCGGATTTGGCGAGCGCGGGTTGGACTTTGCCCTCTATGGTGGCGAAGACTTCGAACTGCTGTTGGCAATGCCGCCAGTGGCGGCGAAATGGTTTCTGGAACAGGCGAGAACGGCGGCGATTGTCGGGGAGGTGAGGGGCGATCGCGGCATTATCTTGACAGGTTATGGCCCCCTCGATCGCGCAGCGACATTCCAACATTTTCAGGCTTGACAGAATCCCCGCCATCAATGCGATCGATCTAGAGGAAACCTTAAGAGAAAGCAACCCTATTAAGATCTCTCAACACAACTCGGCACAAGCATTACAAAGCCTTACGCTCCGTTGACCTGTCACCGCAATAACAGGCCAATCGGACTAGAATTACTCGGTGCGATCTCTCTTTTATAAGTATTTTGAGAGCAAAAATACTTAATTTCCCGACTAAGAAGTTCAGAAAAATCTGAAGGAACCCTTGTATGAAACTCGCCTATTGGATGTATGCTGGCCCCGCTCATATCGGCACGCTGCGAGTGGCTAGCTCGTTTAAAAACGTCCACAGCATCATGCACGCGCCCTTGGGAGATGACTACTTCAACGTCATGAGCTCCATGTTGGAGCGCAACCGGGACTTCACCCCCGTTACTGCCAGCGTGGTCGATCGCCACGTCCTAGCACGCGGTTCGGGCGATAAAGTCATCAATAACATCACCCGCAAAGACAGCGAAGAAGCCCCCGACCTGATCGTCCTCACCCCCACCTGCACCTCCAGCATCCTGCAAGAAGACCTAAATAACTTTGTCGCCCGCGCCCAGTTGAACTGCAACGGCGATGTCCTGCTGGCCGACGTCAACCACTATCGCGTCAACGAATTACAAGCCGCCGACCGAACCCTGGCCCAAATCGTCCAGTTCTATATCGCCAAAGCCAAGAAGAACGACGAGTTACCCACTGGCAAAACCGCAACCCCCTCCTGCAACATCCTCGGTATCTCCAAACTGGCCTTCCACAACAATCACGATCTGACCGAACTGAAGAAACTCCTCGGCGATCTGGGGGTCAGCGTCAACCTAGTCATCCCCGACGCCGCGTCAGTCCACCATCTCAAAAACCTGGGCCAAGCCTGGTTTAACGTCGTCCCCTATCGCGAACTCGGCCCCCAAGCCGCCACCTATCTCCAGTCAGAATTTGGCACCCCCTTCATCGACATCACCCCCCTCGGCGTTGTCGAAACGGCCCGATTTATCCGCCAAGTTCAGGCCATCCTCAACGACGGTGGTGTGGACGTCAATTACGAAGACTTTATTGACGAACAAACCCTGCACGTTTCCCAAGCCGCCTGGTTCTCCCGCTCGATTGACTGCCAGAACCTGACCGGCAAGAAAGTCGTGGTCTTCGGCGACTCCACCCACGCCGCCGCCATCACGAAAGTGCTCGCCCGCGAGATGGGTATTCACGTCGTCTTGGCGGGCAGCTACTGCGCCTACGACAAAGACTGGTTCCGGGCAGAGGTGGGGGAATATTGCGATGAAATTTTGATGACAGAAGACCATGCCAAGGTGGGAGATGCGATCGCCCGCATCGAACCCGCAGCCATCTTCGGCACCCAAATGGAGCGCCACGTCGGCAAACGCCTCAACATTCCCTGTGGCGTTATCTCCGCCCCCATCCACGTACAAAACTTCCCGGTGGGATATCGCCCGTTCTTAGGCTATGAGGGGGCCAATCAAATTGTGGATCTAATCTACAACTCCTTCACGTTGGGGATGGAAGACCATCTATTAGAAATCTTTGGCGGCCACGACACCAAAGATGCGATCACCAAATCCATCACCACCGATTCGGGCATAGACTGGGATGCCGCAGCTATGAAGGAACTCAAGCGGGTGCCTGGGTTCGTGCGGGGCAAGGTGAAGCGCAACACCGAAAAATTTGCCCGCAATAGCGGTTTTGACGCCATCACGCTAGAGGTCATGTACGCGGCCAAAGAGGCTGCCGGAGCCTAACGTCCAACGATCGTCGGAACTCATTCAGGATGCGCGAATAGCTTGCTGCAACTGGCCCAATATCTTATGATTGGACACGCGATGCCACGAGCGCATCCCTTGGAGAGGTGGCTGAGCGGTTGAAAGCGGCTCCCTGCTAAGGAGTTATGGGGTGTAAGCTTCATCGAGGGTTCGAATCCCTCCCTCTCCGTTCTGAACTATTCATCCTGCTCTCGAAAGAGCGATCGCCATAAAAAAATGCCCCAACTGTTTTCAGTTGGGGCATCGCTGCATTTGACGAAACCTGAGTTCGATGACTCTGCATGGCCCTCACCCCCGGCCCCTCTCCCAAGTTTGGGAGAGGGGAGAAACAGCCTGAAACCCTCAATCTACCGTTCGGTTCCCCTTCCCCCAGAATTACGGCTGACGCCACGCTTCGCGAGGGGGGGGAAGGGGCTAGGGGATGGGGGCCGAACTGACGTTGACGAATGTGAAGGCTGTTGTTGTACTTCCGAGCCAGTGGAGAGAGGTTATCTGGTCTAGTCAACCAAGATTTCGTTCAGAGCCGCTTGGACGTAGGGGGTAGAGGCGCGATCTTCGTAGTTGACCCGAACGCCGGTCAAGGATTCGGCCAAGCGGTGGAACTCTTCAGATTTCCAGTTGCGCCAGTGGATGGGTTTGGTTTGCTCGCCACGGAAGTAAGCTTGCGTACCGAGGGTGATTGCCGCGACAAAACCGGCGAGAAACAGCAATGCAATAACTACCATGTGGGCTCCTTGAGGAGAATCTCTTTCTTTGTAAATAAATGTAACATACTCTTGTTAAGATTTGCAAATGCTGTTTATGCCGATCTGCTGGCTTGCCTTTAAACTCCTCTGAGTGGCGATCGCTTTCTCGCTGACGGGGGGCGGTGTAGGATTGAATGGCGGTGGCGAGGGTTTGCTAGACTCAGCAGCCGGGATGTAGCGCAGCTTGGTAGCGCACCTCGTTCGGGACGAGGGGGTCGCAGGTTCGAATCCTGTCATCCCGATACCTACGATATAAAGCTTTCAGTTGAAGCAATGGGCAAGCGAAGCGGCGATCGCCAAAGAGTCAGAGTTGCAACCGTTGTTGGATGAGTTGGAAGGGGCTTTCCCTATCCGGGCCAAAATTGCCCGTTCGGTGCTCCACTGCCACGCTCACCCTGCGAGCGCTCAACTCGAAGGGGCTGCAGCCCCTACAGGCAATCTGGGAGGCATGGGGACAATGACCATTCGTGAGATTGTCGAGTCGTTATGCGATCGCCGTTGGACCTTTGAGCGATCGCTTTTACTGGATACCTACCTTCTCCCCCGCACCCGAGAGCAGGCGATCGCCCCCATCAGCTAAGCTCTAAGCAACTGAGTACGCCCGACATGACTCCCGAAATCCGTGAAGAATTAGACGAGATGCGCGAGATGGCGAGGATGGCCCTGCAGGTTGGCTTACAGAACGCTGAAGCGATCGCCAGTTTGACAGTGGTAGTCGAAGAAATTAAGACAATCACTGAGAGCAATGCTCGTGCGATTCAGGCATTGAGCGATCGCAACTGACGGAGTAGCGATCGCCACCAGCATAATATCTGAAGCCCCAGCCTCTCCAAGCTGTCCTAAAAGCTGGGGGCAGCCATGACAGCACTGGACCAGATTGCCCCCCACCGCAGCCCATCGCGCCCCACCGCCACAACCGACGGGCGTACAGGGGCACCTCCACACCAAACAGCAGCACTACCCCCACAATGGCGATCGCTAAATAGCAGGCCGCGAGACCGAAAGTATCGTTGACGCTCTTGGGGGCGTTCACTATTACTGGCCAATCGCAAACAGTGGGCTTGGCATGAATCGGCACTTTTCCCCGACCCTCCAACAACTCGTCAACATGGGCATCGTTCTCTTGCACCAGGCGATCGTATTCGGCCTGCAGCTCTGCGGTGGAAGCATTGAGCTTAATAGTCGTGCGTCCCTCATTGCGGGCATCTCTAAGGTGTTGCTGGAGTTCGCGATAAGTCATGGTCCAATCCTTTGTTTTGGTGGAGGCTCTGTAGTGCTCTGCCCCTCGACTGAAAACATGTTAGCGCTAGATTTCTAGCGCCGCTAAATAATTAGCGCGAAAATATAAATATTGAGAACTTGACGCTAGGATTGTTGTATGAAGTGATTCATGGGAGAAATTTACGTATCTAAAGTCGCTGAGTTGCGGGAAGCCCGTGGGCTAACCCAACGCCAGCTAGCTGACCTAGTGGGAGTTGACCCATCGACGATCCGTAATTGGGAGCGCGATCGTGGTGGGGTTCAGTCTTTCGTGAAGCTGGCGAAGTTATGTGAGGCGCTTGATTGTGTGCCCCCCGATCTTTTTGAAGAAGTGGAGGTGGGTGAGGATGATTAACCCAGAGTGGGAGGCTTGTGTGCGAGCTTACGATATGAGAAGGATGGGGAATTGAAACATGGCCAACAGCATTGAAGACCGGGTAACGACATTAGAGCGAAAAGTCTCCGAGATGGAGGGCCGCCAACAGACGCAACTTGACGCGACCGGCATCTTGACCAGTATCCTGACCGAACTGAGGGCAGCCAACGAGCAGCGCGATCGCCTACAGGTGCAACTGCAATCGGAGATGGGGGAACTGCGCACCGAGATGCGAGCGGGATTCGACCGCGTTGAAGCTGTGCTGGGTCGAATGGATGAACGGGTGGCGCGACTGGAGCAGGGCGATTGAAACATTTGAGTTCAGTCCACCATTAGTCAAGATTCACGTCAAACACTCGATCGATGGCGTGAAAAGAGCGGGCTCGATCCGCAATTGACACAGCAGGATGAATGGCGATCGCTAAACCCCTACAAACGATTTACCAAATGGTTGTGCCGCACCCGTTGCATCGATACCTACCTTGCCGATGTTGGAACGGTGGAGGGGGCGGTGACTAACATTTTCGACTCACCGACAGAGCGGGACTTTGCCCAACTATGGGAGGCGCATTACCCCGAGATTGACTTGCACTTGCACGTCCGGTTCCATCCCACCAGGCGCTGGAGCTTCGACTTTGCTTATGTGCGATCGAGGACGCAGTGCGCAGAATGTGGGAACAAGGGTCTTTAGGGTAAGCTAAGAATACTTAGCCTTGTCACCCCCATGCATCAGAAAGAAGGCCACGGTAAACCCAAAATCTATGTCTCCCCTAGAGGCGCTGTCTACGTTCGAGTCAGGGACTTGTTGGGAAGCCAAGCCGCGAGGGAGCAGATTCGACTGACCGAAAAGTTTATCAAAGCAGCCAAAAAGGCATAGTCAGCCATGCCTTACAATCTTCTTCTCCTCCCGCTTTTGGGGGGATTTGTCTTTTTAGCGTACTTCGAGAAAACCTGATATCGCTTTGCCCGTTACTCGGGATATCGTTTGCTTCTCAACGCAGCATCGATTGGTGTCCTACTGCTTGCCTGCGCAATTGCTGTCAACACCATCCTCGATCTGGCTCTAGGTCGGAGCTGGTTATTTTTGCTTGCGACCTATGCCCCCGTCCTCCGGGCAGTGAGGTTTTTAGATGTGGGGATTCTTTCCCTGCTTCTGGGTGGGTTAGGATGGCTCCCCCTCAATCTGTTCTTTGAGAAAGAAGTAGAAGCCAAGCTTGCGGCTTTGGCGGGAGGAGATCGTCTAGAGCTTCTGCTATACGATGCTGTCATTGAGTCGAAGCAGGTATCCGTAACCCTAATTGGACTTTGGACAATAAAGAGTCCGCAGGCCGACCTAGCGTTTGCTCTTCAGCAAATGCCCAAAGAGACAGAACCGAAACTATTTAGGCGGCTTTCTTGATTTTTTTGCGTCTAGCCCGACTCCGTTTGATGGTCGGTCGTCGAGGACGAGGGACGAAAGTTGTGCCTGGACGTCCAGAGGATTTACCTCGGAGTTTGACATCAGCCGCAGGGGTGCCAATCTGCTGAATTATGCGAGTGAAGTCCCGCTGGAACGCCGATGGGGTGATTTGTCCTTGCTTGAAGGCCGGTCAGTATTGCTGCCACATCCTTGGCAGCAAGTGGGCGAGTCAATGGGCCACCCACAATTGGACATAGGCTAGCCAGGAGAATTGAACCCAGTTTTCCTCCTGTTGGACGTCCGGTGTTTGGAGTTGGTTCATCAACAGATGTTGCTTGCTAAAGCGAATGCCATGTTCGAGCTTGAAGCGCTCCCCATAGGATAGATAGGAATCTTGGGGGGAAAGTTGTCGGCGAGCTGGACCAAAAACAATCAACCATTGGGGTTTGAAGAGGCGCTTTCCGGTGGGATCGCTCAGCTGAACTTGCAATCCAGTCAAAGGGATGACGATGCATCGGCTGCGCCCTCGACCCTCTCATCAGTAGGTTATGCCAGAGTTTCAAAGTCACGGTTCGAATCTTGCCTTTAGCGGTGGTGATGCTGAATCTCTCTTGCCGCTCTGGGGGATGCCAGGTGGTTTCGTCTTTAAGGGCAAACCGCGCTCGCTGGCACAATCCAAGTCAGAGCACCGGCTCGCTTTGATGCGGGGATAGCTGCGAGCAGCGAATAATTGTGCCTCAAGGTAATTGGTTTCTGTCCGGATACCGTCGTCGTCTGATAGACTGACTCGCGCTCTTTCATCGTGACGGCATGACAACGACTCACTGGTGTCACATCTAGACCGAATAAACAATAGTTACGGTGTTCGGGGGCAGGCACGACTCCAGCAATTGCCTCAATCCAGGCACTGGGGAGACTATCTTGAGGTCTCTCCGTATCCTTATCCACCTCCACTGACGCTGGAGGTGCGTCTCCCACCTGTCCCAATGCACCGATGGCTGCATACAGCGCACTCCCGCCGAAATAATGGGTTGAGACTTAATTCAACCACCGAGTTGGCACCCTGATTCCCACACAGGGCATCTAACAAATCCATCAGGCTATCTTTCCGGTGCCTCAGGCTCTCGTACACCTGCTTGCGCAATTGCTGGAGCTGATTGATACGATCTTGGATATTCATAGGCAATAGGTTGAGCTCTGTCCGATCTGCTCTTTATCGCCTATTGCCTTTTCTGGTAGCTACCGCTCTTTATAGAGTTGTCCAAAGTCCAACGTATGAAGAGAAGTATGCGATCGCAAAAGAGGTTTTCATGGAGCGGTTCGAGGATTCAGTCCGCAATCCCACGATTCCGACGGACCGGCACCCATACACAACCCTCTATTGGGATGGCTCGGACTATAGGTTCAGGCCAATAGAACGAAAGCCTTGGTAAGAGTATGGTGTTTCCCTCAAGGCCTGAGGCCCCTAAAACATAGCGGATTGCTCATACTGAGCCCTCCCAAGCCGATCGCCCTCCAACCCGTCCCCAATGCCAGCCTGAAGAGATGGCCATTAGTCCTGCTGCGAGGGGCTTTAAGAAATGCGATCGCAACCAACGACATTAGTTGTCCGGTATAGAATTCAGTGCAATCAAAGGGTAGAGAGGGTGCGATGAAAATTTCGGACATCAGCGTAGAAGGATTCCGCGAGCAAGAGACCCGGCTACACGTCCCCCCTTACTTTCGGCGAGGGCATTTAAGGGGGGGCGAGCGAGCAAGCATTGAGTCGGCGATCAACAATCTGAGGGCGATCTCAGAAAAGACGGATCGCCCCGACTGGACGAATCTGCGTGTGCTCGACTACGGCTGCGGCGTGAAGTTCACTCAAGCACTCGTGGGTCTTGTCCGCTTTTGGTGATCGTTAAATCTGTCCTAAATGAGGCGCTTATTTCGTATAAGAATCAACTGATTAGGATGAGGCGCTTGGCCAATAGCTCGAGCCCAGCCCTTCCAAACATCTGCCGTTTCAGCATTTTTAGTCGGTTGTTTTGACCCTCCACTGGCCCATTGCTCACCTCGAGTGTGAGAGCTGCTTTCACCGCATCGTAATCTTCTTGAAGACCCTTGGCAAAACTCCGTAATGCCTTGATTGAGCTGCTCACAGCTGTCTCCAGCCAATCGTCGAATTCCCCAGGCAGTCGCTCGCGCACCAGTTTGATGAACCCCTGAGCCAGAGCGATCGCCCCCGATAACTTTGGCTGCTGGCCCAGTTTTTCCAGCAGGGTTTTCTCCTCAGGCGTAAGGTTTTCAGGCCGTGTCAACAGCAGCCAAGCCGCCCGCTTGGCACTCAAAGGCTCTGACACTGGTGTGGCGGGTGATGGCGCTGGTCCCCGACCCGGTAAGTCATTGAGGGATTCTCGGCTGGGCTTGATGGAGGGCAGAGAGCAACGCAACTGCCGAGTGTAACGGGCGACGGTCATATAGCTGCCCGGGTACCCTTGCTGTTGGATCTCGCCAAACAACTGTTTAGTTTGTTGGCGCCCTTGCTGCCATTGCTCTGACAGGTAAGCCTTGTATGGATCCAAACAACTGGGGTTTCTCCGCCGCCCCACAGGATATTGCCATTCCGGAAACGTTGACGCGGCCAGGTAGGTATACACCGTTCGCTCGCCAATGCCGAGGTGATGGGCAATGTCTTTAATGGCATAGCCTTGCTTGCGTAGAGCATGGGTTTGTTCCCACTTCTCCAGTCGTATGGCCCGATTGACTTCCCTTTGGGTTCGATATCTATCCGGAGCAGCTTCGGGGGTCGGTGCTTCGGTTGGCTGTTGGGCTTGAATCTGTTGCTGCTCAACCTGTTCGAGCGACTGGGTTTGTCCCTTAAAGACTTTCTCTAAAGCCTCTTCGAGATTCTGCAACAGATGAAAGCGATCGGCTACCTGGATGGCATCGGGTGCTCCATCGCTCATGCCTCGCCTGTAGGCTTTGGAGCGATCTCTCGAGAGAATCTTCACGCCAGGATGCTCTTTCAACCAGGCTGCTAAGGTCCCAGCCGCCCGGTCGGGGAGTAGTGCGATCGGTTGGTTGGTCTCCAAGTCGACCAAGATCGTTCCGTAATGATGACCCGTGCGAAACGCGAAATCATCCACCCCCAATATCTTTGGCGTGGCCATGACTGGTAGGGGCAATTTGGAGATGGCTCGCAAGATGGTGTTGCGGCTGTATCCGTATCCGAGCTGATGGCTCAAGCGGGCTGCTGCCGAACCACCGAGGGCTAAGCCCATCGCTTCCAGTTGAGCCGTGTAGCGAGTCGTGCGTCTGGCCCAAGGCGCGACAACCTCGGGCAGACGCTCCGTAAAGATACGCCGAGGGCAACGCTCGTTGAGGCAGAAGAACTTACAGACTTGGAGCAATATCGTCAGCGTGAATTGAACTAATGGCAGATCCCTCAACGTTCTCTCATAGTGGCTATGGATGCGATCGGTGGAGCGATGACACAGCGGGCAACAGGCCACCGTTTGAGTCGAGCAGAGGTTAACAACGAGCTGTTGGTTGGCCGGATCGATACTCCAACTGTTCAAGCTCACATCCGTTTGGCTGGGCAGGAGATGCTGTAAAAGTTCCACGGGCTTGGCAGAGTGAGGGTTTGCACCTGGTATTCTCCTATACCTTCTCTGCATCACCAAAAGCGGACAAGACCCGCACTCGTGCAGTTCGATGTTGCAGTGAAAGCATATGTGGGTATGGACATCCCCCCGAAGACAATCCAGTACCTCAACGACAATGTCTCGCGGCCCGAGTTCAAATACTTCGCCGTCCCTTTCGCCAATGCCATGTACAACCCCACTGGCGTACCACTGACTGCTGATGCGACGCTACCTGGTGGCGACGAACCCTACGATCTAATTGTCATGCAGTCGGTCTTCACACACTTCAACCCACAGGATTTTGTTGCCCTGCTGCATGTGCTGAGGCGACACTCTGCCAGCGATGCTCGTCTATTTTTCACCTGCTTCATCGACAACGACATGGAGTCCGACTTTCTCGATTCTGTGCCTGATAAGCCCCTACTCATGGCTTATTACAAAGAGAGCTTCATTCGCAGAATGCTCGGATGCGCCGGGTGGACGCCACTGGCGCTCTACGCCCCCAGCAATCAAATGCAGCACCAATTTGCCTGCACGCCACTGCCAGACATCGAGCACGCGGTGCAGTATTTCGGGCCATGTGATTTCGGGCAATGGGAATCTGGGCGACGTGAGCGGTATGTCTAGAATCAATTGGAAAGAGCAGCAGGCAGCCTTTGGCCTAATGTCTGCTGGCGCGCTCTTCTCGTGGGCGATCGCACCAGAGACAAAATCTCCCGATCGTGTCGAAGCTGAAGGAACGGATAATTCGCGAGCTTACGATATGAGAAGGATAGGGTGAAACAAACACGGCCAACAACAGGATTAGAGCGATGAGCATCGAGGACCGAGTAACAACATTAGAACTCAAAGTCTCTGAGATAGAAGGCCGCCAGCAAACGCAACTTGATGCGACCGGCATCTTGACCAGTATCCTGACCGAACTGAGGGCAGGAAACGAGCAGCGCGATCGCTTGCGTACGGAACTGCGTGCCGAGATGGGGGGTCTGCGCGCTGAGATGCGCACTGAGATGGGGGAACTACGCACTGAGATGCGAGCGGGATTCGACCGCGTTGAAGCTGTCTTGGGCCGAATGGATGAGCGGGTGGCGCGATTGGAGGCGAGCGATGAAAACGTTTGAGTTCAATCGCTAGACCAGGCCAACCTCAATTCGCTGGCACGAGTGTCCCCACTGTGGGGCATCCATGCCGCGAGATATAAATTCTGGGGTGCTTATCAAGCAAGTGGGGCTGGGCGTCGCCTCACTCAAAAACGCGAAACCCAGATCGAAAAGGTCTGGGCGGAGAAGCCCGCGCCGTACCGCCTAAGCGGTCGGCGTCGGGAGTACGTCACACAATCGTTTCGACCCAACGGCGAATGCGATCGCTCAACTCAGTCCATTGCTCGGCACGAATGAGAGAGGTGGGAAATAAGTCCGTAGCTAAACCAACGGCGATCGCCCCCGACTGCAAAAACGATGCAGCATTTGCCCGCGAGATCCCGCCCGTTGGAATCAGTGGGATCTCCCCCATCGGTCCCCGTAGCGCCTGGAGGTATTCTGCCCCCCCCACAGCCCGAATGGGGAATACTTTGATCGCAGTCGCTCCCGCGCGCCAAGCGTTGCCAATTTCAGTCGGGGTTAGGGCTCCCGGCACCATCGCCACATCTGCTTGGAGTGCTAGGTCTAACACCTCTGCGGTGCAATAGGGGCTAAAGATAAATTGGGCTCCCGCAGCGATCGCCTCTCGCCCCACAGCGGCATCCACTACCGTTCCAGTACCAATGATTTGTTCTGGATAACGCTCTCGCAGAGAGGCGATCGCCCGTACAAAGTCAGCCGAGGTGCTGGTGATTTCCACTTGCTTGAGTCCAGCGGCGATCGCTGCTTCGGCCATTTCGAGCGAAAGTGCCAAGTCATCCGCACGGACGACAGCGATGATGCGATCGCGCTTCACCGCCTGCAGCCATTCAGCCGCTGTCAACCTTGGTGTCACTGCTACTCGTCAACAAAGAGCTTGCCCGTCATACCGGCCAGCGCGTGACCGGGCACAGTGCATTTGAGATCGTATGCGCCCGCTTTCAGCGGCACAAAAACCCAATCTGCCGCTGCCTCGGGCTTGAGTTCTAACTCGCTAATTTTGCCTTTCACTTCGACACCAGACACATCCACTTTGCGCGTCCAGATTGCATCGGCAAAGTCTTTGGACGTGAAGTAATGTTTGACGGGGCTAGGGTTGCTGAGGGTGAGCTTGTAGAGCTTGCCTGCCTTGAAATGTAGGGTGTCGGGAAAGAAGTGCAAGGAGTTTTCGAGCGAGCCTAACTCCACAGACTTGGAGATCGCCGTCTGTCTGGCGAGGTCTTTAGCATGCAATGGACCGCCTGCCAGCCACAGACAGAGGACGACTAGCACAACCCAACAACGCTTCATCCACACGATTGAAACCCTTACCAGCTTGTAATTCTCAATCCTATCTTCTCAGCTCGTCCGCCCGATTGCATAGCGGAGGGCGGCTTCCACTGAATTTCTTTGCTCCCGCGCCGCAGCGCGAAACTCCTCAACAGGCTAGGCTAGTGACTACTGCTGTTGCCCTGCCATTTTGTCCGCTATGCCAGTCATCGATCTGGATCGCCTGATTACCTCCGAGATCTTGCGCCCCGCTCGCTATTTAGGGAATGAATTTGGGGCTGCGCATCGCGATTGGGACAGCGCTGCGGTGCGGTGGGTCCTGACCTATCCCGAACTGTACGAAGTGGGGGCCTCCAACTCCGGGCACATCATTCTCTACAACATCCTCAATGCCCAACCCCGACAACTGTGCGATCGCACTTACCTGCCCGGTACCGACTTGATCGCTCGCCTGCGCGATCGCCACCTGCCCCTATTCGCAGTCGAATCCCGCCGCGATATGAAAGAATTCGATATCGTCGGGTTCAGTCTCGCCTACGAACTCGGCGGTACTAATATCCTCGAAATGCTCGATCTGGCAGGGATTCCCAAAACCTGGCAAGAGCGCAATCCATTCGCGGTCGCCACCTACCCGTTAATCTTCGCAGGCGGACCCACCGCCACCTCCAACCCCGAACCCTTTGCCGAGTTTTTTGACTTTTTCGTCCTGGGAGACGGTGAAGAGGTCTTGCCCGAAATTGGTTTGGTGGTGGAAGAGGGCCTGCGGGACGGCCTCAGTCGGCGAGACTTACTGCTCGATCTGGCCCAAGTTCCTGGCGTCTACGTGCCGCAGTTTTATGACGGCATGCCCCTCCAACCTGTCGTGGATGGCGTACCGGCCCGCATTGTCCGCCGCGTCGCCAACCCCATGCCCCACTACGCGATCGGCCCCATCCCCTACGTCGAAACCGTTCACGATCGCCTTAGCTTAGAAGTGCGACGCGGCTGTACGCGGGGCTGCCGCTTCTGCCAACCGGGCATGTTGACCCGTCCTGCCCGCGATGTCGCGCCCGACGATGTGGTGGAGGCGATCGCCACCGGCATGCAGCGTTCCGGCTACGACGAATTTTCTCTCTCCTCCCTCAGTTGCTCCGATTACCTCTCGCTGCCCGCCGTTGGAGCAGAACTGCACAACCGCCTCGATCGCACCCACGTCAACCTCTCTCTGCCCAGCCAGCGGGTCGACCGCTTCGACGAGCATATTGCTGCTGTCATGGGAGGGACCCGTCGCCCCACCCTCACCTTCGCCCCCGAAGCAGGCAGCCAACGGATGCGGGACGTGATTAACAAAGGGCTGACCAATGCCGATCTCGTCCGGGGGGTGAAAACCGCTGCAGAGCAGGGCTGGGATAAAGTCAAACTCTATTTCATGATCGGCCTGCCTGGGGAAACCGATATCGATGTGGTGGGGATTGCCGAAACTATCGCCATGTTGCAGCGGGAATGTCGCCCCGCCAGCGGTCGCCGCTTAAAGGTGAACGTGACTATCTCCAACTTCACCCCCAAACCCCACACCCCCTTCCAGTGGCATCGGGTAGACCCTGCCGAGATCGAACGCAAACAGCGATTGCTCAAAGACCAATTTCGCCGCATGAAAGGGGTGAAGGGGAACTTCACCGATATTCGCTTCTCCATGTTGGAGGACTTTATCGGTAAAGGCGATCGCCGTCTCAGCCGCACAATCGAGCGAGCGTGGCAGCAGGGGGCAGGCATGGATAGTTGGTGGGAAGCAATTGACGACGCCTATGCAGCTTGGGTGCGCGCCTATCGCGAGACAGTTCCTGACGCCATCCTGGCGGGCGAAGCAGGGCACCCTCAACTCCCCACCGTCCACTACGACCTCGACGATCCGCTGCCGTGGGACCACGTCGACACGGGCATCGATAAGGCTTGGCTCCAACAGGATTGGGCCAGAGCCCTCGAGGCTGCCACCGTGCCCGACTGCTCGTTTGAAGGCTGCTCCCACTGCGGCATCTGCGGCGTTGACTTCGGCCACAATATCGTTATTCCAGCACGACCCATCCCCGAAATTGCGCCGAAACCGCAAGGCAAAGATCGCCCCAAACCCGTTCAGCGCTTTCGCGTCACCTTCTCCAAACAAGGCAGCATGCGCTTTGTCGGCCACCTCGATCTGCTGCGCTTGTGGGAGCGAGCCTGTCGCCGCGCCAACTTCCCGCTTGCTTTTACCGGCGGCTTTCATCCCTCCCCTCGCATCTCCACTGCCAGTGCCCTTGCCCTCGGTCACGTCAGTCGCGGCGAAGTCTTGGATATTGAACTCACCCAAACCTGGGATCTCGAGAAATTCCGTAACGCCCTGGCAGCGCAGTTGCCCTCCGAGATGGAGGTATTGGAAGTGGCTGAAATTCCTCTGGCAGCGCCATCGGCCACGAAAGCATTGATTGCTGCCGACTACACGTTGCATGTCAACAGTCGCGAACCGGTCGATTGGGAGGCTCTGGTGGAGCAGATCCTCGCCCGAGCTGAGATTTGGTTGGATAAAGTATCTAAATCGGGCAAGCCCTATCGGGTGAACGGACGGGAATTACTTTACGAACTGTCGATCGCCTCTGCCGAACCGCACTCGGCCACGATCGACTATCGCGGTTGCTGTCGCAATGACGGCACCATGCTGCGACCGGAACAGGCGATCGAGCTACTGCGCCAGCAGTTGCCCGACACCACGGAGTTAGACCTAACGTTTGTAGAACGCCAGCAATTGCGATTTCAGGAGGAAGGCTGAGGGCTGAAGCTGCTTGCAAGCTCGGAAAACCGATCGCCATTCGGTTGTTACAATTTCTACAACTCTACTGCGACTTCGCCCCTCCCGAATCCATGAACGAGACTGAAACACCCCCTCTGAGTCGCCAGCAAGTGCTGGTGGCAATGGGTGCAACTGCCCTGCTATTGGGGGCGATCGCCAAACTGTGGATATGGTTGGGCCGAGTTCAGCTGATGCCGGCAACTTGGCACCCTTTAGAACTGCTGGCAGGGGTGGGCTTGGGTTTGGCGATCGTGGGCTTGAGTCGGCTGCTCTATTGGCTGTGGCCCCGCTATCGCACCTGTGCCGAACAGTATATGACCACCATTGTGCAGCCCCTGGCTTGGCCAGATTTGATTTGGCTGGGGTTGCTGCCCAGTGTGAGTGAAGAACTATTGTTTCGCGGTGTGGCCTTGGGAGCCTTCGGCTTGACTCCCCTAGCGATCGCGCTCACTAGCATCGCCTTCGGCAGCCTCCACCTGATGGATCTGAAACAGTGGCCCTACGGTATTTGGGCGATGGTTATTGGCGCTCTGTTCGGGACAAGTTTACTGTTGACGGGCAATTTACTCGTGCCGATCGTCTCTCACTCAGTCGCGAACTTGCTCTCGAGCTATTTGTGGAAGCATCGATGGGTCGGTCAAAACAGCTAGCGGTTCTAGGGCGATCGGCATTCAGAGTCTCCGGCAGTTTCTCCCCTCTCCCAATGGGAGAGGGGCCGGGGGTGAGGGCGATTCGGTTGCCAAATTCACGCCATGCAGAACCGTTCAGTCCTCTAGAGGTCAGCCTCTGCCTGCTTCTTTTGTTCCTTTAAAATGGCTTCCTTCGCAGTAAAATCATCCACCAATTCCTCATCGGACAGAATGGGATTGCCGACGGAAGGGGACGGATAGGGACGCTCCGCATCATCTGGCAGAATATCGGGTTCGTCCGTTTCTTCGGTGTAGGTATTGAAGCCCGTCCCGGCAGGAATCAGGCGACCGATAATCACATTCTCCTTCAGCCCCCGCAGCCAATCGGATTTCCCTTCGATTGCCGCTTCTGTCAAAACGCGCGTGGTTTCTTGGAAACTGGCTGCCGAAATAAAGCTGTCGGTATTCAAGCTAGCTTTGGTGATCCCCAACAGTACGGGTGTGTATTGGGCGGGAGCCATACCGGCGATCGCCATCGTGGCATTCGTCTGCTGAATTTGGTACAGATCCACCAACTCTCCCGGCAACAGAATGGTGTCGCCGCCATCATCGACCCGCACCTTCGAGGTCATCTGGCGCACCACCACTTCGATGTGCTTGTCGGCAATATCTACCCCTTGAGAGCGATAGACGTTTTGCACCTCGTTCACAAAGAAGCGCTGCACCTCCCGAATCGCTAACATCGCCGCCCGATCGATGCCCAATTCGTTCTTGTGGTACTCGAAAAAGGCATCCAACAGATCGTGGGGATTGGCCGGACCGTCGGTCAGAGGCTCTCCCGCCTGTACTTGCTGACCGTCCACCACAATCGGATTCTGACCGGGCAATAGCGGATAGTCAGCAATGGTGCCGTCTTCCTCCAGAATCTTCACATCCATCTGGTCGTCATCTCGCGTCAGTTGCACCACGCCAGAATTCTTACACAGCACGCACATTTCCTTCGGTTTGCGAGCCTCTAACAACTCCTCAATTCGAGGTAAACCCTGGATGATATCTCCCGTCTTAGCCCGCTCGTAGACCAGTAGGGCTAAATTGTCCCCCCGCTGTACCAAATCGCCATCCCCCACCTGCAAAATGGCTCCAGCCGACACCAGATAGGGTCGCCCAATTCTCAGTGTCAGAGTGTCTTTGGAAATCGCCATCACCTGACCGGACTCAGGGGCGATCGTACCGGGGGCAATCGTATCTCCCACCCGCACGATATCTCCGCTTGTGAGGGAGGTTTGTTCGGAGAGCGGCACCTGCACGAAATCGTGGTCGGTAATCGTCAATAGGCGGCGGACCGGTTCTCCATCCCCCTTCAAACCGCGAGTAATGCCGGCCTGCTTGGCTTGAATTTCAGTTCGGGCCACCACAGAACCGGGCTCGATGGTATCTCCCTCTTGCACTAACAGGCCAGTTTGGGTTCTACCTTGAGTCAGATCCGCATCAATATCGCGGCGCACTAATAGAGTTTCCAAAATCACCAATTGCAGGCGCATCAGCTCGGGATCGCTTTCGTCTGCCACCAGTTCGATGTCCGCTTTGAGATGGGGAGCTTCGGTATCGATTTCCAGCAAGAGCTGGGTTTTTAATAGCTCCACGCCGCCAATCGACTTAATCCGCTCGCCATCTTTGAAGGGAACTCGCTGCACCGCCAGTAAGCGGATGGCCCGTCCGGCCTCGCTGACAGACTCCTGACTGGGAACGGACGGCTCGTCGGGGATCTCGAATTCTTCGACCGGACGCAGTAACACTGCCGGTCCTTCAGTGGTTTCGAGCTGTTCTAGATAGGCTAAAGACTCGGCCACCACTCCCGAAATTGCCTCCTGCCCCGGCTGCACCAACGTACCGCTCTGGATTTCCAAATCGGCCTGATTGTCAATCAAGTGCAAACTACCGGGCTTGATGGTAATTTCCCGCAGAATGTCGTTTTTCTGGGTCACTTCCACCACCCCACTGGTTTGGCAGAAGATATCTTTGACCACTTCCGTGCCTGCCTCGACGTACTGGCCGTCTTCGACATTCAGCAGCGAGATATCTTTGTTGACTTCGTGAGATTCCTCTGGAATCCACAGCAGGGTACCTCCCTTGGTGATTTCGTAGCCCTGCTTGGCTTTGCCCCGCTTGGCCACTTCCAAACCGGCAAACTTGACCAATCCCCCCGTCTGGGTGCGGTACTCGCTTTCCTGCAGTTCCGCCACCACTTCGTTGTTCCCCACTTTGGTGCCGGGGGTGGTCTTGAGCAAAAAGGACTGACCGGCGGCGGTGTCCAACATAAATTGCTCGCGCCCTTGATGGGATTCGGCCCTCACCTTAGCTTGGTCTAATACCACCGATGCGGTGATGATTTCTACTTCGCGTCCCCCCTTGCCGTCCAGTTGATCGGGCAAGCGCACGACACCGCCATGCTCGGTCATTAAAGAGGTTGCGGCAATGACGGCACCTGCTTCAATGCGATCGCCATTCTCCACCACAGGCTCGGCACCCGGGGGCAGGTTATAGACTTGTCCGGACATGACCCAGATAATGCCTTGCCGCTGCACCATGAAGGTGGTGTTGCCCTGCCGGTCTGTTTTCTCTTCAAATGGCAAGCTTTCAAAGCGAATTTCCCCAGCCAGGTCTGCGGCTACGTCTTTTTGGGCCTTTTCGGTGCTCTTGCGGGCAGTCTTACCGGCAGCAGCCACTTCGGCAATCATCTGCCCCTCCTGTACCCGCTCGCCCTCCTTCACCAATACTGTCGAGCCTGGAGTAGCTTCAATAGTCTCTATCTGACCCTCGTCTCCAGTCAAGGTAAAAGTGTTGGCCACTTCAACCTGCAAGGCATCGTCGCCGTGGCGGGTGCGCAGCGGGCGGCTGCGGAAGTTTTTGGGAAACGAAACCTTGCCGTCAAATGGTGCCTTAATCTGACGGGCAATTTCCCCAGTAAACACGCCCCCCGTGTGGAAGGTGCGCATGGTGAGCTGCGTACCGGGTTCCCCAATCGATTGGGCGGCAATGATGCCCACTGCTTCGCCAATATCCACCGGACGGGAATGGGCTAAACTCCAGCCGTAACAGGTGCGGCAGACGGAGCGATTGGCTTCGCAGGTCAAGGGCGATCGCACCATCACCTGTTCCACCCCAGACGCCACAATGATATCCGTCAGCTCTTGGTCGATCGGGTCGTTGCGTCGGGCGATCGTCTCCCCCGTTTGGGGATCGACCACATCTTGGGCTAGGGTGCGTCCCACCAGCCGATCTTTCAGCTCAATCACTGCCTTATCTGCGTCCCAGAGGGACTCCATCACAATGCCCCGATCGGTGCCGCAATCTTGCTCGCGCACGATCACATCTTGGGACACGTCCACCAGACGGCGGGTGAGATAGCCGGAGTCCGCTGTCCGCAGGGCAGTATCCACCAAACCCTTGCGCGCGCCATAGGACGAAATAATGTATTCCGTCACCGTTAAGCCTTCGCGGAAGTTGGTCTTGATCGGCAAGTCAATAATCTCTCCGCGCGGATTCGCCATCAAGCCGCGCATGCCCACCAACTGGCGCACCTGCGAGATGTTACCGCGCGCCCCCGAGTTCGACATCATGTAAACGGAGTTGAGCGGATTGTTGGTCTCGAAGTTCGCGACCATCTCGTTTTTGATGTCATCGTTCGTCTGGTTCCAGGTATCGATGACTTTTTGATAGCGTTCGATCTCGGTGATTTCGCCACGGGTGTAGCGCTCTTGAGCGCTTTCAATTTCTGCTTCCGCTTGGGCCAGCAGCTCTTTTTTCTTGGGGGGAATCTGCAGGTCTTCAACACTGATCGAGACGCCTGCTTTAGTGGCATAGCGGAAGCCGAGGGCCTTGAGTTTATCGGCCATTTCGGCAGTCCGGGCAGTGCCGTACTCAGAAAAGGCCCAAGAAATCAATTTTTTGAGGCCGCGCTTATCGATTTTATGGTTGCGGAAGGCGGGCTTGGGGTTTTTGGCAGAGTTGGATTGCAGGGGTTCGGTCATGGAAGCAGGGCCTCACGGGCAATTACTCGACAATCGTCAGAGCTGAACGGGAATTGAGAACTGGAATGGACGATCGCTCAGGCGAGCGACTCTTGAATCACTTTATTGAAGATGATGCGTCCGGGAGTGGTGTGGAGGTATTGGGAGAGCAATTCGCCAGCCGCACTCTCGCGCACGCGGAGATCGGCATATTCCTTCAATACCGAGCCGTCCTCCGCTTCGGTTACCTTAGGGTTGCCATTACTGCTGCCCTCTACGGGGCCGTCGTAACGCACCCAAATATAGGTGTGCAAATCCACAATGCCTTGCTCGTAGGCCACCAACACATCTTCAATGTCAGAAAAGTACTTGTCTTTCCCCTTCTGCCGTTTGGGGTTATCAGCAGTCAGGTAGTAACACCCCAGAACCATATCCTGACTGGGGGTGATAATGGGGGTGCCTGTAGCGGGAGAGAGAATATTATTGGAGGCCAGCATCAGCAGCCGCGCTTCCGCCTGAGCCTCTAGGGAGAGGGGGACGTGAACGGCCATTTGGTCGCCGTCAAAGTCAGCATTAAAGGCCGGACAGACGAGGGGGTGCAGTTGAATCGCTCGACCTTCTACCAAGATAGGTTCAAATGCTTGAATCCCCAAACGGTGGAGCGTAGGAGCGCGGTTGAGCAGAACCGGGTGACCGTCAATCACCTCTTCCAGCACATCCCAAATGGCTGAGTCGTTGGTGACAATCATTTTTTTGGCGGCTTTGATATTGTTCACGACGCCGCGCTTGATCAATTTGTGAATCACAAACGGCTGGAACAGCTCGATCGCCATTTCTTTGGGCAAACCGCACTGGTGCATCTTCAGCTTCGGCCCCACCACAATCACGGAACGACCGGAGTAGTCCACCCGTTTGCCCAACAGGTTTTGGCGGAAGCGACCCTGCTTCCCTTCAATGATGTCCGAGAGGGACTTCAATGGACGGTTATTGGCTCCCACCACCGTGCGACCGCGACGACCGTTATCAATCAGAGCGTCCACGGCCTCCTGCAGCATCCGCTTTTCGTTGCGCACGATGATTTCAGGAGCCATGATTTCTTGCAGGCGAGCCAAGCGGTTATTGCGATTGATCACGCGCCGGTAGAGATCGTTCAGGTCGGAGGTGGCAAAGCGACCGCCATCCAACTGCACCATCGGGCGCAGGTCGGGGGGAATCACGGGAATGGCTTCTAAAATCATCCACTCGGGACGAGATTCGGTGGCAATAAAATTGTCCAGCACCCGCAGCCGCTTGATCAGGCGAGCCCGCTTTTGGCCCCGAGAGGTGGCAATGCCTTCCCGCAAACTTTCCGCCTCATCCTCCATCTCAATATCCATCAGCAGTCTCTGGATGGCTTCGGCCCCGATCGCAGCCCAGTCGGGGGGCAACTGCAGCTCCGATCCCTCCTCGTACAGCTGATCTTCAATTTCGATGAATTGATCTTCGCTGAGCAGTTGCTTGTAGGTGAGGTTCTCGGCGTTACCGGGATCGATCACCACATAGGCATTGAAATAAACTACCTGTTCCACATCCCGCAGGGGCATATCTAAGAGGGTGGCAATGTGGCTGGGAATCCCTTTGAGGTACCAAACGTGGGTGACAGGGGCGGCGAGATCGATGTACCCCATGCGGTGGCGCCGCACCCGGGATTCGGTTACTTCAACGCCGCAGCGCTCGCAAACAATACCGCGATGTCGCACCCGCTTGTATTTGCCGCAGTGACATTCCCAGTCTTTGGCCGGACCGAAGATGCGCTCGCAAAACAAGCCATCCATTTCGGGCTTGAGGGTACGGTAGTTAATCGTTTCGGGCTTGGTGACTTCGCCGACAATGGTACCGTTGGGCAGAGTGCGCTGACCCCATTCCATAATCCGATCGGGCGATGCTAGACCGATCTTGACGTAATCAAAGCGCTGCTCGAGTTTGGTCATGGTGGTTTCTCGAAAGGTCGCGGGACGGCGTGTCTGTTGAACCGCTGGCTCGTAGGTCTCGCCTCGGGGCGATCGCGCCGTCAGCCAGCGGAGGTATCGGTTATTCTGGGTCTTCAGCGACAGCGACTGCTACTTCAGCAGGCAAAGGTGCTTCGACTGCTTCAGGGGGGTTCTCCTCGCTGACAGCAGCCTCAACGGGTAGCCGAGCTGCCGCAGCGGGAGTCTCTCCTTTTTGAGCCTCCGGTCCAACCTGTAAGTCTTCAGTCGTGACTGACTCGTAGGTGGGACGCGATGGCGTCCGTCGCTGGCTGGAATCTGCCATCAGATCCACTTCCGTATGAGTGGAGGTACCATCCAATTCGGTATTCACCTTATAAACAGACACATCCAACCCCAGAGACTGCAGCTCTCGCATCAACACCTTGAACGATTCGGGCGTTCCGGGACGCGGAATCGGCTGGCCTTTGACGATCGCATTTAACGCCTCGTTGCGGCCAATCATATCGTCCGACTTGACCGTCAGCAGCTCTTGCAAGGTATAGGCCGCGCCAAAGGCTTCTAAGGCCCACACCTCCATCTCGCCAAACCGCTGACCGCCCTGCTGTGCCTTGCCCCCCAAGGGCTGCTGGGTCACGAGCGAGTACGGACCCGTGGAGCGAGCGTGGATTTTCTCGTCTACTAGGTGTACTAGCTTGAGAATGTAGGCCCGACCAACTGTCACTGGCTGATCGAACAACTCGCCCGTGCGACCGTCATATACGGTCATTTTTCCGGCATGGGGGCCGCTATCGGTATAGATCCAGTCTTTGTTGGTTTTCTCTCGCGCTTCCTCCAACTTGGCCCGCACCGTTGCCCGCGAGGCTTCCTCGCCGTGCATCTCGTCAAACGGCATCAGCTTGAACCGGACGCCGAGGTTGTCAGCCGCCCAACCGAGCAAGCATTCGAACACTTGGCCCACATTCATGCGGGAGGGCACCCCCAGCGGATTGAGAACGATGTCGACTGGGGTTCCGTCGGGTAAGTAAGGCATGTCTTCGCAGGGCAGAATGCGGGAGATGATGCCCTTATTGCCGTGGCGACCGGCAATTTTATCTCCCACCTGAATCTTGCGCTTCAGGGCAATGAAAACCCGCACCACCATATTGGCGCCGGGGGGTAGTTCGTCCCCTTGCTCGCGGGTGAACACGCGCACGTCCACCACACGCCCTTTCTCGCCGTTGGGAACCCGCAAAGAGTTATCTCGCACGTCCCGAGCCTTTTCCCCAAAGATAGCCCGCAGCAATTTTTCTTCAGGGGGCTGATCGGATTCCCCTTTGGGGGTGACTTTACCCACCAAAATGTCGCCGGACGTGACCCAAGCACCGACCCGCACAATCCCTTGTTCGTCGAGGTTGCGCAGGGAGTCTTCACCGACATTGGGAATTTCGCGGGTGATTTCCTCGGGGCCGAGTTTAGTTTGGCGCGCTTCAATTTCAAATTTCTCGACGTGAACGGAGGTAAACACGTCGTCGAAAACCAAGCGCTCGCTGAGCAAGATGGCGTCTTCGTAGTTGTAGCCTTCCCAAGGCATGTAGGCGACGAGGATGTTTTGACCGAGGGCGAGCTCGCCCCCTTCGGTGGCGGAACCGTCAGCCAGCACTTGACCGGCCACGACGCGATCGCCCACTTCCACAATCGGTCGCTGGTTCAAGCAAGTGTCCTGGTTGGAGCGCTGGTATTTCTGCAGCGTATATTCAACGGGACCGTTGCCCGCATCGGCTTGCACGATCACCTCCTGGGAGGTGACGCGGGTGACCACGCCATTGGAACGGCAGACCACCACCATGCCGGAGTCGCGGGCGGCTTGGGCTTCGACGCCAGTACCCACCAACGGTCGCTCGGGCTTGAGCAGGGGCACCGCCTGACGCTGCATGTTTGCCCCCATGAGGGCGCGGTTGGCGTCGTCGTGCTCCAGGAAGGGAATCAGAGAGGTCCCGACCGAAATCACCTGGACTGGCGAAACCTGAACGTAGTGAACTTCGTCGGGGTGGGCAGTGCCGAATTCCTGACGGTAGCGGACGGGCACCAGTTCGCCCAGAATGCGGTTGTCTTCATCCAGAGGAATATCTCCAGGAGCAACCCGATATTCGTCTTCTTCATCAGCAGTGAGATAAATCGGCCGCTGCTCCTTCTGCACCACGCCACCTTCCACCGGCCAGTAGGGGCTCTCGATAAAGCCGTATTGGTTAATGCGGGCGTGGGTGGCCAGCGAACCAATCAAGCCAGCGTTAGGGCCTTCGGGGGTTTCAATCGGGCAGATGCGACCGTAGTGGCTGGGGTGGATGTCGCGCACCGCGAAACCCGCCCGCTCGCGGCTGAGACCGCCGGGGCCGAGGGCCGACAGGCGGCGCTTGTGGGTCAACTCGGCCAGTGGGTTGGTCTGGTCCATGAACTGAGAGAGCTGACTGGAGCCGAAGAACTCTTTAATGGCAGCCACCAATGGTTTGGGGTTGACCAGCGACGCTGGCGTCAAGCTCTCGGACTCGGAGACCGTCATGCGCTCGCGAATAATCCGTTCTAGGCGATTGAGGCCCACACGCACTTGGTTCTGCAGCAGCTCTCCCACCGAACGGATGCGGCGATTGCCCAAGTGGTCGATATCGTCGGTTTGGCCGATGTCGAATTCTAGGTTAATCAAGTAGTCGATCGCCGACAGAATATCGGTGGTGGTCAACACCCGAATATTTTCTGGAGTGCTGAGGTTGAGCTTGCGATTGAGTTTGTAGCGACCGACGCGACCGAGATCGTAGCGGCGGGGATCGAAGAAACGAGATTCTAGCAGTTGCTGACCGCCTGCTACCGTCGGCGGCTCGCCGGGACGGAGCTTGCGATATAGCTCCATCAGGGCTTCTTCTTCGCTAAATTGCCCTTCTTTTTCAACTGTTTTTTGAATGTATTCGGGGTGGCGCAACCCGTCGTTAATTTCGGCGTCACTCAGACCCAGGGCCTTGAGCAAAACGGCAGCGGACAACTTGCGGGTTTTGTCGATCCGCACCCAGACTAAGTCGTTCTTGTCAGTCTCGAATTTCAGCCAAGCACCCCGGTTGGGGATCAGGCTGGCATTATAGGTACGGCGACCGTTTTTATCGACTTCTTCTTTGTAATAGACACCCGGGCTGCGGACAATTTGGTTGACGATCACCCGTTCGGCACCATTGATGATAAACGTACCGCGATCGGTCATTAGGGGCAGATCCCCGATGAAGACATCCATATCTTTGATCTCGCCCGTTTCTTTATTGATCAGGCGAGTGGGGACGCGGATTTGAGCTTGATAGGTGGCATCCCTGCGCTTGGCTTCTTCGGCATCGTAGCGGGGAGGATGAATCTTGTAGCCCTTGGAGGGATCGCCCGGTTTGTATTCGGGCAAAAAATGTAGTTCTAGTTTGCCGGTATAGTCGATAATTGGGGAAAAGCTGAGTAGTTCTTCTTCAAATCCTTCGCCCAAAAACCATAAAAAACTCTTCCGCTGAATCTCCACCAGGTCTGGCAGGGTATTAGCGGAAGTCGCAGCTGTCAAACTATTCATGCGTCTCTCAGAAAGGTCGCGCCGACATCAGACCTCCAATTGTAGAAATTGGCGGTACCAATGTCAATCAAACATAAAAAACCCTGCCCAGCGTCTCGTGAAGCGGCTAGACAGTGGCAAAACCCCGCTCGGGTTGTTGGAGCTGGGTGGGGTTGGGCAACCGAAACAAACGGCGGGCATTGGCCGAAGTTTGGCTGGCCAACTGCGGCAAGGGCAGGGCTTGAATATCGGCGAGTGTGCTAGCCACGCTGGCCACATAGGCGGGTTCGTTGCGCTTGCCGCGATAGGGAACGGGAGCGAGGAACGGACAGTCCGTTTCGATTAGCAGGCGATCGCGGGGAACGATTGCGGCTGAATCGCGTACTGTACGAGCGTTCTTAAATGTCAGGATACCACTGAAGCTAATGTACATGCCAAGATCCACAAACCACTGGGTTTCTGTGGGGCTGCCCCCCCAGCAGTGCATGACCCCCCGCAGGGTGCCTTGCGTTTGCCTCAAGAGGTCTCGCGCGGCAGCGGCGGCATCGCGACAGTGGATGATGAGGGGCAGATCGAGCTGTTGGGCGATCGCAATCTGCGCTCGAAACGCCGCCATTTGAATCTCGATGTTATCTGCTTTATAGAAATCTAAGCCGGTCTCGCCGATCGCCACAACCCGAGGGTCGGAGGTGGCCAGGGAGCGGATTTGCGCAGCTAACTCGGGTTGCCAGCCGCCCACATCTAAAGGGTGGAGGCCAACCGCCAGAAACACTTCTGGGTAGGTATCGGCCACCGCCTGCAACTGCGGGAATTCGGCTGGGCTGCAGCAGGAATGCACCAACTGACGCACGCCAGCGGCGCGCCAGCGGCGCGCGACTTCAGCTAAATCCGCTTCAAACCGATCGAAGTTGAGGTGAACGTGACTATCGACTAAATCGATCGCCGCTACCTCTGGTTCGCGCTCGGTGGCTGAGTGGGAGGGGTTGGGTGCAGTGAACGTCAAGAGAGCTCTCGAACAGCTAAGGATATCGGAGGAGTGGGTCTAGTTAGCCGGTGCGGTTTGACCGGTGGCTGCCTTATAAACCCGAGACAGGCGGGCTTTGCGGCGGTTTGCCGTATTCCGGTGCAGCACCCCCTTACAAGCTGCTTTATCAATTTTGCTGACTGCGGCAGACATGGCCGTATCCAACTGCTCTACCGATGCTTCACCCGCTGCCAAAGCGTCAGCCGCTGCAAAGACTTTTTTGGTCAGGGTATGAATGGCAGACTTGTAGGATTTGTTGTACAGCCGATTGCGTTCGGCGATCTGAACTCGCTTGATGGCAGACTTGATCTGGGGCATGGGGCGTTTCAAACTTGAGAACAACAGCCCCTAAGTGTATCATTCGGAGGCGAGTTTTTAAAGGGATGCATCGAGCTGACTGACCTCGATTCGCTCCCACTTTCCTGTCACATCTCCCTCTGTCCTGCCATATTTCGGTGCCGGTTGCCATGCAGATTATCCAGCATACTCTTTCTGCCCTCGTGCAAGACCAACCGGGCGTTTTGAGCCGCATCGCAGGCATGTTTGCCCGACGGGGGTTCAACATTCACAACTTGACAGTGGGGGAGACTGAAAAGCCAGGGATTTCTCGCATCATTATGGTGGTCTCCGGTACGGAAAACGATGTGGAGCAATTTACGAAGCAGCTCTATAAGCTGATTGATGTGCTGAAGGTGCAGGACATGACCCATATTCCCTGCGTGCAGCGGGAATTGATGTTGGTCAAGGTGAACTCTACTGCCGCGACGCGGCGAGAGATTATGGATTTGGCCGAAATGTTCCGCGCCCGGATTGTGGATGTGTCGGAAGAGTCGCTGACGTTGGAGGTGACGGGCGATCCCGGCAAGATGGTGGCGATTGGCAAGATGTTGTCGGGGTATGGCATTCGCGAGATGGCTCGGACGGGGATGGTGGCCACGATTCGCGAGTCTGGCGTCAATACCGAGTTTCTGCGCAATCAAGTAGAGATAGTGGCGAGCTAAGGCAATTTCCAGCTCAGAAGTTACCGGGCGATCGAGCTCTGTCAGTGCAGTTCGCGATCGCCGCTGGCAGATTGCGAGAGCCCATCAGCAGCCTCGACCTTACCCTAGCGGTACTCTAGAGTGAGTCAGACGTTGTGGTTCGCCCGAGACATGACCTCACCCCGAGCAGACTTCGATACCCCCTGGAAGGAGATGCTGGAGCTCTATTTTGAGCCCTGTCTCCGGCTCTTCTTCCCCGCCGCTCAGGCCCAAATCGACTGGTCGCGTCCCTACGAGTTTCTCGACAAAGAGCTCCAGCAGATCGCCCGCGATGCCGAATTGGGCCGTCGTTATGCGGACAAACTGGTGCGGGTTTGGCTGCTCGACGGACGGGACCTGTGGATTCTCATTCATGTGGAAGTGCAGGGCCAGAGAGATGACTCTTTCCCCGAGCGCATGTATATCTACAACACCCGCATTGCCGAGCGCTACGGTCGCCCCGTGGCGAGTTTAGCCATCCTCTGCGACACCAGTCCCAACTGGCAGCCCAGCGAGTTTGTGCGCGAGGTCTTGGGCTGTCGCCTGGAATTCCGCTTTCTCACAGCAAAGTTGCTAGGCTACAAGCAGCGCTGGGCCGAATTGGAGGCCAGCAGCAATCCGTTTGCAACCATTGCGATGGCTCACCTGCAGGCGCAGGCCACTCGTGGGGACGAGCGCGATCGCCTGCAGTGGAAACTGCGGTTGATTCGGCGGCTGTACGAACGGGGCTACGAGCGCGAGGATATCATCCAGCTCTTTCACTTCATCGATTGGGTGATGGCATTGCCGGAGGAGTTGGAGCAAGAGGTTTGGGAGGAGATTCAAGCTTACGAGCGGGAGCAGAGGATGCCTTACATCAGCAGTGTGGAAAGAATCGGTCTGGCCAAAGGGCTCGAACAAGGGCTCGAACAGGGGCTCGAACGAGGGCTCGAACAAGGGCTCGAACAAGGGCTCGAACAAGGGCTCGAACAAGGGCTCGAACAAGGGCTCGAACAAGGGCTCGAACAGGGGCTCGAACAGGGGCTCGAACAGGGGCGACAACAAGAAGCGCTCCGTATGCTACTGCGTTTAATGGAACGTCGGTTTGGCCCGATTCCGCATCCATTTCAGACTCAACTTCAGGAGCTGACCGTAGTGCAGCTAGAGGAGTTACTCGATACAGCTCTAACCGCTGCCTCACTCAAACAACTGGCCGAATACTTGGAGGTTCTCCGAACGGTCAATTCTGATGGAAAAAATGCTTAAGACGAATTCTCATGAATATTGTTGTAGATCTGGCCCTCACCCCCAGCCCCTCTCCCTAGGGAGAGGGGAGTAAGAGTTGAGTAGGAAGGAGTTTCGTGCCTCTTCCCTAAAGGTTGGGGAAGAGGTTAGGGCGATCTAAATGTGGCTATCAAATATAAGCTTTTGAGTCCCCCCTTGCCCAGGACTTGAACTCATGTCTCTTTGGAGCGGGGACGCCAATCCTGTTTGACGGTTTGACGCGATCGCGCGATCGCCAAGCAATCATCCGGGACCGACTCTGTCAGGGTGGACCCTGCCGCAATCGTGACATCTGCGCCGATTTCGATGGGGGCGACGAGGACGGAATTAGAGCCGGTTTTGCTGCGATCGCCAATAATGGTGGGATGTTTCTCTTTGCCATCAAAGTTGGCCGTGATGGTGCCCGCTCCGATATTGACCTGACGACCGAGGCTGGCATCCCCCAGATAACTCAAGTGGGCCGCGTTGCTATCGGGACCGATGGCGGTCTGTTTGACCTCGACAAAGTTGCCAATGCGACAGCGATCGCCCACCACGACATTGTCCCGCAAGTGGGCAAACGGTCCGATGGTGACGCCTTCGCCAATCTGGGAATCGGCGATCGCCGAGTACAGCACGCGGCTGTTGGCACCGATGCTGCTGTTTTCAATCAGGCAATTGGGACCGATCTGGCAGCCCGTGCGCACGATCGTGCTGCCGCGCAGGTGGGTTTGAGGCTCGATAATGCAATCGGGCTCCAACTGGACCGTATCGGCCACGGTGGTGCTATTGGGATCGACAAAGGTGACCCCCGCCCGCATCCAGTCTTCTTTGATGCGCTGCTGTAAGGCTGTGTAGGCTTGGGCCAATTGCAGGCGATCGTTAATGCCCTGCAACTCTTGTGCATCCGGCACGTCAACGGCGTATGCGGAGGGCAGCATGGCAATGGCATCGGTCAGATAATATTCCTGCTGTGAATTGTTGGAGCTGAGTTGGGGCAGGACTTTGGCTAGATCGGGCCAATGGAAGCAGTAGATGCCGCCATTGATGCGTTTGTGACTCAGTTGGGCGGGGGTGCAGTCGCGATCTTCGACAATTTCTTTGACCGCAGCATCGACACCGCAGATGACTCGCCCGTAGCCGCTCGGATCGGTGACTTGAGCGGTCAGTAACGTGGCGGCGGCTTGTTTGGTGCGGTGCGCTCGAACCAGCGTTTGCAGAGTGGATTCGCGCAGCAGGGGAACGTCGGCATTTAAAACCAGCAAATCCCCTTGAAATCCCTCTAGATAGGGCAACAACTGCTGCACGGCGTGACCCGTCCCCAGTTGCTCCGTCTGTTCGACAAACTCAATCTCGCGATCGGCGAGGGTTTCGCGCACCCGCTCGCGGGCATACCCCACAATCGCAAAGCAGCGATCGGGGGAGAGGTGTTGGGCGGTATCGAGGGTCCGCTCCACCAAGGTGAGCGCCCCCAACTTGTGCAGCACCTTCGGCAGCTGCGATCGCATTCGAGTGCCTTTGCCCGCCGCCAGAGTGGCCACCGCGATCGCCGGATTCCGTTGATTCATCACCTCTACCCCCGAGCTCCAGCCCCTATCTTAAGTGGCGATTCGATCGATACCGCCATCTGCTTGGCAGGGATGTTCGGTTGGGTTGGCGGCGGCTTGGCTGGGGCCGAGCTGGCGGGTGAGGCTGTTGGAAAAGACTTCAGCGATGAGGGTGATGGGCTGTTGCTGGTGCCAGAGAATGTAGTGGCGGCCCCAAAAAGGGCCTTCGGTTCGGAAGGCTTGGGTCAGGGTTTCGGAGTGACCGAGGTAGAGACCGTGCAGTTCGCGGAAGAGTTCGATGCGGCGATGACTGAGGTTGCGTCCGATCGGCTGGTCGGGATGGTGGAGATAGTCGCGCAGGTGGTGGGGATTCCACCAAGAGACGCCGTAGACAAGGCGATCGCCGCTGGCAGAGGTGAGCCACACTTGGCGGCGGATGGAGGGGCGATCGAGCAGGGCGATGGCTGCGGGGGCACGATCGCGATCGGGGTCGATGGTGCGGGTATCGATGAGTTCGGCGGCGATGTCGCTGCCTGTCAGGAGGCTGAGGTTACGGGTGGTATAGCCGTCGTTGAGCAGCAGGAGCCGCCAACTGGGGGAGAGGGGGGGGATGAACTTTTTATGTTGCAAATCGAGGGTGTTGGCCTGCCAAACAGGCTCGACCTGCAGCCAGTCGCTCTGGATGGAGGGCTGGAAGATCGATGATGGGGGGGATGGAGCTGTCAAATTCACCCTGCCGCCAATCGTTAACGTTCTGTTACATTCACTGTAGTCCAAGAAATGGCGATCGCAAAACATCTGGCTGTCCGAGGGGGATTTTTCCTCTACAACTCTGCAAACAGGGGAGGTGAAGCCGGGAAGAATGGGATCGTTATCTATCAGATCGGCTACTCTACCCTATAAGGTTTTGCGATTGTTTCCAGATAGGAGGGTGCTTCATCTTTCATTTCCAGTAGTTCCTCAGCCAGAGATTCAAATTCTTTTTCTAGTTCTTCCAGGTCTATATGTTCTGGAATGGTATAGTCTTGAGAGTCTAATTCGATTTTAATGACTTCCATTTCTAATTCAGAAATTCGTTTTTCCACATAATCAAAGGCATTTTCCCACGGTAAGTTGCTTTGTTTTTTGATGGGTTTCAGTCGCGCTTTCGCGTCCTCTAATGCCTCAGACAAGGTTAGTTGCTTGCCTCCCCCTTGGTATTTCACACGAACGGGTTCTCCCGTCTCGATCGAAAAAGGAATTTCATGATTGAGCAGGTTGTGGAGTTCTATCAGAAGGTTGTATTTGTTTGCCAGTTCGCGATTATCCTCTTTTAAGGCATCGCGTTCGCCCTTTCTCCACTTCATAGCGTGGCCAACCATTTCTGGGTGCAGGAGTTGTCTTGCATGTCCGAGTTCGTGAACGAGAGCATTTGCCACAGATTGATTGGCAGGACCTGATTTCGGTATTAGATTCGTTTTTTCCTCTGGGTCCAGCACAAGCAAGTCCATTACATTCCAGCGGACAAACAGATTGCTTGTGACGCCCAGAAATTCTTTAATTTCCTCTTCGCCTTTGTCGGGTCCGAACAGGTCAAATACAGAGAAGGTAGTGGGAGCAAAATCGTCTGCCCTTACTTGGACCTGAATGGTATGTGGAGATTTTTTGATGTCTTCCCAAACTGTTTTTCCTGTTTTTGTACTCATAATATATTGATAGGCAGTTCTCACAATTTCCTTTACAGTAGACAGACTTTCTTTGGGTATCTTGCTAAAATCTAATTCAATTTTACGCTGCAAGTGTTGGCCTGAATAATGGAAGTCCGTTGCTCGAGCGTAAGTCGATTTAGATATGTTATTTGAATTACGTTTCTCACCAAGATTTCTATTTTGCTGTACCACATGAGTCAGCTCGTGTGCAATCAACTCCTGTCCACCTCTATTCTCGGGCTGATAGTCTCCCTGCCGAAAGAAGACATCCTGCCCCGTTGTAAAAGCCCTTGCCTGCATCGATTGATTCAATTGGTCCGATCGCCCATCTGCATGAATCCTCACCCCACTAAAATCAGCCCCAAACGCCTGCTCCATTGGCTGTCGAATGGTGTCCGAGAGGAGCTCCCCTCGGCCTCGCTCGCGGTGAATCGATCGCTCCAGATCGGGTGTAGCAGCCATGCTCCCCAGCCCAATTTTTCGCTGAATCAGAGGTTTCCTCCTCAACTCATCATCGTCTTCCGGCAGATCCACCCGTTGAATCAAGCTGATTTCTGGTTTCCTCCTCAACTCATCATTGTCTTCCGGCCTCTCTGCCCGCTGCACCGGCTCTCCTATCCTTATTGACAGGGGTTCGGGCGCGTGTAGCCTCACGACCTGTCGGGCAGTCCGGTCTGCTGCCTGTTCGTATGGGTTCCCAGGTAAGCCGATCGCCAGCTTCATCTGCAGCGGTTGAGGGGAGACAGCCTTGCTGGGAGCGCTCTTCATGTTGGCTGCGCTATGCATCGAGTGCTCAGCTCGCTCTAACTGCACCTGTATTTTTTCTAGAGTTTGCGTCGGTTCGGCGATCGGTTCGGGCTGGGGCTGAGGAGCAAAGGGTCTCGACGCTAAGGGGTTCTGTGCCGGGATCGCTGCTGACTGAGAGAATTCTTTCGCCTGCAGAGACTGGCGAGAATACATGGCAATCTCCCGAGATGGAGTGCGTTGAATATAGAGTATCCTTCCATTTATAAGGCTTTGCAGCAGCTATCCAAACGTCGAATCTTGACAAAATATAAAGCATCGATTTCAAGAAAACTTACACTTGCCAGCACGCCATTCACTTGCAAAGTGGGGGCCGGATATCCTACTGGTAGGGAATCTGGTGGAGTTCTAGCCACTCCTTCGCAATCTGTTCGAGTGCTCGATCGCGAAAGCGATACCAAGCTGCTTGGAGCTCGAACCGTTGAGTTGTCCGTCGAAAGCGATTAAACGCGCCTCTACCTTGAATGACATCGAGCAGTTCTACTCTACGCTCGGGATCTTCAACCTCATAGCAGAAGCGCTCCATCATGGCTCACTCGTGGAGCTCAAACCGATCCGGCAACACTAGATAGTTCTCGGATTCAGCGACCTCCCGCAGTTTTGGCAAGAGCTCGCGCTCCCAATCCTGCAGATCTTCCAAATCGTCGCTATGGTCGAGCAGGTTCCGATCTTCATCGGTGATGGTGACAATCTCGGCAGTAGCGGGATTCAGGTAGGAGACCCACTCGTTACTGGGGAGATCTATTGCGTCAACGACAGCTTTGAGGGAAACACTTGCTATGAGTTCCTCCGCAGTTTGCTCGTACAGACAGAAATAACGCCGATCGCCTTGCCCCTAGGATGGCCCGCCCGATCTCTATTGTCTAGCGATCGCATGAATGGGACCCAAACAGAAGCCCCTAAATCTCCCATTCTGGGGGACTTGGCCATAGAGCTAGCTGAAGTTGAAAATGAGGCACGAGATCGCTGTTACTGAGACGATAGAACGAAACAGAAAATCTCTCAAAAGCCCCCCACTAGTGGGGGATGTAGGGGGCTGAGTGCAACATTTTCGCAGTACTCAGATCGACAAAAACAAAAATCTTTATAATTCAACTCAACATCATCAAAAAGCGATCTCGCCTCTCAATGCATCAGACACAAGCCCAGAGGCGATCGCCTTCACACACCGCATTCATCCAACCAACGATCCAGCTCTTCCCCACTCTGGAAATCCAATAGCACTTCCCCCAGCTCTTCCAATTGAGGCAGTGCCAGTGCTTCTATACGAATTTGGCGCTGCACAGACATTGCCCCGAATCGCCGTGCGAGCTGGCGCAAAATCAGCGCTCGTTCGCCCTCTTCGCGTCCCTCTTCGCGTCCTGCCTGACGTGCCATTCGTTCAATCGTGCTGAGATAAGGCATCCGACCCTCCTGCTCCCATTGCTCCAACTCTGTCTGGAATTCTAGCTCCAATTCCTCGGGCAATTGCATTACCCAATCGATAAATCGATAGAGATTGATGATTTCTTCACGCTTGTAACCTCGCTCGTACAACCGCCGCGTCAAACTCCATTTCCAAACCTTGCGCTCGCTTGGCTGACCCCGCGTTGCCTGCGCCTTCAGATGCGCCATCACGACCGTGGCAAATACATTCTGACTGGCTTCCAGTTCCTCCCAGCGTTGCTCGTAGTCTAACAGCTTCACCATTGGAAACCGAAAACTCATCTCGCAGCCCCACAGACCTGTTTCAAATCCATTGGGTCGCCAACTGGGCCGCTCATCACTCAAAATTGCCACACTGACGATTGGGGCCTTGAATTTGTCCCCCAAGCGATAGTAGTAGGTATACATGCGTGCCCCAAAAACGGTCTCTGGCTGACCTTGCACCTCAGCATGAATGATGACAAAGGCTTCGCTACCCTCTTTGCGCCAGACTTTAGCTAGCTTGTCCGCCCAGCGCTTGCCCAATTCTGAGGTGCGGTCGATTTGCTGGAGTTCGGTATTCAGACATTCGTAACCTCGACTCCAATCAATCTCGGCGTGAATCTCGGGAAAGAAAAAGGCCAAACACTTGTCAAAATAGACCTCTAAAATAACCTTCCAAGGGTTATCGAAATCTTGGCGGTTTGAACTCATATCGCTGAAGCAGAGGATGGAGGCAATCCTAGATCGCTATCAAAACTGTAGCTCCAAATCGATGTGAATAATCTTGCGCATGGCAGATCTAGACAAACCAGCGAAGGCACGATCGCAATCTCGCCCCCTCCAGTGTTGCCCAAACGCCCCAAAATTGAATTAGCGCACAAACACTTCAGGGGTGAAGTTGCCGTGCAAACCATAGGGAATGTGATGCTTTAGGTGTAGCACCGCAACCGGTTTTCCCTCGAGATTGCGGGCATCCAGAATGACCACATCCGATCGCTCCTTCACCGCATCGAACACTAGCACCACAATCCACCCATCATCTTCCGTCTCTCCCCCCAGACGCGGCACAAACACCGGATCGCCCCCCAAATATCCGCGCGGAGCAAAGCTGTGGATCTGTTGCGATCGCGTCTCCATATCCACCTTCATCACCGCCTGCAACGGAGCGTTGGGCCCCGCCGCGTGGGTGGTGCCGACGTAAGTGTAGCGCTGCTTGCGACCCACGCAAGCGGGGTTGAGGGCGGGAAACTCGCAGGGGCGATCGACGATCGCCTCGTGGCTGGCGGTGCCAGCTTGCAAGTCCAGCTCGTAACGCACCAAGCGAGCGTAGGGAATCTCCTCAAACACCACCTCGCGATAGTCGCTGCCCGGTTCGAGGGACATGTAATCGTCGTAGCAAAGGGAATCGACAATAATGCGATCGCCCTCTTCATAGGCATTGGCGTGATGGAAGATAAAGCCCGGATCGGTGGTGAAGGTGCGGGGCTTGCCTTGGCGATCGAACGCAATAATACGGGTGTTGGCTTTGGGATCTAACTCGATACAGGCAGCGGGGGGGCGCAGGCCCAGAGCCACGGGGATGGGGTTAAAAGAGACGGGGTTTTGGAAGAAGATGCGGTAGTTGGGGGTGAGGGCAAAGTCGTGCAAAAAACAGAAGCCGGGGATTTTGTGGGAGGTGACTTCGGCTAGCTTGCCGTCTGGATCGACCCGATAGAAATATAGCGTTGAGGTGGGGCCGGGATCGACACCAAACGCAATCAGATCGCCTGTCTCGGGATCGATGCGAGGATGCGCGGTAAAAGCTTGCCCTTTTGAGAGCACGCCGTTGAAATCTTCTTTGCCGAGGGTTTCTAGCGTGGCGGGATCGAGGCGGTAGGGAACATCCGCTTCCCACAGAGCCAGGAGTTTGCCCCCTTGATAAACGACATTGGTGTTGGCGGGATTTTTGAAGTTGAAATCGAACCAGTTATTCCAAAAGCCACCAGCGCGTTGGGTGCCGAAGACGCTGCGGTAGAGGATGCGCCCCGCCTGTTGCTCAGCTAAAAATTCGGGGGTTCTGACGTAGCGATTGCGAAAGTGGGCTTTGTCGCCGCAGAAAGTAATGGCACAGATCGCGCCGTCTCCATCAAACGGATGACCGTAGTCCTGTCCGCTGATATCTAAGCCCCCCGGCCCGTTGCGAAATAGAGTGCCAACCAGTTCTGTCGGCAAGCTGCCATCAATGTCATCAATCCAATAGTCCCGTTCTTGTTTGAGAGAAGCGTAGCCCTTGCGCCAATTTTCAGTGGTGTAGGCGGGAGTCGCGACAGGGTTGACGGCAATCATAGGGGAAGGTGCAATACACAGACATACCTATTGTGCCTTAAAGTTTTATGAAGCGTCTACGACAAAACTTAGAGATGTCGCCTGCTTCCCAACTATTGGGAAATCATCTGATTGGAAACTTTGCGACCAATATGAACTCAGGTTCGAGGCAAGTGGCTGTCGTGAAGCTGCTGGGGCTGGTCGGTCGGTCCAAGTCGCCATTAGCGACACTGCAGCCAACGCTACGATAGAGTGAGCTCAATTGGAGCAGAACTGATGGTCCAGTTCAAACCCCGCCAACACCTCCCCACCCAAGACGAACTGCCCGAAACTGACTTTGCCCCTGTGGATAGCGAATTGCAAACGCTCGTCGCCAGCCTCTTGGGCGATCTCCTCGCTTGGCACTGGCGCGATCGCAGCGATTGGTTCTGGGGCATCAACTTAGCCGTCTATTACAAGCTCAATACACCTGCTATTGTCCCGGATGGCTTCTTGAGTCTGGGGGTGGAACAGTTCGATCGCTCGGACGGCAGACAGAGCTATGTGGTCTGGCATGAAGGCGCACTCCCCATTCTGGTGGTGGAATACGTCTCTCGCAGCTACGGGCAAGAGTACGGCTCCAAGATGGCAGACTACGCCAGTATCGGAGTGTTGTACTACGCGATCTACAATCCCGTTTACTGTTCTCGCAAACGGCGTCAGCCCCTAGAGATTTACCGACTCGAAGGCGATCGCTACGTCTTGCTGGAGGGGGACCCTGTTTGGTTGCCCGAGATTGGCTTGGGCTTGGGCAGAGAGTTGGGCACTTACCGAAATTGCACCAGAGAGTGGCTGTATTGGTACGACCGAGAGGGGAATCGACTGACGTCACCTGCAGAGGTCGCCGAGCAGGAGAGCCAGCGCGCCGAGCAGGAACGACAGTTACGCGAACAACTGCTGGACAAACTCCGGCAAAAGGGAATCGATCCCGATACGCTCTAGCTTGTGGAAATACCCATCAAATACCAGCAGAGCCGTTCGCAAAGTATCGCCGAGGGCGAAAGGGGATGCTGGCTGGGAAGTCTAGTTTCGACTTCACTCAGCCAGCAGGAGTTGTGGAACGCTTATTTGAGGGCTAAACCCGCTAGAAATAGCATTTAGGACTGGATGTTAAGGGACCAATCGTAGTCGAAGTATTGGATGCGGTAATCGCCTGCTTCGAGAAACTCGCGATCGCTCTCGTTCACGTAACCGGCAACGAAGTTGAGCACAGCTCGTTCCTTGTCATTACCGGTAAAGCGATTGTCACCCTCGTCTAAGCCGTAGCTGGGCACCCAGTCAACGGTAAACCAGTCAAAGATTTTGGAGAGATAGACCACACCTTCTTCGCGATCGATCCGCAGGCCGTCCTCCTTCGCCAACCATTGCTCCACTTGATCGTCGAGCTGAGCGTCGAGGTTTTCACCTGTAAAGGGTTCGGTACGCAAGGGGGGGCAGCTCACTGCCGCACACACCAAAGCAGCGTGGATACGAGGCTCGTCGAAGTCTACCCGCAGGACGTCGTGCTCGATATTATTCAGGGTTTTGTTACCGCCAAAGATCGCGTGGCGGCGAATGCGCCAGACGCCAATGATGTCTTTGATGCTGGGTTTGATGGGGGTTTGATCGATGATGGATTTTAGCGTGATGGCATTGTAGGCATTAACCCAGTAGGCAATCTGTTCTGCTTCACTCCACGATTCATAGGTCGCTTCATCGAGGGCGGCTAGGTCGTCAATATAAGTATCGAGCTGCGCGCGGTTAGCCTGCAACGCCTCGTAGTCCACGAATGTACTCTCTGGGTGGACGTAGTCAGATAAGACATCTGCATAGACTTCAGTGCGAATGCGACCGGCGCTGCTGCTAGAGACAGCGACCTCTGTCGGCGTAGAGCGATCTGTTTGGGCGTTCAAGCCGCCACAGCTAGCGAGAAGGAGGGCTGCAGCAGCAGCAAGTGGCCAGTGGTTTCGGAGGTGAATCATGATGGGTGGGGCTCATCGGCACAAACTTCACACTCCTTATAGAACCTTTAAAGTCTGAGAATAAAACTTTTAGAGCCTGAGATTTGTTTGAGAGCTCTAGAAAGTTTCGTTCAGATTGGCGATCGCCTTCGGCCAACCCAGCCACTCCACAAACACCCCGCCGCAAACGGCAGCCACAACAGCAAACGCTCTGTTTCGGTCATCCACCAATCGGTGTCGCCTAGGGCTTGCCGGTGGGGCAGCACGAAGTAGATGAAGGCCGAGATGCTCACCAAGCGGGCTCCCCAGTTGCGGGTGGCGGCAGCAAAGGGTAGCAGCCAGGTAAAGTACCAAGCGTGAATGATGGGGGACAGAAAGAGCAGCGCGATGAAATAGCGCTCGGCAAAGCCGAGCAGGTGGCGCGATCGCACAATCGAGATCGCGATGATGGCAGCCAGGGGGGCGACCAGCAGCCAATTGGTTTTCCACTGGAACGGCCAGATCGCCCACACCAGATAGGGTACCGCCTCGGCACTGCGTCCGTAGGTCAAAAAATCAGAATCTGCAGGGCTAATCGGACAGGTGCCGTCGAGACAGTAGGAGAGAGAGGCGATCGCCAGCGGCAATAGACCGATTGCCCCAACTAGAATTCCAAAGGGTAAATGGCGATCGCGTCCAGCTCGCCAAGCCAAAAAGCCCAACAGCGGTAGGGAAACCCATTTAACCGCGATCGCGATGCCGACACACAAAGCACTGCCCAGCCAGCGGTTGAGGCCACTGCCGCGATCGGCAATTCCCCAAGCCAGCACGAGGGGCAGGATAAACCAGCTATCGTAATGGGCTCCCCCCGCAAACGAGTAAATAACCAGCGGATTCCAGGCATAGAGAACTGCATTGAGACCGCTAAACCAGCGATAGAGCAAGCCACACACGATCAGATCGGCGGCCACAAATCCCAGTTTGAACAGCAATACAGATGGCTGAATGGCAGCTAGGGCGTGAAATCCCCATTGCACGACAGGCGGATACAAGGCTGAGACGTGGGGATGATTGATCCAGGGCCACCAATCAAATCTCAGTGCTTCCAGCTCGATCGCGTTGGGGGCATATTGATAGGGATTAAATCCCTGCGTTTGAATAAATCCTTCCCATAGATAGCGCCAGACGTCGTCACCGGGAGCCATCCCCAGCAAAATCAAACGAGTGGCGATCGTCACGCCCCAAAACCAGCGCCAATCCAGTTTGGGAATCGTCCAGGACAGTCCGAATCCCACCCCCATCAGCCCTACCCCCCACCAAAATTGAGGCACCACTCCCACACCAGGTTCCAGCAAATTGCCGTGAGGGGCGATCGCCACGGCACCCACTACCAACAAGAGCGCCGCCAACCACAACCGCAGGTGCGCTGGGAACGCATTCGAATTTTCACGGGGATTGCGTTCGGAGCGGCTCCAATACAGCCGCCCCAAGTTTCCTAAAATGGCCGATCCCGCTCGAAAAGCCCCTCGCAGCGAGCCAGAGATTTTGGACTTTCCCCCTTGGCGAGGTCGATAGTTGACCGGCAACTCGCAAATGCGCAGGTTTTCCTCAACGGCGCGCACCTGCATTTCTAAGGTCCAGCCAAAGCCGCGATCGTTCAGTTGCAGACGCTCCAATGCCGCTCGCCGCAGCAATCGCAGCGGTCCTAAATCGCGATATTGAAATCCCCAGCCCCAGCGGATTAGGGTGGTGGCCAAGCCGTTACCAAAGGTTTGTACTGGAGTCAGGGTGGCTCTACCCGCTGCCGTTGCCTGACGATTGCCCAAAATGAAGTCGGCGCGATCGCCTTGTGCGAAGAGCAGGGGAAGCTGGCTCAAATCGTCACTGCCATCCCCATCGCAAAACAATACCCACTCGATCTCGGCTCCGAGATCTTGCAATCCCCGCCAACAGGCACGCCCGTATCCGGCGATCGGCTCGAATAGCACCTCTGCCCCTGCAGCCGCTGCTTTCTGGGCGCTATCGTCGCTACTGCCATTATCGATAACGCGAATGTGTTGAATTCCCTGCGATCGCAAGTCTTCCACCACGCGGCCAATGGTGGCGCTTTCGTTCAGTACGGGCACGATCGCCACAGTGTTTTGTGGGGCTGCTGGACTGGTTTCGGTCTCTTGCGGGTCCTCGCCTTCAGGGGCGATCCCCGATACAGCCTTGACCGATTTGGGTTCCGGTCGTGTCATTTAGTTCGTTGTCCTCATCGGAGACCCGCACTCCGGCGCTATTGTGCCCCAGAGAGATCTGCATGCTCTCCTATTATTGCGGAGCGGTAGGAGGCAGAGACTCCTCCGCTGCACCTTGTTTCCTGCGAGGTGCCGCAGATCTCGTTTTGTGATGTTGCTGTGACGCGAGATGGAAGAAAAGCAGATTTTGACAAGACTGGCAACCGCTGAAGAGGTTTAGGTTGAAGGAACTTTGCAGCGATCGCCGTTTCCACAGTCCTCCAGACGCCGCTGGCGATCGGCCACAACTGTCTCCAAATCCGGTCGCCCCGCGATCGCCAATCGCTTGTGCGCCCAAATGTCGTATATCCTATCCACCAAAGGCCCGACAAGCGGCCACTTCGTCGCGGCATACACCCATCCCATCCCCAACGCTGCATACACCCGTCGAAACACTTCCACATCCCGAATCACCGAGCCATCGGGCAGCAGCGCGTGAATGCGGCCCATGGCTGTCTCGAAATCAATACCGCCATGCTGCTCGGGGTCGTAAGCCAAATCGGCAATATCCACAAACGACACGATGCCCCGCCCTGCATCTTTCTGGCGCAAGAAATGCACCTCCCGCAGGCATAGCGGACACTCGCCGTCGTAAAGCAACTCTATTTGCCAGTTGGGTGAAGCAGTTTCCGAGCAGGAAGGTGGAGCGATTGGAGTTGGGGAAGTCATGCGAAGTGGGAATGAATCTTGGCTAGCAAGGTCTATCTCTACCATACTAAGCATCAAGGACAGTGCTAATTGACAGGACTATCTCGCACCTCAAGCGAGCGATCGGCGACTATCCTGCGGGCAGCCTCTTTTGCTGCATCTCGAAAGGGCAATAAAACCCGATCGGCCCCCGCCCCCAACAAAATTTCTTCGTCCCGTCGCGTGTGGCTGGTCAGCACCACCTGCCCCCGATAGCGCTGGTGTTGGAGGGTGTGCAACAACGCCAGCCCCACATTGCAATTGGGGACGGTGCTCACCACCCATTTCGCCTCTTTCAGCGGCATCAGCGCCGCCAACTCGGGATCGTCTGCATCCCCATACAATGTCCACAACCCCTGGCTGCGCCAGAACGTCACCACCTCTGGATCGAAATCTACCCCCAAGACGGTGAAGCCCTCGGAGCGCAAATTCTCCACGACACTGCCCCCATATCGCCCCAGTCCAAACACAATCGCATCCACATCCGCCACCGCAGCATCGGAGCTATTGCGATCGTGCTGCTCGTGATGGGCAATTTGTCGTTCGAACAGGTCCAGCCAGTGGGAAATGCGCGGATACAGCTCGTGGGAGTAGAGAATCAGGTAAGTCGAGAGGGTCATGGTAATCAGTGCCACCAGCGTGAGCAACCCCAACGTCTCGTTGTCGATGTGACCCAAACTCACCCCCAATGCTGCCAGGATAAGGGAAAATTCGCTGATTTGGCTGAGGGATAAACCGGTCAGGGCACTGGTATATTTGCGATACTTCATCAACCCCATCAGCACTAACACCATCAAGGGTTTGCCCAACAGCACGAAACCCGAAAACACTAAGGCTGGCAATAGCTCTGCGCCGAGGGATTCCAAGTGAATGTGGAGGCCGAGGTTGAGGAAAAAGAAGAGTAATAGAAAGTCGCGCAGGTTGACCAGGCGAGAGGACATGGGAACTCGATAGGGGGTAGAGGCGATCGCCACCCCGGCTAAAAATGCTCCCACTTCTTTGCTGAACCCCAAAGCATCTGCTTCTGCAGCTAAGGCGATTGCCGCCGAAATGCCGCAGAGGGCCAAGAGTTCGGGCGATCTCGCGACGCTGTGGAGCAGGGAAGGCAAGAGATAGCGGGCGATCGCGGCGAGGACACCCAAAAAACCGAGACCCTTTAAAGCCACGACCAACAGGGCGAGGCCAAAGCTTGCGGAACCGTCTTCACCACTGAGGGCGGTCAGACCAATCATCACCAGCACAACGGCAATATCCTGCACAATCAGGACGCCCAAGGCAATCCGCCCGTGCAATGCATCGATCTCGCGTTTGTCGGAGAGCAATTTGACGGTGATGATGGTGCTGGAAAAGGTGAGGGCGATCGCCACGTAAAAGGCTTTGACTGCCGAGAACCCAAACCCCAAACCAATCCAGAAACTGAGACTGCCGGTGAGGACAATCTGCCCGATGCCAACCGCGATCGCCACGGGGCCGACGGCACGAATTTCGTGGGGATCGAGCTTGAGGCCGACTACGAAGAGCAGGAGAGTAACCCCCAGTTCGGCGAAAAACTCCACCTGCTCGCTATCGCCAATCCACCCCATACCGGCGGGACCGAGCGCAAAGCCGACCGCGATGAAGGCGATCGGGAGGGGCTGGCGCAGCCACAGGGCCAATGCGCCTGCACCAGTCGCGACGCTCAGAACGGCAGCGATTTCGTAGAAGACGTTGCTGAAGGGGGGCATAGGGGGTTGGAAGAGGCGATCGCCTCTTCATTGTCGTTGCTGGCCTTATCGGTTGGGGGAATATTGCAGTGTGTTTCGGAGGGGAGTGGGGCGATCAATTCTGCAATGCTCGCATAAATCGTCTGATTCCGCCCCACAAACTCTCTGCCTTATCGGCCGCAAATATCTGCGCCAACTGCTCGCCAGAAGGCTTGGAACTGACTACCTCCAGCAACTCGTAACTCTCGCCATCCGTCAGTTGCCACACCGTCCAAGGATGGGGATAAACCCGTAACAGAGCCCCCTGTCCGAAAGATTGCAGGTAGTAGCAAGGTTCGAGGGTGTTGAGAAAGCGAGTGCGCAACCGCCGTCCCGATAGTCCCACCCCAGCTGTGCCGGTATCCTGCAACTGCGGATTGATGGCGATTGTCGGGACATCTTTGGCTTTGTTCGTGCTGATGGCGCTATTGCGATCGTTGCACAACTGCTCCACCGCCTCGATCTCCACCAAAGATGGCATTGAAAAAATCAGGGCCACATCGCGATCGAGCTGCATCGCACTGTTAACATCGCATGCAATCCAGTCGGGCTGTTGCCATTGGTGTCGGGCTAAAGCCGCAGCCCCTGCATCGGCAAACACAAAGGCAAAGGGTTGTTCGAACAGGGTGTGGAAGGGATAGGCTAATGAGTCCGGTTTGAGGTCGGGGGCGAGAATGTCCACTTGCAGGCGCTTGTAGCCAGCCGCTAGAGCTGCTTTTGAGCCTGCCACGGCTTGTGCGAGAGCACCAGCAAAATCGTCGGGCAATTGAGGATAGTCAGCGGGATCGGGCATGTGGGGGATAAGGGTCAGTGCGTTGACGCACCCATTTTAGGTCGATGGCAACCCCTCTGATTAAACTAGAATCAAGCTCGAGACAACCGCTTCACCCCACTCCGCTGGCATTTGCCGATATGGCGCGTTCTACGACCCGCAGAATACAGACGGACACCTGGGTTAAGGCTACCTGGGAAGAGTTTATCGTCACGATGGATGAGCCTCGGTACGAAGAAGGTAGAGGATATTTTGACAATGGCTATATGAGAATTGAGATGGCTCCTTTGGGTGCTGGGCACGGGCGACAAAACTCAGTAGCGATAGATGTCGTTGGCTTATTTGCCACCTTTCGCAATATTCGCATCGCTAAATTCATCAATTGCAGCTTCTATAAAACAGGGGTGCGCGGTTGCCAGCCCGATGTTGCCATCTACGTTGGGGCTGACTTCAAACTGCCCCCTCAAAATAATTCGCCCATTGATGTAGACCTGTTTGGGCCACCCACTCTAGCGATTGAGCTTGGAGCGAGTTCCTTTCAGGATGATTTAGGTGCAAAGCGACTGCTCTACGAACGTTTGGGCGTTTCGGAATATTGGGTCGTGAATGTGGCGGACAAGCAGGTGGTTGCGTTCGCGATCGCCGCAGGCCGCAGTGGACAGATTCAAGTGTCTGGAGTTCTGCCAGGATTAACCATGACGTTAGTGGAAGAGGCTTTGGAGCGATCGCAGATCGAAGACGACAGCACCCTCATCCGCTGGCTCGTGGATACCCTAAACTGAGTAGCAGTTATTTCATCGCAGCCAAGCCCAAGACTTCATCCCAATAGTCGTCATAGACAGAGTCAGCTAGCTTTAATTTCCTCAACTTAAACTTCTTCAGACATCTCAGTCAATCGCGGCCCATCTTGCCCGAGGGCTCAAAAATCCAGCGCCAGAGAAAGTGACTCGGCCCCTCTTGACGCACCACCGCCACCTGCTGCTCTAACTCTCGACGGGTGCGAGACGACAAGCCAAACAGCTCGTAATAACTCTGCCACAGCAGCGTCGAGAGGGTAATGCCAATGCAGATCACCAGCCCAAACGCAGGCCAAGGCCGAAAAATCAGAGAGTACTTCAACCCTCCCCAGGTAAAAAACTCCAACAACCGGCCAACCTCCACCCGCAGGCTCCACAGGGAGGGTAGGCCGATCGCCAGCCAAAACAAGCCTACAATCGCCCAACGCACCCGCTCCACTAGCCGAAAGAGTTGTTTAGCCTCAGACGATAACACTTGCCTCTTTCCCTCCAGCCATCGAAGGTCTCTTCAGTAGCGCTAGCTTTCCCTCAAATGTAGCAATAGGTACAATTTTCAGAAATAGACGCGAGGCAAGTATGCCCTGAAAGCGCGTACCCCGATCGATGCTACCGCCTAAACTATCCCGGACTCCGGCAGTTCCTCGCGGACCTTCGGCGTACCACTGCCGGGATTGCGCTCGCGCCACCAAGCTAACAGCGTGCTGGCAACGAAAATACTGGAGTAAGTTCCCCAAGCAAAGCCGATTAGCAGGGCTAGGGAGAAATATCGCAGGGTGGGGCCGCCGAACAGGAAGATGGCGAGCAGCGCCAGCATGGAGGTGAGGGAGGTGTTGATGGAACGGGCAAAGGTTTGATTGACGGAGATATTCACCACGTCGGGGAAGCGGGTTTTGCGACTGAGCAGGCGGCGGCTGTTTTCGCGAATGCGATCGTAAATCACGACGGTGTCGTTGACGGAAAAGCCAATAATAGTGAGAATCGACACCACAAATAGCTGGTCTACTTCTACCCCCAAGGTTAAGCCGAGCATGGCAAAGATGCCGGCAACGATGAGGACATCGTGCATCAGAGCGGCGATCGCAAACACCGCATAATCAAACTGGAAGCGAAAGCTGACGTAAACCACAATCGCCGCAAATGCCACCACAATGGCCAATAGCCCCGTGCGCAGCAGCGTCTTGCCGATCGTCGGGCCAATCGTTTCCACCCGATCGCGGCGGAAGGGTCCCACCTCTGCCGACATCTGTGCTTCCACCGCCAAACGCACCGCTTCCTCTAGGGGTGGCGTCCGAATCACCGCCGTGCGGGACGTGTCGCGATCCAACTGAATAATGCTGCTGCCCAGATCGTCTCGGGCGAGCACCTCCCGAATCGCCTGCGTGGAGACTGGCTGCTCGAATTCCAATTGCAGCAGCGTACCGCCCGTAAAGTCCAATCCCAACCGCAGCGGCGTTCCCAGCTGAGTCCAACTTACCGCCATTGCCGCAAACCCTGCCAGAATGACAAGTGCCGATAGGCTAAACCAAGTTTTACTGCGTCCGACAACATCAATCATTTCGCGATCTCCGGCTCAATACCAAATATTTCTGGTTTGCGCAAGCTGCTCTGGGACAGGAGGACTAGCAACAGCGTGCGGGTGCAGGTGAGAGCCGTAAAGAAGCTGACCAGAATCCCGATCGCCAGCGTTAGGGCAAAGCCTTTCACGAGCCCCACCCCCAGCCAAAAGAGCACGAGGCAAGCAATCAAGGTGGTCACATTACTATCGAGAATGCTGGCTAAGGCTCGGCTAAATCCTTCTTCCACCGACTTGTAGACTGACTTGCCATTGCGCAATTCTTCGCGGGTGCGCTCGAAGATCAGCACGTTGGCATCTACGGCGATGCCGATACTGAGGATAAATCCTGCAATTCCCGGCAGCGTCAGAGTCACCCCCAAAAGCTGAAAGGTGGCAAAGGTAATCAGGGCATAAATCAACAGCGCCAAGCTGGCCATCAATCCCGGCAGTTGATAGTAGACCAACATATAGCCAAAGGTGAGGGCCAAACCACCCAAACCGGCAATGAGGCTGCGCCGTACGCTGGCAGCTCCCAAAGTGGCCCCCACCGTGCGGTTTTCAATCACGTTGACGGGTACGGGCAGAGCACCCGCCCGCAGTTTGGTAGCCAAGTCGGTGGCACGATCGACATCGAAACGACTGCTGGAAATCACCGCCCGCCCGCCAATAATGCCCGTCTGGGCAAATTCGGGACCGACGGAAGGGGCACTAATTAAGGTTTCGTCGAGAAAGATGCCGAGGGATCGTCCCGTTCCCGCCAACTCTTGAGTGAGCTCGGCAAATAATGTCGCCCCTTCCGTATCGAATTCTAGCTCCACTTGCCAAGAGGGATTGGCTCGGTTGCTGGTGGGGGTGGCGATCGCATTGGTTAACTGAGCTCCCGTGAGCTCTGTGCGCTCGAACACCTCGTCGGGATTTTCCAGCCGTTCTAGGGGCTCGCCTGTCTGGGGGTCGAAGGGAATCGTAGTGCCGACGAGCTGGCGGCGGAATTCCAGTTGAGCGGTGTCGCCCAAAATGTCGATGGCGCGATCGGGATCTTCCACACCGGGCAATTGCACGAACAAGCGATCTTCACCGCTAATTTGTAACACCGCTTCAGCCACCCCCAAGCCATTAATGCGTTGCTCCAGAACGCTTTCGAGACCCACCATCACATCCGGTGTAATCTCGCTCACCTGCTCGGTAGGAGTTGCCTGCAAGGTCAGTTGCGTGCCCCCCTTCAAGTCCAATCCCAGTTGAATCGGCCGCTCGAACACCACATAAGCTGCAGCGGCTACTACCAGCAAAATTCCGATAATTCGGCCCGTTAATTTCCCCATCAGTTCGGCCACTCCGTTATTCGAACCCCTGCACTGGCGAGAGAGCCGATCGGCGATCGCCCGTCGCTGCAGTTGCGGTCGCGATGGAAGCAAATTCCTTTACGACATCAGTCATCATATTCGATGGATCGATCGCAACGCTCAACCCACTCCAGACACTTCACATTACCCAAATACTTCACATTACAAAATCCATTGCGCTTGCCCCACACACTGCACCCCCTCGGGAGAAACTGCGAAGCGATAGGGCAGGATCTCGACTCCTGCTTTAACCGCCTGACGCAGCAGTTGTCCGTACTCGGGATCTTTATCATCCCCCGGTGCAAACTCGTCGCAATCGCCCCGATGAATGAAATACAGCATCGCGGCCCGATGCCCTCGCTCCACCATTTCCATCAGCTCTTGTAGGTGTTTTTGACCGCGCGTCGTCACGGTATCGGGAAAGAGCGCCCGCTTGCCTCGACACCAAGTGGTGTTTTTCACTTCCACATAGGCGAGGGAGTCATCGGGATAGGTAAGGAGAAAATCAATTTTGCTCTTTTGGCTGCCGTAGGGGGCCTCTCGACGCAGCTTTGCAAACCCATTCAACTGGGAAAACCAGCTTTCTTCTAAGCCTTGCTGCACAATCCGATTGGGAGCAGCGGTATTCACCCCCACCCAAGTGTTGCCGATCGCAATAGCCTCCCAGGTGTATTTGAGTTTGCGCTTGGGGTTGTCGCTCTGGGACAGCAGAACGGGTGCGCCAATATCGCACACTCCGGTCATGGGGCCAGTGTTGGGGCAGTGGGCAGTGACAATATCCCCTGACTCCAGTTCGATATCGGCCAAAAAGCGTTTGTAGCGCTTGCGCAAAATTCCCTTCAGGGTGGGGGGAAACAGGTAGGTATGGGAGGTCAATGGGCTGGTGTCCTGTGGGTCGCAATTCGTTAAGGTAAAAGCGGTCTGACTGTCGCACTGCCTGACTGTGCCATGAAAATCGCGTTGCTTCAACTCAATCCCATCGTGGGGGATTTGGCGGGAAATGCCGAACTGATTCGCATGGGGGTAGCGCGGGCTACACAGATGGGGGCGGAGTTGGCGGTCACTTCAGAGTTGGCCTTGCTGGGCTATCCGCCGCGAGATTTGTTGTTGCAGGAGGGGTTTGTGCGGCGGGCTGCTGTGGCTTTAGAGGAGTTAGCGCGATCGCTTGTCGACCGTTGTCCGGCGATTGTGGGGACGGTGGAGCGCAATCCCAAGCCTGAGGGGCGTCCGCTGTATAACAGTGCGGCTTGGTTGGAGGGGGGGCAGGTGAAGCAGGTGTTTCACAAGCGTCTGCTACCCACTTATGACGTGTTTGACGAAGATCGGTATTTCGAGCCGACCCAGCAGCTCAATGCGATCGAATACCGGGGACTGAAAATCGGGCTGACTATTTGCGAGGACATTTGGAACGATCGCGATTTTTGGCAGCACCGCCGTTATGCGATCGATCCGGTGGCGGAGATGGCGCAGGCGGAGACTGATGTGTTGATTAATCTGTCAGCGTCTCCGTTTAGTGCGGGCAAGCAGGATGTGCGGGTGAAGATGATGGGGTCGATGGCGCGCAAGCACCGTCTGCCGCTGTTGTATGTGAATCAGGTGGGGGGGAATGACGATTTGGTGTTTGACGGGGCGAGTTGTGCGTTCGATCGCGATGGCACGCTCTTTGCCAGCGGGGCGGCATTTAAACCGGATGTGGTGCTGGCAGATTTAGCACAGATGTCGGAACCGATCGCGGTTTGGCCCTCGGAGCGGGCGGAGGAGCTGTATGGGGCGTTGGTGTTGGGAACGCGGGATTATGTGCGCAAGTGTGGGTTCGAGCGGGTTCTGCTGGGGCTATCGGGGGGGATTGATTCGGCGGTGACGGCGGCGATCGCTGTTGCCGCTCTCGGTGCGGACAATGTTTTGGGGGTGTTGATGCCCTCCCCCTATAGCAGTCGCGGCAGTATTGAGGATGCCGAGGCGCTGGAAAAGAATTTGGGGATTGAGACGCAGACGATTCCGATTGAGCCGATGATGGCGGCTTTCGAGCGATCGCTGGCGGGGGTGTTTGCGGGCATGGAGCCGGGGGTGGCTGAGGAGAACCTGCAGTCGCGCATTCGGGGCAATTTGTTGATGGCGCTGTCGAATAAGTTTGGCCGCCTGTTGCTGACGACGGGGAATAAGTCGGAGTTGGCGGTGGGGTATTGCACGATTTATGGGGATATGTCGGGGGGATTGGCGGTGATTTCGGATGTGCCGAAGACGCAGGTGTACGAGTTGGCTCGCTGGATGAATCGGCAGGGGGAGGTGATTCCGGTGGCGACGATTGAGAAGCCGCCGTCGGCGGAGCTGAAGCCCGATCAGCAGGATTCTGATAGTTTGCCGCCCTATGAGGTGTTGGATGAGATTTTAAGGCTGCATGTGGAGTTGCATTGGGGGGCGGAGGAGATTGTCGGGCAGGGGTTTGAGGCGCAGGTGGTGGAGCGGGTGTTGGGCTTGGTGAAGCGGGCGGAGTTTAAGCGGTCTCAGGCTGCGCCGGGGTTGCGGGTGACGGATCGGGCGTTTGGGACGGGCTGGCGAATGGCGATCGCTCGTCGTTAGGGGGGCGATCGGGGTAGTATAAGAGGGCGTCGCGGGATGTAGCGCAGCTTGGTAGCGCATCTGCTTTGGGAGCAGAGGGTCGCAGGTTCGAATCCTGTCATCCCGATAATTTTACAAGCGGCTAGGCTAGAAGACAGATTTTTTATGTCTTGACTTAAATTGGAGCATACAGAGTTATAGAATTAAGTCAAAGCCTGTGCGTCATTTTGAGTAAGGATATGGCAAATAGATCTAAGTCTGGTAAGAAGACTGGAACGAAGCGCAAAAAAAGACCTAATATCAATCAAGTTCGAGCACAGATTCGCGAACTGACAAAAGAGCACGATTATAGTGAAGAAGTCTTGCTAGGCTTCGCTGAGTTTGTGAATGGCGGAGTATTTCCGGTTGTCGAGCCAAGTATGGGAGAGCTGAAGGAGGCGGTGATTGCTGCATTCGATTGCACTTCTTATCAACAGCTCAAGAAAGATGGCAACTTCCAGTTATTCGTACAAGATCGAAACCTTAAAATGAATACGAAGAAAGCTTGGCTTGAGGTTTATCGAAGATTTGTGGGATTGCCGGAAAGTGAGCGCGATGCAATTGGCAGTACATCAATCAATGGTGTTGATGTACTGCGAAACTTTTTGCCTTGGAAAGTTTTTCAGCTAGACCCCAAAACAGCTATTGCCGATGATGTTAAGGCTGCCTTCAATAGGCTAGCCAAACAATATCATCCTGATGTTGGTGGGAATTCAGAGGTATTTCAAAAGTTGAAGGTGATGCGAGACAGCCTGTTAGCTGCCTATTAGTTGCATATAAATAGAGTTTATTTGCCATGACTAAATGTAATATTTCCCAAAAAGAACTATCAATCGCCTTAGAAATTAGTCCAGAAAAATTAGATGATATTTGTAACTTTTTCGATTCAGATCCTAGTGACAATTGGGAGCTTGTCGAAGGAGAGCATTTTGAGTGGGGAGCTTTCGGAGCGAGGAGGTTTAGCCCTGAAGGAGCTGTAGAAATCTGTCAATATCTCGAACAGGCTCAAGAAGAGCGGCCCTTACTGCAACGTTTTAAGCGCTGGCTTCTAAGGCGCGATCGCCGCCTAAAAGGATTGATGGTTCAGAAACGGGTACAATCCGTTGGAAGTTTAGACGGACAACTCGTCTTTATCAATAACAAAGCTTTTCTCGGGCCGAGAGCTTGTCGAGAAATTTTAGGTTTAGGTAGACGGCAGGATATTCTAAACAGAACCTTTGTTGAAATTCAGCGTTCTGAAAACACAGAGATTGAGCCTCTACAGGTAGACATTGACTTTTTTGAAAATGAACGAGCAAAGAAATATTTAAGTCGATCTGGTATCGCCTCAGTTGGTAAGCAGCTTGGGGCTAGGCTTTCTCAAAAGCATCGTAGAGAGTGGGCAAAGGTTGTTTCAGAGTATGCTCCTAAGGCTTTAGTTTCAATAGAAAAATATGAGTTAGAAGGGAAAATTAGGATCCAAAAAGCCATGGAGCGAGTGCGAAGTAGAGCAAGAAAGCAGTGTCAGCTCACTGGGCGCAGACAGAACATTGAAAAATTTGATTTAGAAGTACATCACATTTACAGTCAGAAAACTTATCCACAGTTGGCTGAGATGGAAGAGAACATGATTGCGATCGCTGGTGATATCCATCTAGATTTTCATAAATGGATGGGAGGCACTCACAAATCCTGCACTATTGAGGATTTAGAGAAATATATTGAAGAGTTCAGCTCCTCTCTTTTCCCGGAGGGTAAAGATAGTCAGGCGATGAAAGTGAACATGCACTTGAGTCGAGTGAAACCGATTTTAAGAACAGTTTCTCAAAATGTCACATCTAGGGCTTAGTGCTCCGTTGGTTCGGCGATCGCAAGCATCATTTCCGTACTGACACCCCCTGTCTTACGAGCCTCTCAAAGTTAGGGTGAACCCATGTAAAGCTGTCAGGGTAACTAAGCTTCAGTGTCTGAGCGGACTCCAATAATATTGTTTCAACCTCAGCCTCATCCGGAGCAACACAAATGAGAGTTCCAGGTTCGGGAGCATTGTTGTGACGAACCAGCACAACTTGGCGATCGCCCACGGGCAACACAGCAAAAACCAAGCGATCTAAATCGTCATATCCGGCTTGAAAATCGAGAGGCAGGCGTTCTGATAATTCGGCAGGCTCTTGCCTTAACATTGCAACAGGCTGGGTTTCAGAAACAACTTTTTCGAGCCTGACTCGATTGCTAGGAGCGGTGCTTTTCATAATAGGCTATGTTCGATCTCAGCCACATCCACATTGAGATCTAGAGAGTTCTAGGTGTTGCACTCGGCCCCCTAAATCCCCCACCAGTGGGGGACTTGTGAGAGTCTCTTGGCTTCATTCTACAGCTTCAATAACAGCTTGCCATTTGTCGAATAGGCATGTACCCATTTTGTCACCTTTGTAAGACGTCAGTTCGACCAGAGTCTGTCCCTTACCCCTACGCTACCGCTAAGCGTGGCATCAACCATAACTTTGGGCCAGAGGAATAAAATCTAGCCAAGCTTGGCGGCTGTTTCTCCCCTCTCCCTGGGGAGAGGGGCTGGGGGTGAGGGCCATGCAGAGCTATCGAACTCAGGTTGTAAGGGAGACTGCAGGTGGTCTCTTAATCTTGCGATTGTTAGATAGTCGTGCGATCGCTACGTGAGATTTTCGACAGTCTGGTATTTAGGAATCGGTTCTCCGGCTAGTTGCGGAATAGAGCACATCGGGATCTAGATCCGCGTCATTGTCCCAATAAATAGTCCCCCATTCTGGATGGAGTCGAACGGTTTGGAAATAGGCTGGATCTTTGAGAGGGGCAAAAATCCCAGTGAATTGGATGAGTTGACTGATGTCAACGATCCCTTCACGGCCATCCTCGAACTTTAGGTATAGTTGATAACCTTTTTTAGGGTTGACTGCAGTGATGTCTTTGAGCATAAGTGACTCTAAGGGCTCGATCTTCTCTAAACATGAGAGGTCGCTACTCCACTGTCACCGACTTAGCCAGATTGCGGGGCTGATCCACATCCAACCCGCGCAGAGCTGCTATGTAGTAGGCCAAAAGTTGGAGCGGAATGTTGGACACTAACGGCGACAGCAATTCCGGCACATGGGGAACGGGCAGCGTCACATCGAAGGTTTCTGCCGCCACTTCATCCCCTTGGCTGACCACGCCAATCAAAAGCGCATCGCGGGCTTTCGCCTCTTGCGCATTGGAAATCACTTTTTCGTACAGCGGACCGGGCATGGCGATCGCCACTACGGGTACCTTCGGATCGAGCAAGGCGATCGGCCCGTGCTTCATTTCTCCCGCCGGATAACCCTCGGCGTGGATGTAACTAATCTCCTTCAGCTTCAGGGCTCCTTCCAAGGCGATCGGGTAGTTAATCCCCCGACCGATGTAGATAAAATCTTGAGTTTCGATAAACCGATGGGCCAGCGCCTCGATCGCCTCCGCCTGAGTGGTGAGAACACTTTCCAAATGGGCGGGCAACTCCCGCAACTGTGCGACAATCTCGGCGATCGCTGCGGGTTTCATCAATCTCCGATCGCTAGTAAATTCGAGGGCCAATAGGTAGAAGGCCAGCAACTGTGCCGTAAAGGTTTTCGTCGCGGCTACGCCAATCTCAATTCCCGCCTGCAGCTCTAAAATGTTGGGCACTAGCCGACCCAACGAACTATCGGCACGGTTGGTAATGCCCAAGAGATGTTGGCTGGGGTCTGACTGCGATCGCTCAGCCGCCAAAGTCAAGGCAGACAGGGTATCTGCCGTTTCGCCGGACTGGGTAACGCCGATGGTGAGGGTATTGGGCTGCAGGGGGGGCGGCGAATAACGATATTCGGAGGCGTATTGCACATTGGTCGGCAGACCGGCCAACTGTTCCAGCAAATATTTGCCCACCAGGGCCGCGTGCCAACTGGTGCCGCAGGCCACAATTTCCACCCGCTGGGTGTCTTGGAAAAGGCTGGGCGGTAGGTTGAGGTCGATCGGTTGCTCGGGATGCTCGGTGAGGCGATCCTGCAGGCCAGCGCGGAGGGTGGCGGGCTGCTCGTGGATTTCTTTGAGCATGTAGTGGCGGAAGCCTTGTTTTTCCACCATGACGGGATTCCAAGCCAGGACTTGTGGTTTGCGAGGACGAGCTTCGCCGCTAAAAGAATAGATCTCGATGCCGTTGGGGGTGAGTTTGGCGAGCTCGCCATTTTCGAGGGCGATCGCGCGGTTGGTGTATTGAATCAACGCGGGGGTATCGGAGGCAAAGAAGGATTCCCCTTCGCCATACCCTAGCACCAGCGGGCATTGTTGGCGCGCTACGATCAGTTCGTCGGGATGGTCGGCACTGGCGATCGCGATCGCGTAAGAGCCTTCCAGCTGCTGCACCGCCATGCGGGTGGCTTCCAGCAGGGAGACCCCCTGGGCGAGCATTTCCTCCACTAGGTGAGGCACCACCTCCGTGTCTGTCTCTGTGACAAAGTTGTGTCCCCTTGCCCCGAGCTGCTGGCGCAAGCTGCGATAGTTTTCCACAATGCCGTTTTGGATGGCGGCAATGCGGCCCGATTGGCTGGTGTGGGGATGGGCGTTGTATTCTTCGGGTTTGCCGTGGGTGGCCCAGCGGGTGTGGCCCAAGCCGAGCGAAGCGGTGCAGATGGCGGCGGGCATGTCTGGCTGGAGGAGCTTGGCCTCCATATTGCAGAGCTTGCCTTTTGCCCGCACGCGGAAGAGGGTGGAGTCTTCAATCAGGGCAATTCCGGCTGAATCGTAACCGCGATATTCCAGTTTGCGCAGCCCTTCAACCAAGATATTGGCTGCTGCTTGACGACCGACATAGCCAACGATTCCACACATGGCACCACCTCACGGCGTCCTCTGACGAAGACGGCAAAACTCCAATCATCATACCTATTGGATTGCTGCGCCGCGTTGGGGGCGATCGCAACTGGATAGGCTGTTGCTATTGCGGCGAGACAATTAAGTCAACCCGACGATTGCGCTGCCGTCCGGTTTCTGTCCCGTTGTCTGCCACGGGCGATGCAGCACCGTGGCCGGTGGTTGTCCAGCGGTAGCCCTGTCCTGCATCGGGCAGACGCTGTTTGAGAAATTCCTGCACCGAAGTCGCCCGCTCGACGGATAGAACGAGGTTGTAGTCGGGGTCGCCAATATTATCGGTATGCCCTGCCACCTGGATGTGGGCAAAGGGCATGGCAGCCAGAATACCCACCACCTGTTCGAGCAGGCTCGCCGCCTCGGGCTTGATGGCAGATTGGTTGAAGTCAAATAGAACGTCTCCCGGCAAGCTAATGGTTTGAGTTCCCAAGCGGATTTGCGGTGCAGTGGGGTCGTTAAATGAGTTGACGGGGGAGAACGAGTCTAGATCGCTGTCTGCTGGCGGCGGGGCTGCCGTTGTGGGAACATCGCCTCCAGAAGCATTAGCGGCAGCAGATGTTCCCGTTTCTGCCACCTGTGTTTCGAGGGCTTCCAACCGGGTTAGGAGCTGGATAATTTCCTGACGGATGGCGCGAATTTCAGCCTGTAGGGCCTGAGAAGAGTTTGAGTCGGGGGATGAGTTGGGAACCTGTGCCACCCAGCGATCGCCAGTGCTCGCTTGTAGGAGGCTGGAGTTGGGAGAGGCGATCGCTATGGGTTGTAGCGCCAAAGCCAGTCCCAGCCCAACTCCAGTCGCAATTAGTCTGCCAAGTTGAAACACAGCACTTCGATCCCCATCCCAAAACACACGACCCCATCCTAAAAGAGACCGCTGAAAACCACCAGACATCTATTCTTGGCGTTCGCGCAAGAGAATTAAGCGAATATATCTACGTTGGAACCACGCCCTGTATTGACACTCGACTGTGCCGCGCTAAACGGTGCATTGGTGGTGCCGCGAGCCTTGCTGCTACGCTGCTATCACCCCCTCAAAAATAGTGTTGTGAACGCCTCTACTCCCGAGCTGATGCCCGTCCTCACCGCCGCACAATTGGTGCTGGATTGCGCCCAACCCCTCGGCCCCGAATGGGTGCCTTTAGCCGCTGCTCGCGATCGCATCTTGGCCCGCGACTTACTCAGCCCGCAAGACTTCCCAGCCGCCAATACCTCTAGCATGGATGGCTATGCCGTCCGCCACGCAGACATTGCCACCATCCCCTGCCAATTGGCAGTTTCCGCCACCCTACCTGCCGGTACCGTCACCACCGAACCGCTACAGCCCGGTCGGGCGGTACGCATATTCACCGGATCGCAACTGCCTCCAGGGGCGGACACCGTTGTGATGCAAGAGGATACCGAACGTCTCGACGAGTGCTCCGTTCGTATCCTGGAGCCCTACTCGCTGGGCAAATTTGTGCGTTCCGCCGGACAGTTTTGCCGAGTGGGGGATGTGCTGGTGCGTAAAGGGCAACGGTTGGCAGCTCCAGAAGTGGCACTGTTGGCTGCCGTGCGGCAACTGAATGTCAGAGTCTACCGACGTCCTCGGGTGACCCTTTTTTCCACCGGAGACGAACTGGTGCGGGCCGACCAAAAACCCGGTCCCGGTCAAATTGTGGACTCCAATCAACCGGGATTGGAGGCGTTAGTTCAGGCGGCGGGGGGGCTGCCTCAATGTTTGGGGATTGTGCGAGATACAACAGCAGGCCAAATCTCTGGCGGTAAAGCCAAGCTGAAGCGGACCATCGCCCAAGCCCTCACCTGCACCGATCTGATTTTGTCTAGCGGAGGCGTATCGGTGGGGGATTACGACCTGGTTGAGGAGGTTCTGGCAGAGTTGGGGGCTACCATCCACATCCGCAAAGTGGCGATTAAACCGGGTAAGCCATTTACTTTTGCCACCTTCGAGTCAGCCTTTCCCCCCGGCCCGCAGGTGCTCTATTGCGGGCTGCCCGGAAATCCCGTATCGGCGATGGTGTGTTTCTGGCGATTCGTAAAGCCCTTATTGCGCAAGCTACAGGGAGAATTGCCGCCGTGGTCTCCCAGTTTCCCAAGGGCGATCGCCACAGCAGAGTTGCGAGCTGGGGGCAAGCGAGAGACTTATCTTTGGGGTAATGTTCGGGTGGAGGACGGCCAGTTGCGGTTTGCCCCAGCCAACGAGCATGGCTCTGGCAACCTAGTTAACTTGGCAGGCACCAACGCACTGGCGATCTTGGCCATCGGTCAAACCTGCATTGCGGCAGGGGAACCGGTTCCCGTCTTACTGTCGCAACCGATCTGAAGGCGCTTGCAAAAGTTCTCGCAGTGGCTCGCTCGCTCGACTTTTTTCCCATAGCGGAACTTCTCACCCTCTTGTGGGAAAGCTGGCAGCTAGACCGACAATTACCTGCTTCCTCAGAGCAGGCGATCGCTCGAATCGGCAGTTTATGGCAAAAAGGGGCCATGACAGATGGAGTGGCACACTAGCGACGCAGAAAACTTGGCTGAAATCGATCGGCAGGTCGGGCAGCACGATCTTGCCCCTGCCGAATACGAAGTGGTTCGCCGTGCCATCTACGCCACGGCTGATTTTGACTATCTGCATTCCATTCATTTTTCCGACAACGCCCTTGCCTCGGGCGCGGCAGCCTTAGCTGCCCGCACGACGCTCGTGGTGGATTGCCCCATGGTGCAAGTGGGGATTATCCGTACCATTCAGAACACCTTTGCCAATCCCGTCTATTGCGGTACCGACGCCATCACTCGTCCCCAGCGCAGTAAATCTGACACTGCCTGGGGATTGGAAACGCTTGCCCGTCGCTATCCAGAAGCAATCTACGTCATCGGTCAGTCAGCCTCAGCACAGGTGGGGCTGGTGGAACTGATCGTCGAAAAGGAAGTCGATCCAGCTTTGGTCGTGGCGGCTCCTCCCTGTTTTGGCGATACCAACGCCTCGCGGCAGACACTGGCAGAATTGGGAGTTCCCCACATCTGCACCACGGATGGAAAAGGAGGCTCGATGGTTGCGGCAGCAATACTAGATGGCCTGCTCGATTTATCTTGGCAGGCTTACGCCCGCAAAGGGACTCCACAGCAGCAAAGGACAGTGGCTGCGAGCCGCAGTTAAGCATCCCCCGCGTTCTCGTTATCTCTGGATCGCCACCTCGACAGCGCGTCGCGAGCCTCGATCGCAGCATCGCGCGCGCGGTCAATGGAAGAGGCGATCGCATTCAAATGCCCCATCTTCCGACCGGGGCGCTCGGCTGATTTGCCGTACCAATGCAAATAGACCCCTGCAGGCACTAAAGCAGCATCCAGTGGCAGGCTGACATTAGCCCCCTGCCGAGTCCCAAAAATATTCGCCATCGCAACAGCAGGCACCAACAATTCCGTCGAACCTAACGGTAAATCCAACACTGCCCGAACGTGTTGCTCGAATTGATTGGTGGCACAGCCATTCAACGTGTAATGGCCGGAATTGTGGGGACGAGGGGCCAATTCGTTGACTAAAACATCGCCCGATTTTGTCAGAAATAGCTCGACACCGATCGCGCCGACAGACTCGATCGCCCTGACAGCAGCGATCGCTATCTCTTGCGCCTTCTCACCCACTGCTCGGGGAATCGCCGCAGGGGCAATCGTATAATCGCAAACATAATTCTTCTGCACCGTCGTCGCCACCGGATAGCTGCGGCAATCGCCATTCCGCCGCCGGATCGCCATCACCGCCAATTCCTGTTCGAATGGCACAAACTCTTCCGCCAACAGTTGCCCTAAAGGCTCCATATCTGGCGGACAAAACCGAGCCCAAATGGATTCGAGCTCCTGGTGCGACCGAGCGATCGCCGTTCCGTGCCCGTCATACCCCATTCGCCGCGTCTTCAGCACCAGCGGCAGTCCTAACTCCGCCACCGCCAGTTGCACATCGGCCCAGCTATCCACCGCTCTAAACTGCGGCACCGGCAACCCCGCCGCCTGCAAGTGCGATCGCTGCAACCACTTATCCTGAACGCACTCCAAGCTTCGCCCTTGCGGCCAAACCGGCGTCCCCCGCCGCACCAACTCGTCCAAATCTGCCGCCGCCACAAACTCGTGTTCGAGCGTAATCACATCGACCGCCTCAGCCCAGCCCAGCAAATCCTCCCGTTTCGTCCAATCCCCCACACAGACATCGCTCACCGGAGCGGCAGAACAATCGGCACTGGGGTGCAAGACAGAAACGCCGATCCCCATTTGCTGGGCGGCGATCGCCATCATGCGGCCCAATTGTCCGCCCCCAATAATACCGAGGGTTATCGGAAGTGTTGTCGAACTCATGCACCCGTTAGAACGCTTCAGGACTACCGATCTCGGGGAGGATCTGGCGATCGCCAGATCGGCGAGGGAAAGAAAAGCCGGACATAAGCCGGGTTCTGTTACTGCAGACCTGCTGCAGCGGCAATCATCTATCTGGGATGGCCATTGCTGACCACCTCTTGCGGCTCGCTTCAACCGTCGAGTTCTCTCGAAACCCACGATCCAACAGACAGGGGCGAAGAACAGCCGTATTCCTGCTGCTGCGGCCTTGCTCCCCACCGGGGTTTACCGAGCCAATGCCTCTCGACATTGCTGGTGGGCTCTTACATTAAGCTCGCGCCCCACCTTTGCACCCTTACCTGTGCGATCGCCCACTCCAAGAGCGATCGATCGCCATCGGCGGTATGTTTCTGTGGCACTATCCTCGCGGTCGCCCGCACTGGAAGTTTCTCCAGCGGTGCGTTCTTCTGGGAGCCCGGACTTTCCTCATCTAGAGACTAGACGCGATCGCCTCGCCTGCTTTTCTTTCCCCCTCTACTCTACCGAGTCGCCGTCCAGACAGAAAAATAGGCTGGAGTGACAGGCGATCGCCCCAGTCCTCAAGAGCCAAACGCAAAGCTAGAAAAGCTCAATTCGTTGGTGCGATGCCAGCCATAGATCTGCTCGCGAAACGCTTTCCACTGCTCGTAAATCTCTCTAAAACCCGCATCTTCAGTAGCTTTCTCCTCCAAAAAGTCGGTTGCTGCCTGTCGGGCAGTGGTCATAATCTCCGGGCTGTAGGTGCGCAGTTGAGTGCCTCCTGCCACCAAACGCTTCAGGGCTGCCCCGTTGAGGGCGTCATACTTGGCCAACATATCCATATTGGCCTCGAAGGCAGCCGTCTTAAAGATCTCTCGATAGATCTGCGGCAACCCATTCCAGGCATCTAAATTCACCATCACATCTAATGTGGGACCGGCCTCCCACCAGCCGGGAAAGTAATAGAAGGGAGCCGCATCGTTGAGCCCCAACTTTTCATCGTCATAAGGCCCCACCCATTCAGCCGCATCGATTGCCCCCCGCTCCAGCGACAAGAAAATCTCTCCCCCCGGCAACACTTGAACCAAAACCCCCAACCGCCTCATCACCTCCCCGCCAATACCGGGAATGCGCATCTTCAGCCCCTGCAAATCTTCTGCAGTATTAATTTCCCGCTTGAACCAGCCCCCCATCTGAGTGCCCGTGTTCCCCGCCGGGAAAGCGGCGATATTGAAGTCAGAATAAATTTTCTGCATGGCTTCCAAGCCGCCGCCGCGGTAGAGCCAAGCGTTCTGCTGCTGGGCCGTCAGCCCGAAGGGCACTGCCGTGCCGAAGGCAAAGGCCGGGTTTTTGCCCACGTAATAGTAGTCAGCCGTATGGCCGCATTCGATCGTGCCCTCCTGGACCGCGTCGAGCACCTGCAGTCCCGGCACAATTTCACCCGCAGCAAATGGCGTAATCGTAAACCGATCGCCGGTCATGGCGGCAACGCGATCGCAAACCGTCGTGGCCCCGCCGTAAATCGTGTCTAACGACTTCGGCCAACTGGTGGCCATGCGCCAGCGCACTCTGGGCAGGCTGCTATCGGCAGCAACGGAACTGGAGGTCGTGGGTTGAGAAGAGCAGGCGGCAAGTGCGGCAGTGCTGGCTGCCCCTATGGCGGTTGCCCCTAATAGATGTCGGCGTTTCATATCGAGCGCGTTATAAAAGTATTCTGAAGCACAGATCGAGTCTGCGGGCCAGATTCTATCACTCCTCTCCAGAAACGCGATCGATTCTCCCTAGATTTAACAATCTCTGCCCGTTAGAAACTCTGGGGCTCTGTCTTGTCCCCCACTGGATCGCCGCTCGCCGACCGACCCATCTGCACTAGATCGATCGCGTATCCCGCTGCCACCAAATACACCGCATCTGACAGTGCCCCCACCCGCTGGCAGAGTAAACCGAGGCGATCGCGAAACCGCCGCCCCAATTCGTAGGCGGGCACTACCCCCCAGCCCACTTCCTCGGCCACCAAAATTACATCTGCTCTACAGTGCTGCAGAGCGTCCGAGAGCTGCTCCACTTGGCGATCCCAAAGATCCGGTTCGCATTCAATCCAGTTTGCTGCCCAAGAGCCGAGGGAATCCACCAAGTATGTGGCCCCTGCCGGGGCCGTGGCGATCGCCTGCGGTAACTGCAGCGGAATTTCGAGGGTTGTCCAGGTTTGAGGGCGAGTTTGGCGATGTTGCTCGATGCGCGCTTGCCATTCGCGATCGTCGGGATTCGTGCGGGCGGTTGCGATGTAGGTGACGGGGCGATTGGTTTCTACTGCCAGACGTTCGGCAAAGGCACTTTTGCCCGAACGGGACGGTCCGGTGACCAGCACAACCTGAGTTCGATGGCTCTGCATTGCCCTCACCCCCGGCCCCAGAGCAGCCCTAACTCACCTTCTGGCCGTCCACCAGTACGAGGGATTGCCCTTCTGGCTCGGCCCACAAATCCCAAAACTGCTCCTCTTCAACACCGGCTAAAAAGCCCTCGATCGGGATCTTCAGGGGCGGAAATGTGCGGGGGCCGCTGGGTTTGCGGTGGATGGAGACTACTAACTTGTCTCCTTGGGCGCTAACATTGCCGCGCAGGTTGAAGCCCGCCTCGGCCTCTTCGGGGGCAGGTAAAAAACCGTCTTCTGGTTCTTGTGCCGGATCGGTGGCAATTTTGACGATGCCGAAGCCCATCACATCGCCACGGGGTTGGGGATGGACGTAAAACCAGTAGGAACGCTCGGTTTCGACGCAATGATTGAATTTTTCCAGTAGCTCTACCCGTGCGGGGGTGGCGGGATGTTCGCTACCGTCTTCGGTAACTAGGGTGGCCTGAGCGTAACCTTGGGCGGGTACGAGCTGGCCTTTGACAAAGCCGAGCGCGCGATATTGCAGGGGGTTGGCGGGGGCGGGAATTGGCAACATAAGGGTTCGGGGAGAGAGTGCGATCGGTGCTGTCCGAGCGGGCGCGGTAGCTTATCTAGGCTACAGTACGAAGCCAGCCGGAGAAAGAGGTGGGGAGTGACGATGCGATCGCTCGTCCCCTCAAAAGGGTAATAGTTCTGTTGCTTACGCGATCGAGGACACCAGCATCCCCTTTCTACTCTGGAGACACTTTGCGAACAAGCCTGCGAAGCAGACGCCGATCCCGGGACTGCGAATCGCGATCGCTTGTAACTGATTGTCATCGCGATCGCCCACTTCTGGATGCAGCGCCTATCCTAGGAGGAGTGCTGGATCGAAGAGAGGCGCGGGTATGCCTGCCGACACGCATTACGAACGCTTAGGGGTGCCACTCAACGCTAACCTCGACGAGATCAAAACGGCCTATCGGCGGTTGGCTCGCGAGCTACATCCCGATAAACTACCCGACAATTTACCTTTTGCTCTGCAAGAACTCGCCCGACGGGAGTACGGACTCCTGCGGGAAGCCTATCTGGTGCTGAGCAACGCCAAAGCCCGCGCCACCTACGATCGCCAATTGGCCGAGCGCTTTGCCGCAGAATATCCCCAGGTGGCGCACTCGGTTCCCGGTCCCCGGCGGCATCGGCTCCATCCTCGCGGCGGTTGGAACTGGCAGTGGTCGGTTTTAGTGGCCTTGGCGATCGTGGCCTTAGCCACCACTGCCCTCGCTCTGGGCAACGGCTTTGCCTTTATGCTTCGCCGCACCTCCGAAGCTAGAAGTGCCACCGCAGAACCCTCCCCAAATGCCGAGTCCGCGCCTGCGAAAACGACTCCGGCCTCCAGGCCAGCACGTCTCTCTGAAACTCAGTCTGCCAGTGCAGCTCGGTCCGACGATAATGCGTCCGCTGCTGAGACAGCGGCTGTTGCCGAGGACGAGTTTAGCCCCGGGGAGATTACTCGCTTTGCGACGGTTTTACTAGAGTTTCAATCCTTGAGGGCAACTGCAGATGCTGCTCTAGAGACAGCCCAGACCTCTGAAGAGCGCCGCCAGATCGAAGCGACATTCGAGGCCGGTGCTGCACCCATTTTGGCTTCCTACGACTTGTCCCCCGAGCTATTCCAGCAAATTGCGCACAGAGCTCAAACCGATGCAAAACTGCGCTTGGCCGTGTCTGATGCCACGTCGCGCCTGCAGCGCTTGCGGCGGCGATAGATTCGTTCTAGAGAGGAGGCTTGGTGCTGTGCCCCGACCGATTCGCGCCACAATAGCAGCAAAAGTTTCGCTAGAGCTAACATACCTATATTTTGAAGAGTGATTCATTTTTCTATAAACTGTTTGCCAAATATCCCGACAGTTTCTTGCAGTTGCTCGGTCAACCCGAGTGTGCAGCGGACTATGTATTTGATTCGGTTGAGGTCAAAGAGCGGTTTCAAGTCGAGATTAAAAACAAGGCTTTCCGCATCGATGGTATTTTTCGACCGCGCGATCCCAGCTCGAGGCTACCGACGATTGTAACGGAAGTTCAATTTCAAAAGGACGATCTCCTGCATCGTCGCCTATTCAGCGAAATCTCGCTCTACCTTTATCTCCATCCAGAAGTCAGCGATTGGAAAGCCGCAGTCATTTGGCCCAATCGGCAATTAGCTAACAGTGACACCCTCCCATTTCAAGAGCTCTTCGATAGCGGCAGAATTCAACCCATCTACTTAGATGAGTTGGCTCTGGATAATTTACCCTTGGGAGCTGCCATCGCTCGACTGGCGATCGAGCCGTCCCGGGAAGCGGAGGAACGGTTTGCTCAGGTGGTTCGCTCGGTTCGTCAGGAAATTGACGATTCCAACCTTCAAGAGGAGATAATCAAGTTAATTGAAGAAATGGCGATTGAACGGTTTCCCTCACTTTCCAAGCAGGAGGTTGCACAAATGTTGGGCTTTGCCAAGCTTGAAGATACTCGGGTTTACAAGGAAGTCTTTGCTGAAGGCAAGCAGGACAATGCTCGTGCAGTTTTCGAGAAGTTACTGCAGAGGGGCTTTTCACGAGAGGAAGCTCTCGATATTTCTGGGCTCGATCCCCAAGCCCTAACATTAGACCCGGAAGAGGAAGCCCTCAACAACTCTACGAACGCTTGAGCCCCTCACTTAATGGACTACTCCGTTGAATCGAGAGATGCTCTTGGTAGAATCTGAGTGGCTTCGACAAAAAGTATACTTTACCTTGTCAATTTATTGCGCCTCCAGGTTCGCTCGCATTCCATGAATTGGCAGCAACGGCTGGCGATCGCCCTCGACCCACTCGAATCCCAGACGGGCAAAGTCATCAATGGAATGATGGCCCTATTTGTGCTGGCATTCTCGGCTCTATTTGTGGCAGAAACTTATCCTCTGCCCGAGGCTGTGCAGCAGGGGCTAGATTTGGCCGATACGGCCATTTTGGCGGTGTTTACAGTGGAATACGGGCTGCGATTTTTGGCGGCAAAGTCGAAGGTTCGCTATCTGTGTAGCTTCTATTCGGTTATCGACTTGTTAGCGATCGCCCCTTTGTGGCTCGGTCTGTTGGATGTGCGATTTGTTCGGTTTGTGCGGTTGGTGGAGGGATTTCGGATTTTGCGGCTGGTCCGATTTGTGGATAGCAATCCTTGGCCGGGGGGCGATCGCCGCACTGACAAGCTCATTATTGGCCGGATTATTTTCACCTTGTTTGCGATCGTCTTTGTCTATTCCGGCTCGATCTACGAGATGGAACATGCCGCTAACCCGACTGTATTTCGCACGTTTTTAGATGCGTTTTATTTCTCGGTGGTTACCATGACCACAGTGGGGTTTGGAGATATGACTCCAGTTTCGGGGGGCGGGCGTCTGTTCACGGTGTTGATGATTTTGACGGGCATTGCGCTGATTCCCTGGCAGATCGGAGATTTAATTCAGCGTCTGGCTAAATCTCGCGCTCCGGTTGAGGCGGCCTGCACCCACTGCGGTCTGGCCTTTCACGAGGCCGATGCCCTGTTTTGTCGCCGTTGCGGACAGTCCCTCAGCCAGGTTGAGAAAGTGTGACGGCGATCGTAGTTCTAATGAGAAGCGCTAAGCCTTGGCAAGAACAATTGCGATCGCCCCAGATTTGGCCGACTGTGTCCGATACTGAGGCGATCGGGCTCGGTAGTCGAAGTTTTGCAGCTCGACAGGGCTAATCCGGTAGGTGAACCAGGTGGGCTATGAGGCTAAAAACGAAGCTCGTTTCGGGCTGGGAGGATTACCAACCCCAGCACGTTTCTGCAACAGCCAAGCGCGAATTGGCAGGGTCCCCCTGCAAAATCCTTTCTACCCACTTGCACCAAATGGCTGTGGAGAGAGCTGCTCGGAATGGGACTTACGATCGCCATTTGCAAGAGATTTTGCTGGAGAAAAAGGGCGATCGGGCAGATGCCGATATAGAGATTTTGGCTTTAGATCGATTGTTTCGGAAAAGTACTGCAGGCATTGAGCCCATCAAACGGTTTGTGGGGGGGCTGCTGTCTCCCCTCGATCTGCCTAACTATCCCACCGAACTCAACTGCCAGATCGATGTGTTTGCCTATGCGTTTTTGAAGGGCGCTAAGAACTTCGATCTGTTGCTCGATTGTTCGGCAAATAATCGGGAGTTTGTGCGCGCGCGGGCGGGCTGGTTGAAAAGCTTGCGGGCGATCGAGCAGTTCGAGCTGTTTGGCAATTTTGGTCGCGAGAGTGGGGCCGATTTAGAGCGGTACCGATGGGTTAGGGACATCGTTATTCGTCCGTCATCCCGGGACGAGCGTCGCGTTTTGGCGTCTTTATTGGTCAGTGGACCTTCGATGCTTTCGCAGATTTCTGCCGATCTGGGGTTGAATTACGATTTGGGGCCGAGAACGCTGGCGGGGTTTCTCAACTCTGGGGTTGTGGTGGCCTGTCAAGATGTTTATGGGACTAGGCCGTCTGAGGCGACGTTCAAAATTGATGAGGCATCCTTGCCGATCGCGATCTATTGCGTACGAGAAACGGTAGGACTAGATCTACTGGCTCTTCTTGAAGATGTATTGCCCAGTGAGGATTAGATTCAATGGAAGATATGGTTGAGGCTGTCTTAAATCCTTATGTCATTCTCTATTTAACAATTGTCATTGTCGGGCAAATGATTTATCCGTTGGTGACGTTTTGGCGGCATCGCGCGATCGCCCAAAAACGTCGCGATCGAAAGTTGTCTGAGGGGACGCTGGCGCTGCGCTTTCAACGGCTGATCGATCGCCGAGTTAGTGCAGTTGTGCAAAGCTCTATTTTGCTAATTACAGTTGTTATTGTCCCGTTTATCTTGTACTACTTCGATCCCCTCAACTCATCTGGAGAGGGGGGGCGAGTGGGCTTGGCCGTTATCTTTATTTCGTTAATTCTGTGGTTGGCCTTTACGGGTACCGATCTCATGAAGGCATTTTTGGGGGGATTGGCGTTTAAAACGTTGGTGGCGTTCAAGCAGCCGTTTACGCTTGGCGATCGGGTTTCTCTGGCTGGGTTTGAAGGTAAGGTGCTCGATTTAGGCACGTTTTTTGTGACCTTACAAACCCTCAATGACGATCTAATTAGTATTCCCACTCTCTCGTTATGGAGTGAGGTGTTGAGTTCTGCGAATGCTGGCAAGCGCTCTTCGTTGTGTGTCATAGAGTTCTATTTGGCGCCCTTTGTGACTGCCGAGCAACGGCAACAGGCTGAGGATGCTGTTTGGGATGCGATTCAGTCTTCGGCCTATTTCGATCCTTCCAAACCGATGCAAATCTATCTCTCGCAAAATTCCGATTCGATTCAGTTGACGGCAAAAGCTTATGTGGCTTCTACCTATAACGAGCCTCTGTTTGCCAGTGATGTGAGTCGGGCGTTTCTGGATTTTGTCTCCGATCGCGGGATTCCGATTGCTGCAGGGGGATGGGAGTTGTCTGCGGAGCTGCATTGACGGTCTGCTTGGGGGTTTAAGGCGGGCGGTATAGTGAAGGTGAGTTTAGAGGTGAGGGGATCTCATGGCTGATACCGAGTCGATTGCTGTTGAGTCTGGTGACCAGTTGGAGTCTGCTGGTACTGGTGCAATATCTTACGAGGATACGATCGCGACTGCGATTTCGGCTTTGAAGGATGAGGGGGAGGCTGCTTACGAACGTCGCGAGGATGAGGGGCATTTTTGGACGTTTAAGTATGGGACGGTGAATGTTTTTGTGCATCTGACGGGGGAGACAGAGACCGATACGTTTACGGTCTGGTCGCCTGTGTTAGCTCTGCCCAGTAAGGATGATGCGGCACTAGCGATGGATTTGTTGCGGAAGAATTGGTTGGAGACTTCGGAGGCTCAGTTTGCGGTTTGGGACGATCGGGTGGTGGTTTGTGCGACGCGATCGTTGGAGGATACTTCGGTGGGGGAGGTTGCTCGGGTGATTACGATTGTGGCGACGATGGCGGATTATTATGACGAGGTTTTGATTGCGGAGTATGGGGCTTAGTCGTTGTTGGGAGATCTTGGCTAAAAGCCCTAGGTCGTGGGGGGAGTGTCGACTCCCCCCACACCCCCCCGACCAGGGGACGGCCCGCTTCCCCTGGACCCCTCCGATGGGGGGTGGGGTTGGGGTTGGCGGGGCGAGAGGCTGGGAGACTGTTGGCTTGATTTGAGGGTTCTTCTCGCCCCTGTGTGCTGCTTTGAGATGTTGCCGCAGTTGCGCTGCGATTGTCCGTCCGGCTGTTGCTCCCCTCTCCCTGGGGAGAGGGGCCGGGGGTGAGGGCCATGCAGGTATCGAACTAAAGCAGTCTGCGTTGTAAGCTTTTGGGCTGTTTTTTGAGCAATAGGTAGTTTTTGTGAAATTGGGGTGGTTGCTTCCCTTTTGTCGGCGATCGGGGGCGGTGCAGATGGCGATTGACCGCTGGTTGCTCGATCGGGTTGAGATGGGGGAAATGGAGGGGCCGGTTTTGCGGTTTTATCAGTGGGCGGCTCCGACGCTGTCCCTGGGGTTTCATCAGAAGTTGAGTTCGCTGCCGAAAGGGGTCGGGGAACTGGATGTGGTGCGGCGGCCTACGGGGGGGCGGGCGGTGTTGCATCAGGCGACGGGGGAGTTGGGGGATTTGACTTATGGCATTGTGGCCGATGGGTTGGGGACTCATCGGCGTCGAGCTTACGAGCGGCTCTGTCAGTTTTTGCGGCGGGGGTTGCTGGATTTGGGGGTGGAGGTGAGCTTTGGCGAGGGGGGACGGGGGTATGTGGGGGAGGCGAGTTGCTTTCGGACGGCGACGGCGGCAGATTTGTGTTGGCGGGGTCGCAAGCTGGTGGGAAGTGCGCAGGTGTGGCGGCGACAGGTGGTGTTGCAGCACGGCACGATTTTGTTACAGCCCGATCGCGAATTGTGGGAGCGGGTGTTGCCCGGTTCCAGTCAGGGGGTGGTGGGGGTGAATGAGGTGTTGTCCAATCCAGTAGAGATAGACCGCGCGATCGCGACTCTGACCCATGCGGCTAGCGATTGTTTGGGGGTTCGCTGGCAACCCCTGAGCTTGTCTGGGGAAGACTGGCAAGTAATTGCCGATCTTTCGAGCCAATTTTCCCTGCCATCTGCCACACGGCAGAAGTAGGGTAGAGAAAACCCACTGTTGCACGGCAATGCTGCCTGATTCCGACCGTTCGCAATTGCCTTTCGATCCAACTGGCCTGACTGCCGATGCATTGGCGGCGGAAACTCGGTCCCGTCGATCTCGCCGCGATCGCGATCCATCGGCGTCTCTGGTGAACGATCGCCGCTGGCAGGGGGGGTTACTCGTGGCTCTGGCCGTGCTGTTGCTAGGAGGGGCACTGGAGTGGGCCTGGTTGGGGCTGATGGGGGCGATCGCTCTGATTGTGCTGTCGGTGCCGATTATTTTTCCGCCGCTGAGGCGGGCGTTTCTGAGTTCGATTTTTGGACAGCGCATCGAGTTGCTGTTCTGTTGGCTGCTGCTGTTTGTGGGGGTAGGGGCGCTGTTGCAGTTTGCGGGGGTGTTGGGGAGAATCAATCGCTGGTCGGAGGAGGTGAATTGGAGTGCTCTCGGAGCGGTGGGCCAAATTGCGATCGCGGTTGTGGCCTTGTGGGTGGCGTGGCAGCAGGTGCGTACGTCGGTGCAACTGACTAGCCAGCAGAACCGGATTACGCAGCAACAGACCATTGATGCCTATTTCCAAGGGATTTCGGATCTGGTGCTGAACGATGAGGGGCTGTTGGAGGATTGGCCGCTGGAGCGGGCGATCGCGGCGGGGCGGACGGCGGCGATTTTGCGAGGGGCAGACCCGGCGAATAAGGCGCGGGTGCTGCGCTTTCTCTCGGTTTCAAATTTGTTGAGCCCGCTCAAGCGGGATGGGCATTTGGGACGGCCGATTTTGGATGGCAAGGGTTGGTATTTGCGCGATCGCGTCAAAGGCGTTCGCGTAGTGGATTTAGGAGCTATCTTGGCGGGAACGGATCTGTCCTACACAGACTTGCGGGGCATCGACCTGAGCGATATCAATCTCAGCGATGCGGATTTGCGCGGCAGCGATTTGTCCTATGCCAATTTGGTCATGACGAATTTGATGCGGGTCAATTTGACGGGGGCGGATGTGGGCGAAGCCAATTTGTTCGTGCGCAATGCTAAGACGGCAAGCCCTTACCGGCGGGGGGAGAAACGCAATTTTAAGACGGGGGAGTGTACGGGGGCGCTTGTGAAGGGGGCCAATTTTACGGGGGCAACCTTATCGGAGGAAATCCATTATTACGTCTGTGCTTGGGGGGGAGAGAGGACGCGGAGGACGGTCCCCGGGGGGTGTGGCTCGATTCCGAATAAGCTGGAGGCGAGCGAGACAGAGGCGAGCGAGATAGAGACTGTGAAGGAGTAGACCTGCTTCTCCCCTCTCCCAAACTTACGGCTGACGCCACGCTTCGCGAGGGGAGAGGGGCCGGGGGTGAGGGGCTGGTTCGATGTCAAATGCACAGGCTAGCTGACCCCGTTGCCACAGCGATCGCCGTCACAGACCGAGCTGGTAAAACGAATACAGTAGGAATATCGGTTGCGTTCGACCGGTACGGTCTTGCGGAGGATCTATCCCGTGACGTTTGCTACATTTCCCCGCTGCGCCCTCAAATCGCGGTTCGGTCTAGCGGCGATGTTCCTGCTGGCGTGGGCGAGCATTGCACGCGCAGCCAACCCGTTGAAGGAAGCCACCGTCGATCGCGTCGTGAATTCCGTCATGGTGGAACTGCAGCAAAACCCTGCCAAAGCCGCTGCCGTGGCTGATGTCCTTATCCCCGACGACTTGCTCTACACCGGACAAACATCGCTGGCTCAAATGATCTTTGACGATGCTTCGCTGGTGCGCGTCGGGCAGAATTCTCGGTTTCAGTTTATGCCGAGCGAGCGACAGTTCGTCTTGGATAAGGGGGTGATGGTGATGATTACGCCGCCGGGAGCGGGCGGGGCAGAGATTGTCACGCCATCGGCGATCGCCGGAGTGCAGGGCAGTTTGGTCATGGCCAACTCGCGGGAAGTGGATGGCGTCGCGAGCACCCTCTTTCTGAATTTCACCAGTGTGGCTCAACTGCTCGATCGCGATCGCAACGCAATCGGCACTCTTCAACCGGGCGAAGTGGCCCTCGTATCTGACGGGCAGGTGTTGGCGATCGCTCGCTTCGATCGCTGCAGTGCGGTAGAAAACGGCCCTCTGCTGACGGGCTTGCACCTCAGTCACGACAACCTGCTAGCGGCAGAATCGCCCGCCGCCCGAGAGACCTTGCAGATGGAGCGAGAGATTCTCATGAGCCAAGGGGCTTGCGATCGCCAGCAAATTGCCATTTTTGACGAGCCCCCCACCCTCGAGATTCCCGAATTTAGCCGTCCCGACAACCCTCCCCCCGACATCGAGCCCCCCATCGACCGACCCAGCCAAACCGCGCCTGAAATCGAGCGTCCCCCTCAGCCGCCCCCCCCAATTGCAATCCCGACTCAATCCGATCTGCCGTCGCAAACCCTCCCCAACGGCTGTCCGCGCAGCACAGTCAAGTCACAATGTTAGGGGGGCAAACGAACGATGCCTGTCGAATGGCCATTGCGATCGCAGAAGAATTTACGATAGAGATATGAAAACCATTGAGAACGCTGCAATTGCAGCTAGTGCATTCGGGCAAGACTCGCTAGGGGATCTTCAGGCGGAAAAGGCGATCGCCTATCCGGTGGTCGAAACGTTTTCCTCCATTCAGGGGGAAGGCGCCTGGACGGGCACGAGTGCATTTTTTATTCGCTTGGCTGGCTGCGATGTGGGCTGCTGGTTCTGCGATACAAAAGACTCTTGGAATGCTGCCAAGCATCCCCGCTACACCGTTGCTGAATTAGTGGAAGCCACCGTGGCGGCCCATCCCGCGATCGCGATCGTGACGGGGGGAGAACCCACCCTCCACGATCTGGCCCCCCTCACCCGAGCTCTGCGATCTCACCACATTCGCGTCCACCTCGAAACCAGCGGCGCTCGCCCCATCAGCGGCCAATTCGACTGGGTAACCCTCTCGCCCAAACCCAATGCTCCCCCCCACCCATCGGTTTACGAACGGGCGCAGGAACTCAAGCTGGTGGTGGCTGAGTCTGCTGACTTAGACTGGGCCGAACGGCAAGCAAGTCAAGTGTCTGACCGCGTGGTGAAATATCTGCAGCCAGAGTGGCAAACCCCCGAGAGTGAGGCACTGGCGATCGCCTATGTATTGGCACATCCAGAATGGCGGTTGAGCTTGCAAACCCACAAATGGCTGGGAGTGCGCTAACAGCGACTGCAGTTGAGCCATGCCTGCCTAGATATTCATCGCCCAGGTGACCAAAGTAGGAAAACGAATCAACAAAAGCAGCGCAACCAGTTGAATCGCAATAAAAGGAATAACCCCTGTATAAATCTGTGTTGTCTGAATGCTATCCGGTGCTACCCCTCGCAAATAAAACAGCGAAAATCCGAAAGGAGGTGTCAAAAAAGAGGTTTGCAGATTGGCTCCCATCATGACTCCGAACCACACCAGCAGCTCCGTACCAGTTAGGGGCATCAGGTCAGTGCCGCCAAAACTTTGCACCACCGGCAGCACCAGAGGTACCAAGATAAAAACAATCTCAAAGTAGTCCAGGAAAAACCCCAGAATAAACACCAGTAGATTGACAGAGATCAAAAAACTCAGCGCCCCACCCGGAATGTTGGCAAAAGCGCTTTCTACTAGGACATCTCCCCCAAGACCTCGAAACACCAAACTGAAAAGAGTCGCCCCCACCAGCAGCACCATCACCATCGTGGTTAACACAACCGTCGAGCGCAGGGACTGCAACAGCGCTTTAATGGTCAGCCGTCGATTCAGAGCAGCCAAGACCAAAGCACCCAGAACGCCCAGAGAACCCGCTTCGGTAGGGGTAGCCAAACCGGCAAAAATGCTGCCCAGAACGATCGCAATTAACAGCAGGGGGGGCAGCATCACTAACACGACCCGTTTAGCAAGCTGGGCCTTAGACATATCAGTCACCTCTGGGGGCAATGCTGGCACTTGGCGGGGCTGAAAAATTGCCACCCCGACCACATACAACAGATACAGCCCAGCCATCGCCAACCCAGGCAACAGCGAACCTAAAAACAGATCGCCCACCGAAACCCCGAGCTGATCTCCCAACACAATCAGTACCACGCTGGGAGGAATCACCTGTCCTAAAGTCCCCGAGGCCGCCACGACACCTGAGGCCAATGACGGACTGTAACCGTAGCGCAGCATGATCGGCAAAGAAATCATCCCCATTGCCACTACCGTCGCCCCAACCACTCCAGTCGCAGCCGCCAGCAACGTACCCACCAAAATCACCCCAATGGCTAGCCCGCCCCGCAAACGGCCAAACAAAATACCAAAGGTTTCTAGCAGATCTTCAGCCAAGCCCGAGCACTGGAGCAGAGTGCCCATCAGGATGAAATACGGAATGGCCAACAGGACAAAATTCCCCATGATGCCAAACAATCGCTGGGGTAGTGCGGAGAGCAAAATCCAATCGAACTCCCCCAACAACCCGCCAATTAAAGCGAAGATTAATCCTGCTCCTCCGAGCGAAAAGGCCACTGGATAGCCTGAAAAAATCAGCAGCAGAGCTCCCCCAAACATTAGTATCCCCAACCACTCGCTCACTGAGATACCTCGGATTCTTGGGTTTCTGTGCCGAGGAGGATGGCAATGTTTTTGATGATTTCCGAGCAACCCTGCAAGGCCAAAAACACAAAAGCCACAATAATGACTGACTTAATTGGATAGCGGGGTAACCCGCTTGGGTCGGAAGATTGCTCCCAAATCTGCCAGGAATTAATCACCGATGGCAGTGAGTAGCCCAGAATGACAAAACAAAGTGGCAGTAACAGAAAGATTGACCCTATTAAATTCACCCAGACTTTACCCTTTGGAGATAAACGATTGTAGAGAATATCCACCCGTACGTGGGCATTTTGCTCGAGTACGTAACTAGCACCCAGCAAAAAAATCAGGCTAAACAAGTACCACTGCGCTTCAATATACAAGTTGGAACTCAAGTTGACTTGGAGAAATCGGCCCAGATAGCGGGCAATAGCGTTATAGGAGCCAACCAATACCATGACTAGCGTGAGTCCTAAGGTGAGCCATCCCATCGCCTCGCTCAATCGATCGATCCAGCGAGATAGCTTTAGCAAAAACTGCATTCATCCTCCCAACCCAAAGCGATAGTTTTGGATTGTTCTAGTTGATTGGCCGCTCCGCGATCGCGTTTAGCTGTCTTCGCTAAAGGCAAAGTCGGTGTAGCCCAGCTCGGAGGCAGCAAACCAACGGTTCGAATTTTCTCGAAACTCCTTCCAAGCGCTATAAACCTTGTTGTAAGTGGCATCATCAGCAGCCAGCTCTTCATAGACTTCAAAGGCTGCCCTACGGCTAGCCGCCATCAGATTATTCGAGAACCGCTTTAACTCTACACCTCGATCGAGCAAGCTCGCGATCGCGCCGGGATTTCTCGCATCGTAACGAGCCATGATGTTGGCGTGGGTTTCTGCAGCTGCACTCTCTAGAGCGTACTGGTACGTATCTGGCAACTTATTCCATTCATCGATGTTGAAGTAGAAGGAATATTGAGAAGCAGGCTCCCACCAGCCGGGATAGTAATAAATGCGAGCAGCTTTGTCTAACCCTAGCTTTTCATCGTCATAAGGCCCCACAAATTCAGCCGCATCAATGGTGCCCAACTGTAAAGCCTGAAAAATCTCTCCACCCGCCAAGTTTTGGACGTTCACGCCGAGGCGTTCCATCACAACCCCCCCCAGTCCGGGGATGCGCATGTTGATTCCTTGCAGGTCGGCAGCACTATTGACTTCTTTATTCCACCATCCCCCCATTTGGGTACCGGTATTGCCACCGGGAAAACTAATGATGTTGAAATCAGACAGTAATTCGTTCACGAGTTCTAATCCGCCCCCTTCATAGAGCCAAGCATTTTGCTGGCGATAGCTAAACCCGAATGGAACGGCTGTATCGAAGGCTAGTGCTGCATTCTTGCCGCGATAGTAATAGGAATTGGTATGTCCGGCATGGACGGTTCCTTGCTGCACGGCATCTAAAACCTCCAGACCGGGCACAATCTCTCCGGCTGCATATAACGTCATTTCAAAGCGACCGTCTGTTAGCTGTTTGACCCGCTCTATAAAAAATTCACTGCCGCCGTAGACCGTGTCTAAACTCGGGGTATAGCTAGAGGCCATACGCCACTTGATATTTGGAGCAGTGTCCGTCTGTATTGCTGGCCCAGAACTGGTACTGGTGGACTGGCTCCCACAGGCAGCGAGTGCGGCTGCGGTCCCTGCGGTCAATACTCCTGTGCGAATTAAAGACCTGCGTTTCATGGACATTCCTCGTTGATATCCCGATCGGCTCGACAGATATGTTGCCCGAACCATTGAGCCCGACGATAGTGGCTATGCATGACGCATATCTGTAGCCTAGACAACTGAAAATAAATTGCGATCGCCACAGAAAATTGTTTTTGCAAGCAATTTAATCTCAACTTCGGCAGAAACCTGGGCCAAAGCCTACCGATTAATTAGGTGGACTCGCTTCACCTACCCTCCTTACAAGGTAATTAGGTGACATAACCTCTGCTTAGCTTCAGGTCGTCTTATTCCTGCTTTCGATTCTTCAGGTAGATATAAGAGGTTTAAACAACCGTACCCCGGCAGTCTCCAAACCCTATGCGGGCATAGCCTTCTTTCTCGCAATATCCGCGCAAAATGACCTCGTCGCCATCTTCGAGAAAGGTGCGCTGCTCGCCTGAAGGCAGCGCGATCGCCCGATCGCCCCGTCGAGTCATCTCCAGCAGCGACCCTTGCGTCCCTTCAGCCTCGCCGGAAATGGTACCGCTGGCGAGCAGGTCCCCCGAGCGCAGATTGCAGCCGTTGCTGGTGTGGTGGGTCAGCATCTGGGCGACGGTCCAATACATCTGGGCAAATGAGGCGCGGCTCAATGGTATGGTTTCGATTCCTGCGGCTCGCATCTGGGTCGAACGGAGCAGCACCTCAACGGCGAGCTCGATCCCTCCCCAACTGGCATTCTCTTCCGAGCAGAGGTAGGGCAGTGGCTGCGGATCTGTCTCGGGGCGAGAAAAGGCCGGACAGCGGAAGGGAGCCAGTGCTTCTAAAGTCACCACCCAAGGGGAGATTGTCGTTGCAAAGCTTTTGGCGAGAAAGGGACCGAGGGGGCGATATTCCCAGGCTTGGATATCTCGTGCCGACCAGTCATTGAGCAGGCAAAGGCCGAAGAGATGTCGCTCGGCCTCCTCAATCGCGATCGCCTCTCCCAATTCGTTGCCAGCCCCAATGAAACATCCCACTTCTATCTCGAAGTCCAACAGTTGAGACGGTGCGAAACTAGGCGCGGGATCGTCGGGAGGTTTCCGCTGGCCCTGGGGGCGCTTGACGGGTCTGCCGCTGGGGACAATGGAGGAGGCTCGCCCGTGATAGGCGATCGGCATGTGTTTGTAATTGGGCAGGAGTGGATTGTCGGGGCGGAAGAGTTTGCCAACGTTTGTGGCGTGGAAAATGGAGGCGTAGAAGTCTGTGTAGTCGCCGATGTGGGCGGGCAGTAACAGTTCCGCTTCAGCGATCGCCACGAGAATGTTCGCTTCTGGAGGAGACTGCCGTTCGTCCCAGCGCAGCAGCTCGCTCAGTCGATCGCGCAAAGCTGACGAGGCCCAACTCCCCAACGCCATCAAAGGATTCAACGTCGGTGCGACACAAGCAGCCTGCAATGGCTCGGGCAACCCCTCAAGCAGCCCCACCTTCCCACAAGCAGCCAAGTCCAGAATGGAGTCGCCGATCGCCACCCCAATCCGCGAGGGTTCAGCGCTCCTACGCCTGTGAAAAACCCCAAACGGCAAGTTCTGAATGGGGAAATTGGTGTCGGGCTGATTGGCCGAGGTCACCCAACTGCGCAGGTTTGGATCGTGGGTGCGATCGAGCGGACGGTTCATAATAGTTTCAGCTCCTTAAGGTCTTCAACTGGTTCTTCAAACGAGCAGGAGCCGAAGGACCGGAACAATCGCTGGCGGGCCTCTCCCACTTGCGAGAGGGCGAGAGGGCGATCGCCCCAGCTCAGCCACTCGTTCGAGAAGTGGAAGCGATCGATGGAGACTTCGTGCAAGATGGCTCGCGCTTCTGCTGCGGTGACCTCGTGCCCGCAAGCCAGTGCTGCCGAGATGGCAAGATTGAGGAAGCCGTGCATGGCGACCAAACTGCCGTCGGGCAAAGCATGCTGGGCTGGCAAGGGATGGTGGAGTCCGGCAGTAGCCTTGAACGGCACTCCGGCTGCGGCGCAGGCGAGCACAACCTGACAGACCTGTTTCGCACTTGGAAATGCTTCGCGGTTCACCCCCCCCAGCCGCAGTTTGGCTGCCGCACCGGTCCCTTGCAATACAGACCCTTGCAATACAGATATGTAGGCATCTAGGTTATCGCTGCAGGGAATTTCGAAGAATGCCTCAATGCCCTTCGGCAAGCGAGGCAGCATACTTTGTATGTCTGCGGGTTTGAGCAGGGGAGGAAACTCTAGCGCGGCGAGGCCCCATCGATCGCGGCGATCGCCCGACTGAATTCGTTCTAGGTCTAGCTCCCAATCTTTAGAGACAATTCCACTGAGCGCGATCGGACCGATTTTCCCCAAGGCAGACAAACGGTCTTCAAAGTCCTGCAACCGAGAGATTGGCAACACAAACCGACCCAACATCCAGCAATGCTCCGATCTGCGATATCGAGCGTAGTTGTCCATTGCCTGCTGCAGGTCGAGCTGAGCGGGTGGAAACAGTCCGGCATAGTCCACAACAGACGATAGCAGTGTCTTGACGGATGCAAGCATTGGCGCTCTTGCCTCCCAAATGCGCCTGGTCACTCCTCAGATCGAGTCCAATGGCAAAGAGGTGGATACTTTGATTTCGTCGAGGACGATGCTGGTGCGAATTCGGTCCACGCCTGGAATTTGGGCGATCTGTACAGACAAGAATTGGGCCAGATGCCGGTGATTGGCCACCACCACTTTCAACAGGTAATCGAATTCGCCGCTGAGGTGGTGGCACTCTAAAACTTCAGGCAGCTCCCGAACGCGATCGCAAAACTGAGCTACGCATTGCGGTTGGTGGCGAGCCAGAGTCACCTGGGCAAAACACAACACATCCAGCCCCAACGCCTCGCGATTGACGAGGGCAACGTAGCGATCGATGCAACCATTGCCCTCTAGCTTGTTCAAGCGTTTCTGCAAGCCAGGAGCGGAAAGATTGACCTGACGAGCCAATTCAGCACGACTCAGCCGACCGCTCTCCTGCAGCAAATGAAGGATCTGTCGGTCCTTACGGTCTAGCTGCCTGAGGAACTCTGAGTTTCTCAGCGTCGGTGAAAGTTGAACAGCGTTCTCGGGCACCTCGCCTCCCTAAGGGCACGACTCGGTAGCAATTTGTTAAGTGTGCGAGTTAATTAATGATTCTATACCAAGCTTATCGGTTAAGCTTCAATGCTTGTCGATGCATGACAGAAAATTTAGAATCGGATAAAGGGCTTATTAGTTTGCGATCGCCATTTTCCCCTTAAGGCTCGGAGTCCTACAGTATTCTTGCGTGCGAAGTGTTTTTGACGAACTCGGAACGCTCCGCAACACGTCCTGACAGCTCGCAAAGCTGAGGGAGAGGAGGTTTTCCATGCACGACTTTTGCCCCATGCTCGGATTTGACCATCTCGAATTTTATGTGGGGAATGCCCGACAGGCGGCGCTCTATTATTCGACAGGCTTTGGGTTTGTCAATACGGCTTATAGAGGGCTGGAAACGGGCGATCGCAAAGTGTCTTCCTACGTCATGGAGCAGGGAAAAATCCGCTTCGTCCTGACAACGGCCCTCAGCTCGGACCATCCGATTGCACGCAGCGTGCTAGCCCACGGCGATGGCATCGCCGTCATGGCCCTAGCGGTGCCGGATGCAGAGCGAGCCTACCAACAGGCGATCGGCCGAGGGGCAGTGGGAGCTATTCCGCCCACTGCTGAGTCGGATGCAGGGGGAACCCTACATTACGCTGCCATCCGCGCCTATGGGGACGTTGTGCTGAAGTTTGTCGATCGCACCCAATACAGGGGAGTCTTTGCGCCCCACTTTCAGCCTCGACAGAGGTCTAATAACAATGGTGTCGGCTTTACCCACATCGACCACGTCGTCGGAAATGTCGAGGTGGGCGCAATGGATCGATGGGCACAATTCTTGGCCGACAGCTTGGGCTTCGAGCTGTTGGTGCATTTCGACGAACAAACCATCTCGACGGAATACTCGGCGCTGCGGTCTAAGGTGATGCAGGATCGGTCGGGCCGGATCAAGTTGCCTATTAACGAACCCGCAGCAGGACTGCACAAGTCTCAAATTCAAGAGTATTTGGATTACAACAACGGTCCCGGCATTCAACACGTTGCCTGTGCCACAGGCGACATCATCGCCACCGTTTCCCACTTGCGCAACTCTGGCATAAAGTTTCTGGATATCCCGCCCGCCTACTACGAAGATTTGCAGGCACGGGTTGGCCCGATTGACGAGCCGATCGAGAAGTTGGCAGAGCTGGGCATTCTAGCAGACCGCGATAAAGGCGGCTACCTGCTGCAGATTTTCACCCAGCCTGTAGAAGACCGACCGACGTTGTTTTTCGAAGCGATCGAACGGCACGGCGCGCAGGGGTTTGGCGAAGGCAACTTCAAAGCGTTGTTTGAAGCGATCGAGCGCGAGCAAGCACGCCGGGGAAATCTCTAGTGCGATCGTCTAGCTGCAAGGTGCAGCCATGTACTACTACCAGTTGGGGCAAGTGCCCCACAAGCGCCACACCCAATTTCGCCAGCCAGACGGTTCTCTCTACCACGAAGAGCTGATCGGCACCCACGGCTTCTCGGGGGCGAAATCGCTACTCTACCACCTGCACCCGCCCACCCAGTTGCACGCAATTGTGATGGAACCCCCCAAAGCGATCGCCTACGAAGCAACCGCTCCCTTGCGTCCCCGCCACTTGAGGACTGGGAAAGTGGCTCGGGGGGGAGATGCGATCGCCGCTCGAACCTTACTGATGGATAACGAGAATGTTGCCATCTCGGTGGCTTGTCCGACGCAACCCATGCCCTATTGGTACCGCTATGCCTGCGGCGACGAGGCGATCTTCATCCACAATGGCAGCGGCGTTCTAGAAAGTCAGTTCGGCACCCTTCGCTATCGTGCGGGGGATTATGTCGTGATTCCGACGGGGGTCTTGTGGCGCATCCTGCCCGATGCAGGCATCGAGCAGCGCATGCTGGTGCTAGAAGCCAACGGGCACATCCAACCGCCAGAGCGCTACCTCAATTCTGAGGGCCAGTTTCTCGAACAGGCCCCCTACTGCGAGCGAGATATCCGCCCGCCAGAGGAGTTGGTCGCCCACGACGAAGCCGGAGAGTTCGAGGTGCGGGTCAAAGCCAGAGGATGTACGACGCGATATCTTTACCGCCACCATCCTTTAGACGCGATCGGTTGGGACGGGCATCTCTGGCCGTTTGCCTTCAATATTGAAGACTTCGAACCCATTACGGGCCGAGTTCACCAGCCACCGCCAGTCCACCAAACTTTTGCCGGTCCGGGCTTTGTGGTTTGCTCGTTCGTGCCGCGCCTGTTCGACTACCATCCCCAGGCCATTCCAGCCCCCTACCACCATTCCAATGTCGATTCAGACGAAGTGCTTTACTACGTGGAGGGAGAATTTATGTCTCGCAAAGGCATCGAACGGGCCTCCATGACCTTCCACCCCGGCGGCATCCCCCACGGTCCGCATCCGGGCACCTACGAGGGGTCGATTGGAAAAGACCGAACGGACGAACTGGCGGTCATGATCGACAGCTTTCGACCGCTGAAACTGACGGCGATCGCCGCTGAATTCGAAGACAAAGACTATCCCTATAGCTGGACCACTGCACTCACTGGAGGAACGCGATCGTGACGCAAGGTCTTATTTCTGCCCCTACTCGACTGGCTGTATCCCCTCGCGTTTGGGAACGCTGTCGCCGAGGGGAACTCACTCAATTGCAAGTGGATGACTTTCGTGCCTTTTTGTTGGAGGTCGAACTCAAACTGCTGCAGCATCGCATCATCACCCATAACGCCTACACTCATTGGTTCCGAGAGGGGACGGCAACCGATGCAGAACTGCGCCACTTTATCCGACAGTTTTCGGTCTTTTCTAACCAGTTTCTGGTGGCTGCGCTGGAGAAGACCATTAATGCTCCCAGTCTGCAGCAATCGCGGGCCAGTCGAGAGATTTTGCTGAACGAGCTGGGGGTGATTTACCGAAAATTGGGTAAATCAAAAGGCGATCGCGTTGCCATGACGGAGGTGGAAAAAGATTTGGAGGGCGATCCCGAACTGGTCAGCACTGAAGGGACAGTGGATGGGGGGATTTGCCGCTTTCGAGCGGCTCACTTCGAGTGGTTGTTGGAGGTGGCGAAGGAGTTGGGCCTGAAGTTTGAGGAGATTGGCCAGCGCAAGCACGCTCGGTCGACCACTCTGCACTTTTGCGACGAGCTCATCCGCCTCTACGGCAGCGAAGACCCGCAGATTGCCCAAGGGGCCAGCTTTGCGGTGGAAAATTGGGCGGCGGCTGGGTTTTGGCAAGAGCTGGAAGACGGCCTATTGCACATTAAGTTAACGCGCCACCCTCAATTGCCTTTGGCTTTCTTTAGCTGGCACAATCGAGTCGAAGCGCAGCACGCCGGACACACACTGGAGGAATTGGAAGCAGCCTATTTTAGCCCGACTTTCGATCGCGCCAGGTTTTTCCAAGGGGGTCGAGAGATTCTGGAGGCGATCGCCGTTTTTTGGGATGGCCTCAATGTGGATCGTCTGAATGAGGTCTATACGTAGGGCGAGCGCGGGATAGCATTAGAGTAGTCCTAAAGATGCAAACATCCCGATGGCAACCCTTCTAGAAATCGAAGCAGCGATCGAGCAGTTACCAGAAAGTGATGTCCGCCAACTGGCGGTATGGTTACAAGCACGTCTGGACGAGATATGGGATCGTCAGATGGAGGCTGATTTGTCTGCAGGAAAGCTGGATAACCTCATTGCTCGCGCGGAGGCAGACATTTCGGCCAGTCTAGTGAGAGATCTAGATGAAGTCCTTCACAACACCTAGCTTCTGGAAGACTTATGGAGCATTACCTCAGTATACAAAGACGCAGGCTCGAAAAACCTATCAGCTCTGGCAGCAGAATCCATCGCATCCATCGCTACACTTTAAAAAGGTCGGCAGAAATCTCTGGTCTGCTCGTATTACTCGCAATTATCGAGCACTGGCTTTAAAGAAAGGTGACGACTATTACTGGATTTGGATCGGTCCTCACGATGAGTATGATTCTCTCGTAGTTTTTATTACTCGCCCCTGAAATGGCACATAGGCTACGACATTGAGGCAGAGATGAAAGCTACTGTGTATATTGCAACAAGTGTTGATGGCTTCATCGCACGGCAAAATGGCAGTGTTGACTGGCTGCCCAATGGTGGAGATGCGCAGGGTGGAGAGGACTATGGGTATCGGGAATTCATAGATTCTGTAGATGCAATTGTCAACGGTGGCAAGACGATTCAAAGATTTCTTAGCGAAGGCTTGATTCAGCAATTCATCATTACAAAGATTCCGATCCTGATAGGCACTGGAATTCCGCTTTTTGGACCGCTTCCTCGCGATGTCAGATTGCGCCATCTCGAAACGCGTCAGTTTAGAAATGGTTTAGTGCAAAGCAAATATGAGGTTCTCGGAAATCTTGCCTGATAACAGCAGCTCGGACTAGCTCTGTTGCTGAACTCCAACGCTGACTGTTGAGAAATCCATGCTTTACGTCAGCAAGGCTACTCGGTTAAAGACATTGTCCATCACTTCGGCATTAGCGAGTGCGAGTCTCGTCAGTTACCCCAAATATCTTCAACCTCTGATAGACTTCCAGCAAGGAGAGTTAGGGCAATTGCCTTAGGTCATTGCGAATGAATTCAATCGCCTCTCCGATGGTTTCCACGCGCCGATCTGTCAAGGTTTGGCTGAGGGCAGGGTCGAGTTCGAACCCTCGCTTTCGACTGTAATAAATTGACATTGCTGGAAACGGTACTGCCCCCTGCGGGCCAATGCCAGTCATGTATTCAGCCAGCAACATGATGTCGTCGTCACCATCCGCATCCAAATCGGTAAAGGCTACCGCCAGCACCTCCCAAGCTGCCCAGGTGCGATCGGCTTCAGATTGGGCCAAAGTGTAGGTGATTTGGCCCTCTTTAACTAAATGTAGCGAGATTTCGGGACGGCCTTGCAGATCTTGGATTGGAACGAAGAGACAGGTACCGCACTGAGGTAAGTCAACCCGGAAGGCGTGTTCGCCTAAAACTGTTTGACGGGGAAATAGGGTTGGCAAAACGCTGAGCTCTGTCTTGTCGATCGCCCGTGGATTGGCTGGAATAGCGAACCCCGCTGGCGGAAACAATCCGAGCCCCACAATTCCAATTGCACATAGCGCGCCCCTCATGCCTGTATAGTTCGATTGCTTGCCCAATGATTCAGCCTGCCGGTGAATTTTCATCTCAAATTATACTCTGCCAATTCAGTAGTAACGGCGTCCAAAGCCCTCGCTCGGTCACTCAACATGACTTCGAGCTAGCTTGAGAGATGAATTCCCAAACCAGCAATCCCGGTTAGAAAACGCGATCGCCCCTAAAACAATTCCATCCCGCCAACTTGCAGATTCTCAACCTTATAAGCCTTTGCACTTTCCCCGCAGGTGCGCGGTGTCGGAAAGATCTTCTCGGGATTGGCTAACCCCTTCGGATTGAAGGCACTGCGTACCCATTGCATTGTTTCGAGATCGGCAGGACTAAACATCTCGGGCATATAGCAGCGCTTATCAGCCCCGATCCCGTGTTCTCCAGAAATGCTGCCTCCAATGGCAACGCACAGCTTGAGAATATCGCCCCCCAACTCCTCCACCGTTGCCAGCGCTCCGGGTTCGGCATTGTTATAGAGAATCAGTGGGTGTAGATTGCCATCTCCAGCGTGGAAGACATTGGCGACCGGATAGCCGTACTTTTGGCTCAGGGCCTCGATTTCCCGCAATACTTGCGACAGCTTTGTGCGGGGGATGACGCCATCTTGCACGTAATAGTCGGGACTCAGTTTTCCCATCGCCGCAAACGCCGCCTTGCGACCCTTCCACAACCGCAGCCGCTCTTCCGGGTCGGTGGCAGAGATCGTGCTGCGAGCTCCATTTTTACGACAAATGGCAACCACGCGATCGCTATTCGCCTCCACCTCCACCGCCAAACCATCCAGTTCCACCAGCAAGATAGCAGCAGCATCGCGGGGATAGCAGTCCGTCTTCACCACATCTTCCACCGCATTGATGCTGAAGTTATCCATCATCTCCATGCCGCCAGGAATAATGCCCGCGCTTGTGATGTCCGATACAGTGGCCCCAGCCGCTTCGACGCTATTAAAATCGGCCAATAGCACGCGCACAGATTCTGGTTGCTTGAGAATGCGCAGCGTAATTTCGGTGGCGATGCCCAACGTACCTTCAGAGCCGACAAACAGTCCGGTCAGGTCGTAACCGGGCATTTCTGCCACACTGCCGCCCACATCCACGATGTCGCCGTTGGGCAACACCAGTTTGAGGCCCAAGACGTGGTTGGTGGTGACGCCGTATTTGAGGCAGTGAACTCCACCGGAGTTTTCGGCAACATTGCCGCCGATGGAGCAGATACTTTGGCTGGAGGGATCGGGGGCGTAATAAAAGCCATCGCCGCTGACGGCTTGGGTAACCCAATTATTAATTGTTCCCGGTTGGACGACGATTCGCTGGTTGTCCAAATCGATCTCGAGAATTTGGCGCATCCAGGCCGTGCAAATGAGGACGCTGTCTTCGACAGGGAGTGCTCCCCCCGAGAGACCGGTGCCGGAACCGCGAGCGACGAAGGGGACGTTGTGGCGATCGCACACTTTGACGACGGCTGCTACTTCTGCAGTCGTTCTGGGCAGCACGACGGCGGCGGGTCGTTGGCGATAGCTGGTTAAGCCGTCGCATTCGTACACCAGCAGTTCTTCTTTGCGGGCAATGACCTGTTTAGTGCTGGTTGCTGCTTCAAATTGTTTGAGAATTTTGGGCCAGTCGCGGGTGCCACTGCGGACAGTCATGGGGAGTGCCTCGGGTGCAAACTGCTCTCAATCTGATGGTAACGCGGTCGTGGCGAGGGTTTGTTGGTTTGGAACCTAGGCGATCGCGCCATCGCTAGTGACTTCAGTTTAAGAAACCCAGTGTTACCTCGACCTTCATCCTAAACCGAGTCTAGTTTAAAACCCGTAGGTTTGAGTTCTTCCTACTAGCGCTGTCATTCGCTGCATTGGCCCCCTTGTATCTTGGAAGAGAGCAGTGCCAGTTGGAATTGAGAGACTGGGAAAGCGATCTCCGATCGCAGAGATTAACAGTTGCAGAACGAAGTCAATAGCCTCTCGGAAGTCCCCCACTGGTGGGGGATTTAGGGGGCTGAGTGCAATGCCTAAAAACTCCAAGTCTCAACATGGACGAGATTTAATTAGGAGACTGGGGTTGCCTCTGTCAAGCGCTTGTAGACCTTCTGGAGCATCCAATCTCTAACGACATCCCCAAACTCTGGGTCATCTATAATTTTGGCGATAAGATTGTCGATCGCAGCAGTTTTGCGATCTAGAAAGCAGGCGATCGCTTTTTGAATATGAATTGGGGCAAACAATAGATAACACTCATAAGCTTTCTCGCGTGAAAGACCAGGGACACCAGTATCTTGTGGAATTTCATCTAGCCCAAGAGTTTGTAAGGCATAACAAAGTCAACGTAAATTTTCTTTTGTGCATCTGGAGTCAATCAAATAAGCTGTATCAATAACAAATCCACAATTTTTGGAATAAATTACTTTTCCAAATGAGCCTTTCCTGCCAACAACGATTGAGGGGGCAAGTGTATTACTAAGTTTGTGGCGACCAACTGTTCCATTTGAACCAAATACTGGAATATCACCTTCTTCGCGTTGAGATGAGATCGATGAATCTCCATAGATAAATCTTGCGACAAATTTTAGACGAACCTGCTGCCAGCCTTCGGGAAAATTCTACCAAGCACTGAAATCGTTGGATGCAAGTATATTCATCTAACTACTTCCTCCAGAACTACGTGAAACTCATTCTTAGGAATTTTCATGTGTTTGAATCCTGGAGCAATTGACTTAACAAAAAAAGTATTGACGGATATACATTGATTCTATTATTTGGCAATCTTTTTTCCTACAGCGATCGCACCTAACTTCTTCAAGATCTGAAGCGTCAATCCCAAGCCATTATCTTGCCCTAAAATAAACTCCTTCGATTTGGCATATCGCGGTCTATCCTGCACGAGTAATTTCAGAAACACAAAATTACTACCATTAATCACCCAACCAAACAATGGCTTATCTTGTTGAGGTGATGCCAGCATATACGACAGAGCTTGAGGAATCCCCACCTGCAGCGAAAACTGCGATCGCTTCGACTCAATCATCAGTACCCAAATCTGTTTGACAAGCACCAGCACATCTATCCGTCCGCGCAGCTTCACCCCCGCCTCTTCTGCCACAATTTCAACTGTTGTTTCCGTATCGACATAAAAAGGCGGCAAGAAAAGACCCGCCAAGTCCAGCAATGGAGCCACAACCGCCAGCTTCATCGTATTTTCTAACAGCGATCGCCGTTCTAAGTTCGCGTAAGCTGCTTGTACGCGTTGCAATCGCTCTCGTTCGGCAATCGTCAGTTGAGGCAAATCCTCCTGCCACTCTCGAAAAAAAAGTAGGCTCGCCAGCAAGCTGTAAATCAAAAGTTTCCTCCAAGTCATACAGCGTTATTTTCTCGATAGGAATAGTCTGAACCATCTTTCAATTCCTGCTGATAGCAATCAACCAGTTTTCTTCGCAGATTCTACGCACGCATTAACAATCGACAGTCACAATCTCCCTTCCCAAACATTTCAGGATTTGCAACACCGAATAGAGCTCATTATTCGGATTCAGCAGGGAAAATAACCTAGAATTTGCATATTTAGCCGTGGGTTGGCGAGTTGCTTTCAAAAACAGAAACTCATTACCATTCGCGATCGCGCCAAACGTAGGTCGATCCATCTCTGGATTTCCCAGCATGTAAGCCAGCGCTTGAGGAATCGCCCGCGTCACCGCAAAATCGCTCCGCTTCGATTCGATCGCCAACAACCACAAACGATTCTTCAACACCAACACATCAATTCGCCCCCGAATAACCAACCCCTCATCCTCCATCTCCACATCCACACTAGCCTCCGTCTCAATCCGAAATGGCTTGCGATAAAAGCCAGCCAGATCCAACAAAGGCGCGAACACCACCATCTTGACGCTGTTTTCCAGCATCGGCGGATCTTCCATCAATTCCACAAAGTTCGATTTCACGCGATCTAACAAAAGCCGTTCTGCCTCACTCAGAGCAGCATGACCTTCAGACCACTCTGGGAAAAAGGTTGGATCTTGCGTCTGCTGTAACCCAAAAGCTTGTTTGAGTTCGCGTAACGTGACTTCATTTGCCGAGATTGTTTGCACCATTGCTCGACATCTCCCTACAAAACTGCGTCTAACCTGCCGCGAATCTCATCCCCTAACTCCCTAATCTCCCGCTCGATCTCCTCCAACGGACGCGGCGGCACATACTCGTAAAGTTGAGTTCAGCGATTCGAGTAAAATCTTGGGGCAATAGGGGAACCACTTCAAACACTTGCTGAGCCACAGCCAGCAGTAATTGATTTTGTACTTGCCAGCTAAATCCCCAGTAGCCACATTACCTCAGTGATGCAACTGAAAGTTGTAACGATCCGGCTTGTACAGTTCTCAAAAAAACGACATACACGAGCGCGATATTTATCATTACGGCTGTAATAAGCTACCAATGGCCCACTATCAACTAACAGTACGGGATAGTAGGTCACAGAGAATGGCGCTCCTGTAAGTGGCGTGAAATAGCTTGTTTCCGTACAGAGCGGTCGGAGAGATTGGCAGGGGAATCTTCAAGCAGATGCTTAGGATGTCCACCTAAGCGTTCAACAACTGTCCGCCCCGATTGATGTGCGAGCCAGCGTTCTCGAATCAGTCTGCGGATCGACTCACTCTTATCTGTTTTTTCGCTAGCGATCGAATCAGCCAAATATTTCTCAGTTTCATCGTCGAGTCGGACTTTCAGCATGAGTGTGTGTGATATGTATCACTTGTCATACTAACCTCTCAATCACCTGATTGCCAGGACGAATGGATTCATCGAATCTAGGATCTTCCATCAGTTCCACAAAGTTAGACTTCACTCGATCTAACAGAAGCTGCTCTACTCCACTCAAAGCAGTATGACGTTCAGATCGTTCTGGGAAAAAGGTTGGATCTTGCGTTTGCTGTGGTCCCAAAAGCTTGTTTGGGTTCGCATAACGTGACCTCATTTGCTGAGATTGTTTGAACCATTTCTCAATATCTCCCGATATGAAACTGTTCGGGTTGCAAGCACCCACTGTTCTCAATCTAGAAAGAATCGCGATACTGCCGAGTAGCAAATTGCTGTATCTATGAGTTAATCACCTTCTAAGCAAGATATTCCTTCAATTCCGTAACAATTTGTTATCTTGATATGAGCCTACTATATCTCGACTCAACCGGAGCGCTACCCCATGCCTTGGCCCGAAATCTCAATTTCTCAACTATTCGATGCCTCCAACCTATTCGTCCTACCCTTCTGGACATTGATGATTTTTCTACCCAACTGGAAAATCACCCGTAAAATCATGGGATCGTATCTCCCCTTTGTTGCGCTGGCAGGACTCTACCTGTACTTACTCGTCGGCAGCATTACCCCCGAGAGCGCCAAAGCATTGGCCAATCCCAATGTCACGACGATCGCTCAGTTCTTCGCAGACGAACGCGCAGCCGCCACCGGCTGGGTTCACTTTGTCGTGATGGATTTATTCGTCGGTCGGTGGGTGTACCTAGAAGGTCAGCGCACGGGCACTTGGACGATACACTCCATTGCCCTCTGCCTGTTTGCCGGTCCTCTCGGCCTCCTCTCCCACATCCTCACCCAATGGGGACGGACCGCATGGCAACGACGCAATGGAGCAGTTGTCGAAGAAACCGCTGGTGTAGAAACGTAAGAGCGTGTCTGAAAAGGTCAGCAGATAAAGTTGAGAGGCTGAGTTAGAGCCTCCCAACCAATGACACGCCAATCCTACGACACCGATCTAACCCCTGCCCAGTGCGAGCTTCTAGCTCCGCTATTACCGCCAGCTAAGCCAGGCGGTCGTCCCCGCAGCGTCAACGTTTTCGAAGTGGTCAATGCCATCTTCTATCTGTTGAGAGCCGGATGTGCCTGGCGTCTGCTGCCCCACGACTTCCCCGCTTGGCAAACGGTCTACCATTACTTCCGTCAGTGGGAAGCCGATGGCACCTGGGAAGCTCTCAACCATGCTCTGCGCCAGCAACTGAGAGAAACGGTGGGGCGCAATCCTTCTCCCTCGGCAGCCTGCCTGGATTCCCAATCGGTCAAAACAGCTGGTGCCGCTCAAGAAACAGGCTTTGATGGAGGCAAAAAAGTTAAAGGTCGCAAGCGCACTATCCTGGTTGATACGATGGGTCTACTGCTGGGTGCCAAGGTCCACAGTGCCCGACGCTCCGACCATGACGGCCTCACCTTGCTGGGGATTTGGTTTGCCAGTATGTGGAGTTGCTTGCAATTGATTTGGACCGATAAAACCTTTGGTGGCAAATCTTTTGTGGCTTGGGTTGAGCAAGCGTTTGGCTGGACTATTGAAGTCGTACAACGGCCTGCTGAGCAAAAAGGGTTCCAGCTTTTACCTCGGCGATGGGTGGTTGAGCGCACCTTTGCCTGGTTTGGTCGATACCGTCGCTTGAGCAAGGACTACGAATATTTGCCCACTACGAGTGAGACGATGCTTTACGCTGCTATGGTCAATCTCATGCTTCGTAGGCTGGCTTGAGACTTTTCAGACACGTTCTAAGATTCCGAGAACTCGATCTCTAAAACGACATCTGACAGTTTCGACTGACTCTAAAAGCGATACAGATCTTCATAGAAACGGAATACACATTCCGTTTCTATTCTGTTTTACCTGTACACTTGACAGGATAAGGCTTCCAGTCATTTTCTGGTAGGTTTCTCCTCCTCTACAGGTTTTGTCAGTCAATCGGAGTAATTTTAATGATTGTAGTCGTATCCAATCGTGAAGTTAACGAAAACCTTAATAATGAAAATGTTTTTGGAGACCTCATCAACCCTAAAGGTGTTAATGAGCTGAGACTCGCAACCGCGCGCTTTGAGACAGTAGGTCGGCGCTGGTTTGTCGATCTAAAACTCGAAACTGATGCCGATCCAAAACCTAGCGAACAGTTATTCAACCAGATAGTACAAGAGACAAGAGAGAAAAATATATCGCCCCATTGGGTGGTCTTCATTCATGGTTTTAATCAGAGCTTCAGAGATATATTGGACTGGAGTCTCGATCTAGAAACAAACTATGAAGTAAATGTATTGGCATTTGCTTGGCCGTCCAACCAAGGGGGGTTCATACTGAATGAATATCGCTCGGCTAGACGTGCTGCTCGGGCATCAGATACAGCCCTCGATAGAGTGTTCGAACTGCTCGATATGTATATTGGCGGACAATCCGAGTCAGATAGAGTTCGCTGTCCGGTCAGACTGAACTTGTTATTTCATAGTTTAGGAAATTTTCTGGCGGAGAGTCTACTGCGATCTCCACTGAATGAGGGAGAAACTAGCATTTTTGATAATGTCATCTTTCACCAGGCAGATGTCGATAGTCGATCGCATGCTGAATGGATCGATAAGGCCGCAGGCATGCGCACGTACGTCACGCTCAATAATGACGATCGAATTTTGCGAAAGTCTGACATCATCAATCCCACCCGCTTAGGTCAACGGTTGCGAAGGAGACGGGGCAACGAGCCCATCTATGTCGATTTTTCCGATGGGCTGGGAGTTGGAGACACTCACAATCTCTTGCGGGATACTCGCTCTAATGGAGTGATTCAATCCTTTTGGAAGCGGGTTTTAACGGGTCGCTCTGGCGAAGTTATCGAGGGTTTAAAGTTCGATCTCGGCTCCCAGACCTATCGGCTCGAAACGTTAGATTTGGACTAGCTGTATCTTGCTCAAACACTTTCTATCTCTAAAGCCAGCACCGCCAATTGCCGCTTCAACCACGGTCGCAACACTCCGAACAACCGTTCGCGATCGCCGCTTGCTCGCTGATAGACAAACTGCCCGATCGCGTCTAACGGCGAAAACTCGTTGTTGGCCGAAAACGGATAGCGACCCCCCGCACAGGTGCCGTGATCTCCCGGCAGGCAGCGATAGTCGATCGCCCTGCGAAACTTCGCCACCAGTTGGTCGTGCAGCGCGCTAATGGTGTCGATCTCGTCCCCTACGAATTTCACCAGCAGCGTGCGGGAGATGTCGTAATGGCTGGCGATCGCCCGTTCTGTCTCCACTGGCGACGGGTTGAACTCTACCGGCAGCCAACTCGGCAATGGGTCGAGGCGCAAACTGGCATTGCAATAGGCCATCAAAATATTGCCGTCGCGAGGGGACAGGGGATAAGCAGCTGCAGATGCCTCGTAACAACTGCCTAAAACGTGCAGCTTCCCCCCCAGACTGTGACCGATACCGAAGCGCGGCAGCACAGTTGCCTGCAATTGACTCAGAACGTCGGGCAGACTGTTGAAAATATCGCGGGTAATTTGCCAGTGATTGGGATTGGTCTCGAACTGGGTTGCCACCACCAAATATCCGTCAGAGGCAAGGGCAGACAGCAGGGCATCGTAACCCACCTGGGGCGCATTACCGATGAACGCTCCCCCCAAAAAATGAATCACCGCCTTGGGGCAATCTGGCTGCAGCACCCAATGATTTGACAGCGATCGCCATTCCACAGCGATACCCCCCATGCAAACGGCAAAACAAAACCCGGTCGATCCATCCCAAACTTTACCGGAAGCCGCACCCAACGGGAACCGATGAAAATGAATTGTGACGATCGCAGGGAGCTCGGCGGCGATCGCCATTGCAGCCTCCATCGCCAGCCCGGATCGCTAGCCCCCCGACAACTCCTCCGCCGGATACAGCGTACAACTGGCATTCGTGACGGCTTGGTTCACCGATATCAGTTGGGAAGTCTGCAAGCGTTTCATCCAGCCTGCCAAATAAGCTCGATTCGCCGCTCGCTCGGCAGGATCGCTCGTGTCTAAGGCATGGGGAGCCAAACCCCGAATCGCTGCCGTCGTCACGCAAAACATCGACTTCTGAAAGCTCTGCCCCACCTGAACGTGCAGGTCGTCCTCCCCCCGACAGCTCATCCGGTAAAACTCGTGCAAATAGTCCGGCAAATGTCGTTCCATATCCCGCATCAACAGGGTAGGGGGGATGCCAGCACCGCCGAGGGGAAGGGGATCGGCGTAGAGGGCACCGTAGGCAAAGTCCCCCTGTTCGGCAGGAATCTGATGGGCCTGGGCATTGTAAGACACGATGCCGAAGAAGGGGGTACCCCGGAAAAAGATGCTTTCCACATAGGGGATAGCGGTGTCGGGCAGAAACGTCAAACCGACGGATTTTGGGATAATGTCGCAGGTTTTGCCCCCCAAGACGACTGAGTAGGCGATCGGGCGGCCGGCAGCGGCGACAATTCCGGCCTGAATCAGATCGGTGAGTTGGCCGATGGAGCTGAGTTCGCCGCGATCGTACCGATCCGATAAATCCATAAAAATATCGCTCATCACCCGCCAGAATTGCCCCAAGCCGCTGTAGTAGGACAACATGCGCACCTGCTCGGGCAAATATTGGGGAAACAGGCGGTTCAATACGACCATGAGAGGATTGGTGCGGCTGCGGGCGGCGATCGCCGCTTTAGCCCGTTCTAGAAACTCAGGCGAATCGAGGTAAGCATCCAGACCGCCCCCTCGATGCCACAACATCGCGCGCATGCAGTATTCGGCATATTCGTAGTTAATGCGATCGTGTCGCCAGTGCCGCAGCAGCTTCCGAACATTCATCTCCCCATTGAAATATTTGAAGAAGGGGAACCAATCGAGAAAGGTATGCTCGGCGATGTAATTCAAGTTGATGGAATAGGCATCCAATACAATGCCGTAGCTGGCCAGTGCCCCCACCACTTCCAATAGGTTGGTGGGTGATTCCGGCAGCAAGACGCCGCCAGCTAAAAGCCGATCGATGTACTCGGACAGAGGTTCGGAGGAAGAGTGGGGGACAGTTTTTTGCACGGCGATCGCCATCTAGTCAAAAGATGTGGGAGAGGGGGAGGGATTGAGTAGGACCAAGTTGGCTGGCTCGAATGGAGGGGCAGTGGCGATCGCCTTTGGAGGCGTCATGGCCGTGGTCGTGGCTTCAATGCAATGGGCCACCCAATTGGGCTGTAGGCCCAAAATGACAATCAGAACCGCCAAAATCAAGGGGGGAATGCGATCGCGCCAGAGCACACTGGGAATGCGCAATGCTTGCTGGGACAGCCGTCCGAAAAAGGCGCGATTGAGCAGAATCAAAAAGTAGACTGCCGTCAAGCCGGTGCCCAACATCGAGAGCAACGTCTGCAGGGTAAACGCTGGCAAGCTGCCGCGAAACACAATAAATTCTGCAATAAAGCCCGACATACCCGGAATGCCGCTGCTGGCCATCGCCGCCAAAATCATCAGGCTGCCCATCACTGGCAACCCCCGCTTGGGATTGAGCAAGCCCTGCAACACTCGCAAATCGCGCGTGCCCGTTTTGGCATAGACCACCCCGACCAATAAAAACAGCAGCGCCGATATCAGTCCGTGGCTAACCATTTGAAACGTGGCCCCCAGCAAACTGAGGGGATTGGCCGCCGCCACCGCCAGCACAATGAACCCCATATGGGCAATGGAACTATAGGCCACCATCTTTTTCATGTCGGTTTGGGTGATGGCAATCACGGCCCCGTACAGCGCACAGACTACAGCAATCCAGGCCAGCCAGGGAGCGATTGCAGGCCAGACATCGGGAAAGAGCTGCACGCCAAAGCGCAGCAGACCGTAGGTGCCCAACTTGAGTAACACACCTGCCAGCAACACGGAAATAGGGGTAGATGCTTCGACGTGGGCATCTGGAAGCCAAGTGTGCAGGGGCACAACCGGAGTCTTAATGCCAAACCCGAGCAGAATACTGCTCAGCAGCAGGATTTGCAGGCCCGCAGGCAGAGCATTGGCCCTCGCGTCAGCCAGATCGAAGCTGGGGGAATGGCCCAACCAAACCAAGCCCAAAAAGCCCGTCAGCACCAGAATGCCCGAGAGGGCTGTATAAATTAAGAACTTTGTGGCGGCATAGCCGCGACGCTTCCCCCCCCAAATAGCAATCAGCAGGTAGAGCGGAATCAGCTCGATCTCGTAAAACAAGAAAAAGAGCAACAAATTCTGAGCGGTAAAGGCGCCTGCCACCACTGCAGCCAGCAGCAAGATCAGCGAATAGTAGAGCCGGGGTCGCGGAATCGAGAGTTTTGTGCTGTAAACGGAGATGCCTGTGAGGAGAGTATTCAGCATTAATAGAGGCAAGGCCAAGCCGTCGATGCCGAGGCGGTAGTTCAAGCCCAGGGGAGCAATCCAAGTGACTTTTTCTTCGAATTGGATGCCCGCAGAACTGAGGTCGAATTGAGCGGCGATCGCCAACGACATTGCAAAGGCGAGCGCTGCAAAGAGCAACGCCAACTGCCGCGCTCTCTGGTTGGCCATTTCACCCGGCCACAGGCCGATGGCGATCGCTCCTGCCACCGGTATCCAAATTAGGCTACTGAGCATACAATCCCTTCACATAACCCTTTACAGTCCGCCATGGATTGGCAACCAACTGACGAGCACCCCCAGCAGCCCCAATGCCACCAAAATGGTGAGCAAATAGATCTGAGACTTACCGGGGCTGCTGTATTTCAAACTTTCCCCTCCAAACACCGTTGCCAGCCCGACGAAATTGACAGCCCCATCAATGATGTAGCGATCGAGCCAGATGCTAGCCTTTGACAGTTTGCTGACGGCAAAGACGATGGTGGATCGATACAGGCGATCGACATAAAAGCCGTAGGATAGCAGGCTTTGCAAGGCGGGCATCGGCAGCCGCACTGGTTTGGGCCACAGCCTTCCTAAATAAATCGCGGCTGACAAGCTAGCACCTGCAACACCAGAAGCTATCATCACCCCCACTGTCCTCCAAGGCAATAACTGCAGATCGACAATCACATCTCTTCTTTGGAGGATCGCGATCGGCAAGATCGATGTGAGGGCGATCGCCACCACTTGAGGGACTGCCATCGGCCAAGCCACTTCTGGAGCGCGTCTGGTTTTCGGCTGGGTTTGCCCCCCAAACACCAGACTGTACACCCGCACGAGATTGAATGCCGTCAGACCGTTTACCGCAATAGGAACGACAACCAATGCAGGTCGAATCAAGCCAATCACTTCGATCCAATGCACCATGGCCCAAAAGCACCCCAGAGGCAGCACTGCCAACATCCCCGCCGTTCCCACTAGAAATGCGGTAGACGTGGCGGGCATGCGCCCCCCCAATCCCCCTAACTCGGTCAAGTCCTGGGTGTGGGTGGTAAAGATTACAGAGCCACAGCTCATGAACAGTAGGGCTTTGGCAATTCCGTGGGCGAGCAATAACATCAGAGCCGCGTCGGTGCTCTGCAAGCCTACAGCCACAAACACCAGACCCAAATACGCGCTCGTCGTGTGGGATAGAGCCCGTTTGATATCCACCTGCGCGATCGCCACCAACGAGGCTCCCACGGCTGTTCCAATCCCTAAAGCCACCAGCACAGTCGAGGCGATCGGAGAAAGTCCCAGCACTGGGTCTAACTTAATTAAGACGTAAGCCCCACTGGTCACTACCACAGAATTTCGCAAAATTGAGGCGGGATTGGGGCCTTCCATCGCCTCGTCCAACCATAGGTGCAGCGGAAATTGCGCACATTTGCCTGTCGGTCCGGCAATCAGGGCCAAGCCCAGCAAAGTGGCGGTAAGGGGGGACAACTGGGCCGTTTGCGACCAAGTGGCTAAATCGGAAAAATTGAGACTGCCTGCTAGCTCGGAGAGGGCAACCACGCCCATCAGCAGAAATAAGTCCCCCACCCGCTTGGTCCAAAAGGCATCGCGAGCGGCATTCATGCCCAATGGCTGGGCATACCAGAAGCCCACCAGCAGATAGGTAGATAAGGTCAATAACTCCAGCAGTGCATAGCTGAGCAGCAGCGAATCGCTCAATGCCAGGGCGATAATGGCGGCCTCGAAGAAGCCGAGCAAAGCAAAAAAGCGGGCGATCGCCCAATCTTTTTCCATATAGCCCAGCGCATACACTTGAGCCAGCAAACTCAGCCCCGCCACAAATTCAGCCGCACCAACCGTTACAGGAGAAATCTCTAGGGCAAAGGAAAGATCGAGATTGACCACCTGCAGCCAGGGAACCAGGATGGAAAATCCATCGGTATTCCAAATTGCCTGCAAGATCGCGCCGCCGTGGATGCAGGCCAACAGGCTGAGCAGCACATTGATATAAGCTCCGAGACGGGGGCCGGAACTGCGCACCGAACCGGCTGCCGCCCAGGGAATGGTGGCGATCGCGCCAAACAAGCCATATAGCGGCAAGCACCAGCCGATTTGGACGAAGAATTGCTGCATCAATCATTTCCCAAAATTCTTATCGCCGATCTATTCTCTCAACCCTCGGGCGAAGTTCCTATTGCTTGGCGGAATTTCTAGGCAGACATTGCGCTATAGCAACTGGAATATCTTGCAGTATGCACTACTGCGTCACTCGACCCTGCCTGAGGATCGACAGCCTTTGGCCGGTTTACCCGCCCGGCCAACTTCTCATCTCCAACCCCACAGGCCATCCGACTCGCCCGATCGAGCCCAACCCACGCGAGAGATTTTTCTCTGCTGCTAGAAAGATCCCAATGCCAGACCGCTGCCGATAGCCCCTGCAGGATCTCTCTGCAAATATTTAGCAAAGAGATTAACCAGGTATTTATATCTATTAGTATTTCCTTAATCTGTGCTTCGATCGTAAGCCCGCCATCCCGCAGCGATCTACAGCACTGGAGAAAGAAAGCCGCGATCTCGGGTATCTCTACCAGTCGCCGACTGACGTCAGCTACTGTCCCAGCAAGCCCTCAAGCACAACAGTACTCGCGATCCCCACGCAGCGATCTCCTCGGCTTGCAAGCATTTCAGCCTATCTCGACAGCGACTCGCGCGGAGAGCACGTCGTCAGTCGGCCGAGGGGATCGATACATCTTTTGTTACAAACAGATAAATTCCTTTTCATTAGTTTGAGTAATGAGTCGAATTTAAAATAATAATTGGAGCTTATGTTGTCAGGTCTAACCCCTAACCCCTATGCTTTAACTTGGCTTCAAAAATACATTTTCGTACGATTGGGACGCTCTTTCTTATGGAAAGTTAGCGAACTTTCGCGCGGTTGATGAAGTGTGATTTACGCTATGAAAGGATCGATCGGGAGAGAAACTGATGCCGATTGCTGTGGGAATGATTGAAACTAAGGGCTTCCCTGCGGTTGTTGAAGCTGCAGATGCCATGGTGAAAGCTGCCCGCGTTACGCTGGTGGGCTACGAGAAGATCGGAAGTGGCCGCACCACCGTGATTGTGCGCGGCGACGTGTCTGAGGTGCAGGCGTCTGTGTCTGCCGGGATTGAGTCTGTACGTCGAGTGAGTGGCGGCGAGTTGTTGTCCCACCACATTATTGCTCGTCCCCACGAGAACCTGGAGTACGTGCTGCCCATCCGCTACACCGAAGAAGTTCGTCAGTTCTCCTACTAACTCATCGTCTACCGGGGTGCCCTACTGACTGACAATCAGCCAACTGGCCCCCTTGCGAATAGATGTTCGAGGGCGATTCAAGGGTGGAGATGGCTTGCGGAGCTGCTGCTGCGATCTCCAGATCTCCTCTCGCGAATCACATTGAATAAAGTGAACGACACCTTCTAAATGGTTCTAAGTGGGTTAGGGCAGTGCATGCAGCCAGAGAGGCAGTTTAATTGGGCACCGTTTGGCTCCCTGCAGGCCAACTGAACGCAGGAGGTTTTTGGACCGAGTGCTGCCTGGATTCGGCAAAATCTGGATTCGGCAAAATATAATAGAGCGCGCATCGATAGCGTGCCAAAGGAGAAGACATGGCGATCGCAGTAGGAATGATTGAGACTCTGGGCTTCCCCGCTGTGGTGGAAGCGGCAGATGCTATGGTTAAAGCCGCCCGCGTCACACTGGTGGGTTACGAGAAGATCGGGAGTGGCCGCACCACCGTGATTGTGCGCGGCGATGTCTCCGAAGTGCAGGCGTCTGTGTCTGCCGGGATTGAATCGGTGAAGCGGGTGAGTGGCGGCCAGGTGCTGTCCCACCACATCATTGCTCGTCCCCACGAGAACCTGGAGTACGTACTGCCCATCCGCTACACCGAAGAAGTGGAGCAATTCCGCGAGAGCGTCAGCGGTATCCGTTCGCTGCGTCCCTAATCGGGTTTTGACACAGATTGGGGTTGTTTTCGTAGATGAAAATCGCAATTGTTCGCGGTACCGTGGTCAGTACGCAAAAGGAACCTAGCTTGGGCGGCTCTCGCCTCCTGCTAGTTCAGTTTATTGGAGCTGATGGCGAGCCGATCTCCGATTGCGAAGTGGCGACCGATAGTGTGGGGGCCGGTGAAGGGGAGTGGGTGTTGGTAACGCTCGGTAGCGGTGCCCGTCAGATATATTCAGACCGACCTCGTCCGGTGGATGCATTGGTGGTTGGGATTATCGATACGGTCTCTGTTGACAAGCAATTGCTCTACAGCAAGCGCGATCGCGATCGCTAGCCCCAGGCCAGAACAGGTTGCCCCACAGTCCTCCCAAAGGCAACTCTGGCGGTTCCGGCGATCGCAGTTAAGTGACTGGGTTGTAGCTGGGTTTCAAATCCTCTAGTGCAACCCTTTGCTCCGAGAGGTTCGACCGTTGCTTTCGGTTGCTGCAAATTTTCACGAGGATCTGGATTTTCAGAGGATCTAGGTTTTCAGAGGACAGAGGACGATTTTTCAGAGGACTTAGTCAAAGGACATAGATGTCAAAGGACTTAGATTGTGACTGCTCGCACCATCGCTGCGCCTCCTACCCCCTGGTCTAGAGGGCTAGTAGAACCCACCATCGCTCCCAGTGCGTACGTCCACGCCTTCTCCAAAATCATTGGGGACGTTCGCATTCGCGACAATGTTTTGATTGCTCCGGGCACATCCGTTCGGGCGGACGAAGGTGCGCCATTTCAGATTGGGGCGAATACCAACATTCAAGATGGCGTCGTCATCCACGGCTTGGCAGAAGGTCGCGTGCTGGGAGATGATGGCGAACGCTATTCCGTCTGGGTGGGCAACAATACCTCCATCACCCATAAAGCTTTAGTTCACGGTCCTGCCTACGTCGGCGACGATTGCTTTATCGGCTTTCGCTCCACCGTCTTCAATGCACGGGTCAATCGCGGCTGTATTGTCATGATGCACGCCCTGATTCAAGATGTCGAAATTCCGCCGGGTAAGTACGTACCGTCGGGATCGGTAATTGCCAACCAGCAACAGGCAGATCGCCTGCCGGACGTGCAGCCGGAAGATCTGCACTTTACGGCTGAGGTGATTGGCGTCAACGACGCCCTTCGCGCGGGCTATCGATGCATGGCGGATGATACCTGCATCGCGCCCGTTCAAAACGAGCAGGTCGAGCAGCACAGGGGTGGGTTGAGTTCCCCCGCAAGGGGCGAGATCGGCAACGGTCAAAGTTTTTCCAACGGCGAGAGGTCAGGTCTTTCTATGGATATTCAAGAACAGGTACGGCAGCTTTTGGCCCAAGGCTACCGCATCTCTACAGAACATGCCGACGCGCGTCACTTCCGCACGCAGTCTTGGTCCACTTGTCCGGCGATCGCATCCCATCAAGTGGGTCAAGTGATGGCAGCACTAGAAACCTGCTGCCAAGAGCACCAGGGGGAATACGTGCGGCTGTTGGGCGTCGATACTCAGGCCAGGCGCCGGGTGGCAGAGGTCATCATTCAGCGCCCCGGCGATGCTCCCACTCAGTTCTCGACCCGCTACTCGGCCAGCTCGTCGGGAATCGCCAGCAGCGGTCGTCGCAGTAGCACCGCCCCTGCCAGCATCTCGGGGTCAATTGAAGATACGGTGCGCCAGTTAGTTGGCCAGGGCTATCGAATTGGCTTAGAAGTGGCTGACAAGCGTCACTTCCGGGCTAAATCCTGGACTAGCGTCAGTCTGGTTCAGTCCAGCAATCCTTCCGAAGCGGTGGCGGCGGTGCGCGCCTGCTTAGAGGAATACAGGGGGGATTACGTCCGTCTGCTGGGCGTTGACATCCAAGCGAAGAGACGCGTTCTGGAGCAAATTATTCAGCGTCCGGGAGAGGCTCCCGCCCAAGTCATATCGGCAGCCTCTACTAACCGCAGCAGCTCCAGTTATCGCCCTTCGGCTAGAAGTGGAAGTTCGCAGGGGTCCGGCATTAGCGCAGACGCGATCGAGCGAGTTCGTCAGGCGATCGCCCAAGGCTACCGCATCGGCACCGAACACGCCGACAAGCGTCGCTTCCGCACCAAATCTTGGCAAAGTTGCGGCCTACTCGACGCAACGACTGAGTCAGGGATATTAGCCGCTTTAGACAGTTGCATGCAAGAGCATGCCGACGAGTACGTCCAGCTACTGGTCGTCGATACAAAAGCAAAGAAGCGCATTCTGGAACAAGTCATTCAGCGTCCCGGCCAAGGGGCTTCTACTGCAGCCGCACCGGCCCGCAATGGCAATGGTCGCACCCAGACGGGCAGTCGTACCCAAACGGGCAGTCGTACCCAAACGGGCAATGGTCGCACCCGGAGGGGCAACAGAAGCACCCAGACGGGCAGCAGCTACGGCAACAGCCAGCCAGTCTCTGCCGAGCTACAGCAACAAATTCGGCAATTGCTGTCGCAGGGCTATCAGATTGGCCTGGAATATGCTGACAAGCGCCGGTTCAGAGCCAAATCCTGGCAGAGTGTGCCAGTGGGTAATGAGGTCCTATCGGGGGTGGCTGCCTGCTTGAGCGAACACCCCAGCGACTATGTCAAGCTGATTGGCATCGATGCCAAAGCCAAGCGTCGCGTCTTCGAGGAGATCGTGCAGCGACCCCACTGACCCTTGTCGACCTCCCGCTCGGTAGGTTCCTGTTGATGTACATCCAACCCTTACAACCTGTCGAACAACCCGGTTGCTATCACGTCGGGGGCGATGTCACGATTCATCCCTCAGCCACAATCGCGTCGGGGACACTATTGAGGGCAGATCCCAATTGCAAGATTGCTATCGGTGCGGGGGCTTGTCTCGGCATGGGGGTGCTATTGCATGCTAGTGAAGGCACGATTGAGATCGAAGCGGGCGCAAACCTAGGGGCAGGGGTTTTGGTGGTCGGCTACGCTTCGGTGGGTTCCCATAGCTGTGTGGGATCGTCTTCAACGATGCGCAACAGTATCATTGAAGCAGGGCAAATCATTCCTCCCGGCAGTCTGATGGGTCCTTTAGAGGCTCGCTCCCCCGCTCGGGAGGCTTCGCCATCCAAGCAAGCAGAATCTGTTATGCAGACAGACCTGAATGCTTCTGTCATACCGAGTCATGCGCCAGCTGCCCCCACTGGGGCCAGTCAAGTTTCGGGACTGATTTCGGGGCCGCCAGTTGACCCGGCACTCGCGGCTGGTCCCCCAGTTGAGGGTAATTTATCGAATGGAGCGATCGAGCCGATCGCGACAGCAGTGATGCCGCCGACTGTCTCTGCCGAACCGACAGCATCTAGCCACGAGGCTTATGCTAGTAGCAGTCAGGCTGACAATGGGGCTGTCGGCAGCGCAGATCCCTCTGCCCTAACGACCCAAGCTCCGCCTCAGCCCCCCGCCCGAGCCTTTGGGAAATCCCAAGTCAATCGCCTGATGAAATCTCTATTTCCTCACGCACCCTCCTCAACTCCCGAGGCATCGGATTCCAGCTTGCCCCCCTCAACCCCGTCGGAGGGTTCGTAATCCGACTTTGCCAGAGCTGGCGGCGGGCGATCGCTCGCCCGACCTTGCGTTTCCTTAACCCCCCGATCGATGGAGAGCCGCGAACTCAAACTGCCCCCCTTCGAAACCGACGCCGATCGTCGGGCACGCCAGCGTGCTTGGAGCGAAGGGGCATTGGGAATGGTGTCCACCCGCAGTTTTCCAGCAGTGGTGGGAACTGCAGACACAATGCTCAAAACTGCCGGGGTGACACTGATCGGATACGAGCAGATTGGCAGCGGCTACTGTACGGCGATCGTGCGAGGGGGATACGCCGACGTGCGCTTGGCGGTATCGGCTGGAGCGGAGATGGCGGAGGATATCGGCCAACTGGTCGCTCGTGCTGTCATACCGCGTCCTTCAGAAAATTTAGAGGTGGTTTTGCCCATCAGTAGCCGCTTTCAGCAGTTGGTGCGCCAGGATGGCTACAGTCGGCTCAGCAACCAAGCGGTGGGGTTGTTGGAAACTCGCGGCTTCCCTGCCTTAGTGGGCTCTGCCAATGCCATGCTCAAGGCCGCCGAGGTGCAGTTGGCCGCCTACATCAAGACGGGGGATGCACTGTGTACGGCGATCGTGCGCGGCAAGGTGGCCAATGTAGTGTTGGCCCTGGATGTGGGTATGGCTGAAGCAGAAAAAATTGGCGAACTGCATGGGGTGATGGTGATTCCGCGCCCGTTGGACGAACTGGAGCAAACCTTGCCCACCGCGAGCTGCTGGATCGAAGAGCCGCTGGAGTTGCCCGTACAGGTGCGCCGAGAAGAAGCGCAGTTGGTGGAGTTTCCCGACATTCAGGAGTTGGAACAGGTGCCGCTAGAGCGAGAAATTACGGAAGAGTAATCGCAGCAGCGCGATCGCATCCCCTCAGTTCTTCGAGGTTGGGCATTTCCTCATTCTGAGTTAATATAAATTAACAATATTCAAACTCTTATAGCCGGGATCGCTATCCTGGTGGTAACGCACAGGTTTGAGCCAGTGGTTCGGGATAAAGTCGTTTGAGACTGCTTGGGACCGCTCGATCGTCAAGATTCAGCCAAAGGGGACTGATTTAGTGAACAACAAGAAATGGAGAAATGTCGGGCTCTACGCCTTACTGGCAGTAGTTCTCGGCTTAGTCACGCTCAATCTGTTTAATGGTGGTTCTCCCACCCCCAAGCAGATGTCTTACTCCGAACTGCTCCACAGGGTCGAAAGCCGCCAGGTGTCTCAGGTCGTCTTAGAAAATGGCAGTTTGGCGATCGTCAAGCTAGAGCCCAACAACGAAGAGCGCAGAGTCGAACTGCCCGTGCCGTTACCGGATGACTTTTCACAAACCTTACTAGACAACAATGTTCTATTTGATGTCAAGCCGGTTCAGAAAGACAGTCCCCTATTGCGCATCCTCGGCCAGCTTTTTATTCCTTTGCTAATTATTGGATTCCTGTTTTTTTTAGTCCGCCGCGCCCAATCTGGCCCTGGCAACCAAGCCATGAACTTCGGCAAATCCCGCGCCCGCGTTCAGATGGAACCCAAAACACAAATCACCTTCAGCGATGTGGCGGGTATCGAACAGGCCAAGCTGGAATTGGCTGAAGTGGTTGACTTCCTCAAAAATTCCGAGCGCTTTACCATTGTGGGAGCCAAAATTCCCAAGGGCGTGCTGCTGGTGGGGCCTCCCGGTACGGGTAAAACCTTGCTGGCTCGTGCCGTCGCGGGCGAAGCGGGCGTCCCCTTCTTCTCCATCTCCGGGTCTGAATTTGTCGAAATGTTTGTGGGGGTCGGTGCCTCCCGCGTGCGCGATCTGTTCGAGCAAGCTAAGCAAAATGCCCCTTGCATTGTCTTTATTGATGAAATTGATGCCGTCGGTCGGCAGCGCGGCGCAGGTTTGGGAGGCGGTAACGACGAGCGGGAGCAAACCCTCAATCAGCTATTGACAGAAATGGATGGGTTTGAGGGCAACTCCGGTGTCATCGTCATCGCTGCCACCAACCGTCCCGACGTCCTCGACCAAGCTTTAATGCGCCCCGGTCGCTTCGATCGCCAAGTGACTGTCGATCGCCCCGATTACTCGGGTCGCCGCGAGATTCTGCAGGTCCACGCGCGGGGCAAGACCCTCGGCAAAGATCTAGACCTGGAGAAAATTGCCCGCCGTACCCCCGGTTTTACCGGTGCAGATTTGGCCAATCTGCTCAACGAAGCCGCAATTTTGGCTGCCCGTCGCAATTTGAATGAAATTTCGATGGACGAGATCAACGATGCGGTCGATCGCGTCTTGGTGGGTCCGGAGAAGAAGGAGCGATTGTTGAGCGATCGGCGCAAGCGATTGGTGGCCTTCCACGAAGCAGGTCATGCCTTGGTGGGGGCACTCATGCCCAATTACGACTCCGTTCAGAAGGTGACCATTATCCCTCGCGGTCAAGCGGGCGGTCTCACCTGGTTTATGCCCAGCGATGACGACATTGGCTTGATGACCCGCTCTCACTTGCTCAACATGATGACAGTCGCCCTAGGCGGTCGAGTGGCAGAAGAAGTGGTGTTTGGGGACGCAGAGGTAACTACTGGGGCAGCCAGCGACCTGCAGCAGGTGACCCGCATTGCTCGCAATATGGTGATGCGCTTCGGCATGAGCGATCGGATCGGTAACGTCGCCCTCGGTCGCCAATCTGGAAATCCTTTCATGGGTCGCGAGATTGCTAGCGAGCGAGATTACTCCGACGAAACGGCTGCTGCGGTTGATGCTGAGATTCGCCGCTTGGTGGATTTGGCCTACCAGAAATGCCACAAAACCATTGAGCAAAACCGCGAGCTTCTGACTCGAATTGCAGAACGCCTAGTGGATGTGGAAACCATTGATGGTGACGAATTCCAAACCATGATTAACAGCAGTCCTGTGGTTATGCCCGCTCCCGAGCCCGAGCCCGCTCTGGCATAGCGGATCTGAAAAGCTCCAATGGAGTGAAAAGCACCAAAAGCACCAGAACGAAATGTTCTGGTGCTTTTCACTGGGTAGCTGCTGACAAAAGGGAAGCGCGGCTGTTGCGACTACTCTTCTTTGTCAACAGCAGAGCGATCGCCAGGAGAGTGACGGGGGGTTTTCTTGATATCGTCCCGAATGGTTTCCAAATCGACATAGCGATCGGCCACGTTGATCAGTTGGTCGCTAGTCATCGATCGCAAACTGACCACCTCAATTCGCGCCCCTTGATAGCTGACGGCATTGACCGCATAGGCCAAATCGCCATCGCCGCTGACCAAAATCCCCGTATCGTACGATCGCACGAGTGTTAGCATATCCACTGCAATCTCTACATCTAAATTAGCTTTTTTGGACCCATCGGGCAGTTGTACCAAATCCTTAGCAATCACCCGATAGCCATTGCGCCGCATCCACAGCAAAAAACCCTGCTGTTTTTCATTTGCGCGATCGACCCCTGTATAGAAAAACGCTCGCAGCAAGCGGGAGCCTGCGGTTAATCGATAGAGTAGCTTAGTGTAGTCAATCTCGATACCGAGCTGGAGAGCTGCATAGAACAAATTCGAGCCATCAATGAAAATAGCAACCCGACCGCGATTCTCAAGAAAATTTTCTATTGTAGGGCCTGTTTCAGAGGCAAAAGATAGCATTCGTATAACGTCCTAAAAAAAAACTTTAAAAAAGTAAAATCTGAAAAAGGAATCGATTGAAACCTCGAGGCAATAATGGAGCTAACTTCTGTTGCAAGCATCGACTTCAATCAGTATGCTTCTATTTTTGAACTTGCGATGAATCTGCTGTAGCTAGCTTAGCTGCTGAAAGACGGGTTTAGGAGAATGTTTGAGAACCTTAGCAGAAAGACCCCCCCAAGTAACCATTGCCCAATCGAGTCGATCGATACTGTCGAGGGTATATCCCAATTGCACCAGAATACGCAGGCTCAGGTCCGGTACGATTGGCGATAGCAGAATGGCAGCGATGCGCACCGATTCCAACACGGAGTAGAGCACTCGTTCGACGGCGGCTCGATTCCCCTGCTTATATAGAGTCCAAGGCGCTTCGGTTTCCAAGAACTTATTACTGGCTTGAGACAGCGTTAAGACAAGGCTGCCAGCCTGCTTGAAGTGATAGCGATCGTAGGCTTCAGCCACCTGTTCTGGCAGTGCCTCGGCGATCGCCCGCAGCGGATGGTCTGCCGCTATCTCCAGCTCGGGAATGGTGTATTCGCAGTATTTCTGGAGCATTGACAAGCTGCGATTGAGCAGATTGCCTAAATTTTTGGCTAGGTCGGCATTCACAATATCCACAAAGCGCGTTTGGCTGAAGTCACCATCCTGACCCAACTCAATTTCTTTGAGGAAATAATAGCGTACGGCATCAGTGCCATACTGTTCCACTAAGTCGTAAGGGTCGAGGACATTACCCAGACTTTTGCCCATTTTGCGTCCGTCTTTGGTTAGAAAACCGTGGCCGAACACCTGTTGCGAGACAGGAATTCCAGCAGACATTTGCATAGCAGGCCAATAAACTGCGTGAAAGCGCAGAATATCTTTCCCAATTAGATGCAAATTGATGGGCCACCACTTGCGCAGCGCATTATCGAGGCTAGCCGTTTCATCTGCTTCCAAGAGAGCGGTGATGTATCCCAATAAAGCATCAAACCAAACGTAAAGGGTTTGGTCGGGATCGTTCGGTAGGGGAATACCCCAGGTCACATGAGCGCGGGAAATGGAAAAATCTTTGAGGCCCTGCTTGACGAAGTTGAGCACCTCGTTGCGACGGAAGTCCGGTTGGATAAACTCGGGCCGTTCGGCGTAGAGGGTTTCGAGTTTCTCTTGATAGTGAGAAAGGCGAAAGAAGTAATTGGGTTCGTCCCGCCATTCGGTGGGCTTGTGGTGAATGCTGCAGATATGGTCTTCTAGCAATTCAGATTCGTCGTAAAAAGTTTCGCAGCCGACACAGTACCAGCCCTGTTGGTGGCCCAAGTAAATGTCGCCGCGATCCCAGACCCGCTGAAAGAACTCCCTGACAATTTGGCTGTGGCGGGGGGAAGTGGTGCGGCTGAACCGATCGTAGCGAATTTCGAGCAGGTGCCAGAGGCGATCGAATTCAGCGGCAATTTCGTCGCAATGTTGTTGGGCAGGAATATTCCGAGCTTCGGCAGTGCGCTGAATTTTTTGGCCGTGCTCGTCAGTGCCAGTAATGAGTAGAACTTCATCGCCCCGCAAGCGTCGATAGCGGGCGATCGCGTCCGCCGCAATGGTGGTGTAGGCACTGCCGAGATGGGGCAGGCCGTTGACATAGTACAGCGGAGTCGTAACGGCAAAGCGAGGCATGGTGGCTGGGGAGCACTCTCAAATGACGGCAAGACTTCATTATCCTATCTGTTGGCTCCCCTCAACTACTCCCCGAACGATTCCCCCAGAAAAGAGAGGGCGGTTACGAGCAGGGCGATCGCCAGACCGGGGAAAGCTGCAGTCCACCAAATCCCGCTACCGGCGGCAAAGGAATCTAGCGCTACCCGCAAATCTTGACCCCACTCCGGGATCTCTGGGGGCAAGCCCAGACCGAGAAAGCCTAAAGATGCAGCAATCGAAATGGCATCGGCGGCGTTGAGAGCGACGAGCACGGGCAGGCTGGACAGAATGTTGGGAAAAATGTGACGGCGCAGGATCTGGGCGGTGGGAGCCCCCGCGGCGATCGCCGCCTCCACGTAGCCGCGAGCTTTGACGCTGGCCGTTTGGCTGCGCACGACCCGGAAGTAGAGGGGACCGTAGGCCAAAGCCACTGCCACTCCAGCCGTGACGATACCGGGACCGAGCACAAAGGCAATGGCGATCGCCAACAGCAGCCCCGGTAAGGTGTAAATGGCATCCATGACAAACACCGTCGCGCGATCGAACCCTCCTCCCCAATAGCCGCTGAGCAATCCCAGCGGTACGCCAAACCCGAATCCGAAGCTGGTTCCGGCTAGCACCACCTGCAAGGCAGTGCGCGCTCCATAGAGGGTGCGGGAGAGCACGTCATATCCCTGTCGTGTAGTTCCCCACCAATAGTCTGCATTGGGGGCTTGATGGATGGGATGGGGCAGAAATTCAGTTGGATCGCGCAGCCATCCCCATTGCTGCAAGAGGGGGGCAGTTGCTGCCAAGATTGCATACAGCAATACAACAGTCGCACTGACCGCCAATAGGGGTCGCTGTCGCAAGCGCCACCTCGACGACAGTCGCCGAGCGCGATCGGTGAATCCCATCGCCACTAGTCCAACTCCGCTGCCGCTTCAGAGATGGATGCCGCTTCAGAGCTGGCTTCGGCCCGTTGTTGCAGCCATTGCTCCAGCATGGGCATGAGTCCTTCGGCCAACTGAGCCCATTGATTGCTCTCGCGATCGATCGGCAGCAGCTCGACTTTATCGGCCCGAATCACCAAAAACCCCATCGGTTCCACCTTGACGCCACCCCCCGCTCCGCCCCAAAGGCCGCTGCTGCCGTGGCCTCCGTTGTGGCGATCGCCAGCTCCGCCACCGCCGCCGCCCAACCCGAATCGGAGGGAGACATAGGGCACGATTGTCGTCTCTCCCACCGCGATGGGCTCGCCAAACGTCTGTCCAGTTTCTGCCAGCGACCGTAACTTGCTGAGGACAGCATCTAAGACATTATCTACGGGAAAGGCGTTGGGCTCGGACATAGACAATTCAATTGCAGACCGTAAAGGCTAGTACATCCAGGCTACAAGCGATCTCCGTTTCGTCCACACCCATTTTGCGAGCGGGCAGAGCAGCGCGATCGGGCGCAGGCGCAGGCAGGCAAAGCCGCGCGAGCAGAAGCCAACCCGCTCGAAGGTCACGCAGAGCGAGCGCTGCAGAGATGGCGGCAAGCTGGAGAGTAGCACCAGACATTGCCCCGTCAGGGAAGGATCGTCAAAACCGATTTCGGCTTTTAGAGAACAAGCTTCAATCGCGATCGCGGGGCTGAGGGCGTGCAGTAGATCCAGGCCCAACTGCACTCTGCGCCACTGCAGGGGCTTCGAGCAGCGACGCATTAGGGATAGGCGGGGAGACCAACGGGTGCGCTTGCAGACTCTCGTTCCGATTGAAAGATTTGCGGCGATCGCGAACGGGCCGCTCCACGGTTTTCGCCACCGCACTGCAAGCCGCCAGGGCAGCAAGAGGAGGACTGCCCCCAAGAGCAGAAACAGCCCTAAGACTGTTCCCAAAACTATCATGCAGAGCCTCTGCTAACGGCAGTCCGCATTATGCCCCACTCGCGGTGTTGGTAGCGGTGACTACTCTCACCGCTAACCCTACGGGTCTAGCGGGAGCTTCTCAGACTCACGAGTGAGAGTTGCTGTTTCACAGGCATCCCAGCGGATAAGCCTCCATAGCCAGAGAGCGGTAGTCCAACCGCCCTGCGTTTAACTATCCTATCCCCCTCACCGCCAAACGCTCTGCGTTCTGGCGGGAGTACCCCGGAGGTCATGATGGGCGGAATTCAGCTAGGCTTTGCCACCCCCACCAGAGATTCAACCGCCGACAGGGAGTCGGCAGGGGATTCGAGAGTTGGAATGCGGCAGCGGGCATCGCCAATCAGCCAACTGAGATCGTTTTCTTCCGTATCGATGACTTGGCCATCCGCAGACATGCAGTATTTACCCAGCACCATCCGCTGGCTGAGATTCACCCCTCGGGCCACGTGGGTGTAATCGAAAATGACACTCTTATCGATGGTGCATCCCTCATTCAGAATGCAACCGGATCCGATCGCACTCGGGCCGATAATCTTAGTCCCATCGTTGATCCAGGTGCTGCCGCCAATGTAAACGGGTGGGGTTATTTCCACTTTGTCCCAATTGGCCCGTACATTCAAACCCACCCAGACGCCGGGGGAAATTTCAGTACCGGGCACCTCGACCGCATTGACTTCCCCTTTGAGGACTTTTTGAATGGCTTCGTAATAGTCAGGAGTGCGGCCAATATCGACCCATTGGAAGTCAGCCGCCACCCCATAAAAAGGAGCGCCTGCTTCGACCAGCTTGGGAAACAGATCGCCGCCGATATCGTATTCGCATCCAGAGGGAATGTAGTTGAAGATCTCTGGCTCGAAGATGTAGATGCCGGTATTGATGGTGTTGCTCAGGGCCTCTTCCACCGAGGGCTTTTCTTGGAAAGTTTGGATTTTGCCCTCTGCATCCGTGACCACCACGCCATAGCTGGGCACATCTTGCTCGGGCACCTCGCGCATGACGATGGTGGCGATCGATCCTTTGGCTTTGTGGAAGTTCACCACTTGGGTCAAGTTCAGGTCGATGAGGGCATCGCCACACAGCACCACAAATGTTTCATCAAAAAAGCCAGAGAAATCTTGAATCTTGCGCAAACCGCCCCCTGAGCCAAGCGCCTCTGCGATCGGCTCGCCATCTTCAAAATGCCCCTCGAACGAGAACGCCATCTGAACGCCCCATTGCTGGCCATCCCGAAAGTAAGTTTCAATTTGGTCTGCCAAGTGACTGGTATTGACCATGATTTGATTGAAGCCGTGCTGTTTGAGCAATTCGACCAAAAACTCCATCACGGGCTTGTGCATGATGGGAATCATGGGTTTGGGAATCAGATAGGTAATGGGCCGGACCCGCGTTCCCTTACCAGCCGCCAGAATCATTGCTTTCATCGCCCAAGCCTCTCCACAACAACTGCGGTGCCTCTTTCCTCGAATCGAGATACGGTTATCGAGTCGAGCTTCTCGATCGCCGCTCCATCAAACCCACGGTCTCTCAGTGTTGCCCCGTTAAATGTTGTTACCCATTTAGACGGATGGCATCAGAGCCCTAAACCCATGCTTGCGGGAAATCCGGCCAATTTCGTCAATCTTGTCTGCAGTAATATGATTGCGCCCCCAACTGAAGTTAGTGTGCAGCCCTTCAAATTCCAGCAGCATGGACTCGGCAAAACAAGCAAATAGCTGGCGGGTGGGGTTAGCTACCTGTAAGAAATTCATGATATTCCATTCGATGTCGAGGGAATGTTCCACCATGCCGCCGTCAATCACGATCGCGTCTTCCCGACAAACGATCGAAGACAGGTTCTTGGGATAGCCGCCATCGATGATGATGCAGGGATGGCGCAGCTCCTGCACGTCGATGGACATGCCCTTGCTCATGCTGGCCACCCAAACGATGATGTCTGCTTTGGGTAGAGCTTCGGCCAACGTGCAAATCTCGCCGCGACCTAAAGAGTCTTTTAGATTGTCGAGACGGGTGCGATCGCGAGCGACGAGCAGCAACTTGCCAACATCGGTTCGGGCATTGAGCCAGCGGCACACGCCACTGCCAATATCCCCCGTGGCACCCACCACCGCAATGCTGGCATCGGCCAATGTCAAGCCATGCTGTTTGGCAGCCGCGATCGCCTGCTTGCAGATGATATAGGCCGTATGTGTATTGCCCGTGGTGAAACGACGCAATTCTAGCTCGATGTTGCGGACGCGCTTGAGGCTTTCGAGCTTGAAATTTTCAAAAATAATGCTGCTGAACCCCCCTAACGCTGTAATGGTCAGATTGCGTTTTTGGGCGAGGGCCATCGCATTGAGGATTTTGCGGCTGGCAGCCTTAAACTTGCGCATTGCCAACATTTCGGGCAAAAAGCAAGATTCGACATATTGGCCGTGAATCTTTTGGCCGGTAATGCTAGTCACCGTAATGTCATCCACCACCAGTGGCGGAGCCATGCACCAAAAATCAATGTCGCTATCCGCATATTCTGGATAGCCGAGCAGTGCTGCAACGCGCTGCGCGTTAGGGAGATCTGTAAGGTGGCCGATCAAACCGAACATTGAGTTATGGAGTCCTCCCGGTAGCGGATGTAGTATTCCCCAAGCTCGAACTGTAACTGTGACGAGATAAATCTCCAGCTAGGACGTAGGGGAGCGAGCTGAGCCCGCACTTGACTTAGGATACCGTTGCAGACTTTTCGAGCCAACAGCGATCGCCCCGCCAGTTGCACTAGGCAGCCTTCAACCCTTGGGCAGCCAGTTTCATGGTCTCGCGGTTGCTAAAGCCAATTTCCCCCAGTGCCTCGCCGTAGGCAATCATGAAGTCCTCAATGATGGCGTCGGGGTCCATGCCGAGGGCATCAGCATCGCTAGTGACTTGAGTAAACATCGACCAAACAATCGGTAAGTTCTCGGCGTTGGCACGCTCCACCCGAGCTTTCACGTCGGGATCGTCGAAGTGAGCCTGGAGCCAGACCTGGCCGAAATTGAGGTGCAAGTACTCGTCTGCGATCACACCTTCAGTGATCTTGCGCGCGAAGTCGTCTGCAACGGGAATGTAGATGTTATAGGCAGCGATCGCAAAGCATTCGATCAGCAGTGCCTGAATCACCAGGCAGGTCACGACATCGCCTGCGGCAGCAGCTATCTCGAAATTCTGTCGCAGTTGGGAGAAGTACTCCACGGCAAACGCTTTATCGGGGGTAACATCCAGGTTGCGGCCGCAAGCTTGAAACCCCTTCATGTGTCGCAGTTCCATCTTGGCCAATTTCTGCAGTTCGCTGGCCTCGTCTGGCAAGAGCTCTGCCAACTTGAGGTAGTTGCGATTGGCTTCCAGTTCGCCTTCAATCACCATGGCATTGATGCGAGAGTAAGCGTCTTTGTAGCCTTCACTCTGGTAATCCAAGCTGGGGAGCAATTCTAATTCGGCAGTTACCGCAGCTGTCGGTGCTGCCGTTTGTTGCAGTTGGGCCATCGTCGGGGATCTCCTTTTGTTTGCCTCAGCTTTGAGTTGCACAATCTTTCGATTGCCTCAGCGCCGCCAGCAGCTGTTCGAGATGTTGCTGTTCTTAACAATTAACGATTTCTATCAGAATACCGCCAAAAGCCGTTGTATCCGAACATTATCTAGATATTTGCGCCCGCAGGGGTAAAGGGCTTTCGCCTTAGAACCAGCGATATTGCGGTTGAGGGCAGCGATCCTGGCGGGAACTCGTCCTTACCATTCCCCAAAACCAGCCCGAATTGCCGCATCAGTCTGCGGAGTCTGCGAAGTGCAAAGGGACGGGACGGGGAAGTTCGCTGAGACGTTCCAAGGCATCGACGGCAGCGGCAGTCTCAGCTGCTTTTTTCGATCGCCCCTGTCCGATGCCCCAGCAATCCTGCCGGACCCACACTCGAACCGCAAAGGGGGCATCGCGATCGCCCTCTGGCTCGAACGGAACGTAACGGGGCAATTCGCCCCAATGCTGTTGAGTAAACTCCTGCAATGCGGTTTTGGCATTGTGTCGTTGTAAATCTGCCAAGACTGCGGTGGCTCTGTGTTGGAGGTGGGGCTCCAACCAAGTTTGGAGTTCCTGGAACCAGGTGTCGGGGGTGTGGCTTTGCCAACTGAGATAGAGGGCACCGACAACCGCTTCAAAGGCATCTGCCAGCCGTTTGTTGCGTCCTTTGGGATCGTTGCGAGCACTGCCTCCTACCGCTAAGACCGGCTCGATATCGAAGCGGTCGGCCAACTGGGCAAAAAAGCTGTTGCCGAGCAAGTTAGAGCGCAGCAGAGATAAGGTTCCCACTGGCAATTGGGGATAGCGGCGGTAGAGGAAATGACCGATCGCCAAGCGCAAGACAGCATCGCCTAAAAACTCCAGGCGATCGTTGTTGGTAGCGGTACTGAGGGAAGGATGGAGGAGGGCTAAATCGAGTAGCTGCCAATCGATATCGCGGCGATCGCCCAATCCGCAACGGGCAAGAAACTGCGAGAGTTTTTGCTGTCGAGCGGGCGCAAGAGAAGACATGGCTGTAGGGGGACTATTGCCTGACTATATTATTGCGATCGCCATTAACCCAAAAGCCAATTCGAGTGTTCCAGCAATTGTTTTTAGGAAGCAGAACTGCAGTATTCTATAATTTTGTAACGCTAGACAATCTGACCTAGCCGTTGGGAGGAAGTTGCGGTGACGCTGTCTGTTCAGGTAATCGGTCCGGATTCCACCGTGTGGGATGCACCTGCTGATGAAGTGATTTTGCCTGCCACATCGGGGCAATTGGGGATTTTGACCAATCACGCACCGCTACTGACAGCGTTGGGCTCGGGAGTGATGCGCCTGCGCTCGCAAGGCCAGTGGACGGCGATCGCCGTCATGGGCGGTTTGGCAGAAATTGAAGACAATACGGTTTCCGTTCTGGTCAAGCGGGCTGTGTCTGGCGGCGATGTCGATACGGCAGCCGCACAGGCCGCCCTAGAGGAGGCGAATGCGACTTTAGCGAACAGCGCCGATGCCCAAGAGCGCCTGCAAGCTCAACAGGCTCAGCAAGAAGCGAACAGCCTGTTGCAGGCGGCAAACATGCAGGTTAAGACCACCCTGTAAGGGCTGACCGATGCAGGTTCCCTCCAGTTGGTGGCAGCGCTTCTCGCGATCGCTGACCCCGCCTCAAACCATCTGCCTGGGTTTTTTAGCCACAATCTTGGTGGGTACCGTTCTATTGATGTTGCCTTGGTCGACAGCAGCAGGAGAGTGGAACCACTGGCTGATGGCTCTGTTTACCTCCACATCTGCCGTTTGCGTGACGGGACTGATAGTGGCAGATACTGGCACTCATTTTTCGCCATTCGGCCAGATGGTCCTGTTAGCTCTCATTCAGGTGGGGGGCTTGGGCTACATGACTGCCACCAGCTTTCTGCTCTTAATTGTGGGGCGGCGGCTCAGTTTGCGCGATCGCACGACGATGCGAGAGACCGTCGGCGCGGCACTGGGCAGTTCGACCGCGTTGCAACTGGTGTCTGCCATTGTGGGTATGACGGCGCTATTCGAGTCACTGGGAGCCTTGCTACTCGCTCAAGTGTGGGTGCCGCAACTGGGCTGGAAAACTGGGCTGTGGGTATCTGTGTTCCATAGTGTGAGTGCATTTAACAATGCAGGGTTCAGTCTGTTCTCCAACAGTATGGTGGGTTATCAGACGAATTACATCACCATCTTTACCCTCTCGGCTTTGATTGTGCTGGGGGGGATTGGCTTTAGTATCATCTACGAACTTTACGAGTGGTCGCGGCGCATTTGGCTGGGCGATCGGTCGATCCAGCGGGAAAATTTCACCCTCAACTTTAAAGTGGCCGTCTCCACTAGCCTGCTGCTGCTATTGGCCGGAACGGCATTCTTTTTGGGCACGGAATGGGATAATCCCGAGACATTAGGCAGTCTCTCCTTCGCAGATCGTTTACTAGCTGCTCTGTTCCAATCAGTGACGGCCCGGACTGCCGGGTTCAATAGTATTCACCAATCGGCACTGGAGTCCTCCTCACTGTTTGTCGTCATCATTTTGATGTTTATCGGTGCCAGTCCGGGGGGGACGGGCGGAGGTGTTAAAACCACCACGTTGGGGACGTTATTGGCCTGTACCCGCTCTGCTTTGCGGGGGGGGGATTCCTCCGTCTTGGTGTTTCGACGAACCGTGCCGGAAACACTGGTCAATAAGGCGGTGGGCATTTTGATGGGATCGGCAATGCTGGTGGCCTTGTCTACGACGCTGCTGTCTCTAATCGATGGCGATCGCTTTGCGTTTCTGGATCTGCTATTCGAAGCTGTATCGGCCTACGCAACAGTGGGGCTATCCGCTCTCAATACAGCCGATTTATCCCCCCTCTCCCATCTCGTGCTAATTCCCACGATGTATTGTGGACGAGTCGGAATTTTGCTACTCGTCAGTGCGCTGTATCGAGAACCTGCCGCCAGTCAATTAATCAAATATCCCGAAGAAACGTTTTTAATCGGTTAGTGGGTTCGCGGGGCGATCGGCGATCGAAGCGCAATCTAACAGTGGAGGGTATGTCCGTGCAGTATTGGTTGATGAAAAGCGAGCCTGACGAATACTCGATCGACGACCTGCAAGCGGAGAAGGTGGCCTATTGGGACGGCGTGCGCAATTATCAGGCTCGTAATTTTATGCGCGATCGCATGCAGGAGGGGGACGAAGTCTTGTTCTATCACTCCAATACCAAGCCGCCGGGAGTAGCGGGCATTGCCCGAGTTTGCCGCACCGGCTATCCCGATTTCACCGCTTGGGACCGCTCCGACAAACATTACGATCCCAAATCCGATCCCGACAACCCCACCTGGTACATGGTGGATGTGGAGTTTGTGGAAAAATTTCCCCACTTTGTCTCTCTGGCCCAATTGAAAGCGCAGCCTAGCTTAGCCGAAATGAAGGTCGTCCAGCGGGGGGTACGCCTGTCCGTTCAGCCCGTCGAGCCCGAGCATTTCGAAAGGGTGAAGCAGCTCGGTCGGCGAGTGGAAGGCTAGACAGGTTAGCGGCGGATGCTGGCACGCGCGAATTGTTGCCTAATGAGGAACTGCCTCTCGGACTGTTTCTGCGGGCGCAGTCGGTTCGAGCTGGCCTCGATCGATTAAAAACTGTCGAAACTGCTGCACTAACTGCGGATCTCGCCAGCCGCGCTCGGCTTCTTCTTGCAGAATTGCGATGGCTTTTTCAACTGAGAAAGCCTTTTTGTAAGGGCGTTGAGAGACTAACGCATCGTAGATGTCTACCATTTGGAAGACGCGTGCCAGCAGGGGAATCTTCTCTCCCACCAGATTGTCGGGATAGCCCGTGCCATCCCAGCGTTCGTGGTGGTGGCGAATAATGGGCAAGACATCTTTCATGGTGCGCAGTGGACTGCAGATGCGCTCGCCAATCTCGACATGAGATTGCATGGCAGCCCATTCTTCTGGGGTGTGCTTGCCCGGCTTGCCTAAAATGTCGTCGGGGATGCCAATCTTGCCAATGTCGTGCAGGTAGCCCGCCCAAGATAGGGCTTTAAGCTCCGCTTGAGAGAGACCGAGGAAGGTACCGAAGTCTTGCCCCAACTTGGCTAGACGCTTGCAGTGGTTGCCCGTGGTAGGGTCGCGGCTTTCCACTGCTTGAGCGATCGCAATCAGGACTTGAGCCGCATTATCGAGATCGTCGTTGAGACGTTTTTGCCGAATCAGCGATCGCACCCTTGCGAGTAATTCGACCCGATCGTAGGGTTTCGAGAGAAAATCGTCAGCCCCTGCTTCAATCCCTCGAACGCGGCTGTTGCGATTGTTGAGTGCCGTAACGAGAACCACCGGGATCAAACGGGTATTGTCTCGAGCTTTGAGTTTGCGGCAGACTTCAAAGCCATCGAGGGAGGGCATCATCACATCGAGCAACACTAAATCGGGTTGTGCTTCCTGCACGACCTCCAGTGCCTCGCGACCGTCGCAGGCTTCGATAACAGTGTGGCCGACGGATTCGAGCAGATCGCGGGCTGCCATGCGATTGAAGGGGCGATCGTCTGCCACTAATATGCAGCCAACCTCTCTACTATCGTCTCGAGAAAGGGCAAACATAGGCTTGAGTGCGGTTGGGTCTCGAAAATGTATGGATGCACTATAAGCGATTCCCCGCGAGCGTTACATCCGCTGATTCACCTAATTGGCAGACAGTAACGCTCCAGGTTTTAAGCATAGACAATTTTCCACCATATACAGAGTTTGTGGGAAATCCAACACTACCGATAGCGCATTTTTAGAATTAGTCAAAATTCTCGTAGCGCAGATTGCGAGATAGATAATCCCTCTACACCTCACAGACAAGGAATTTGTCATGGTTAAATAACATGCTTGGTCGATCGCTCGATTGTGTCGAACGATCGCCGTAAAATCCCGTAAAGCCCCTATCAAAAGCCTGAGCTACTTGTGATTGTGTCCGCAGCAGCTTCGCAGCATAGCTGGGCAAAATTTCGAGTTGCAGTGAGGATATATACTGAAACAGCATCTTGGTGGAGCTGTTCTCATCTCGTAGTTCCCATGCCCCCTCAATTCTGCAAGGCGATCGCAGGCAAAACTATGTCATCTCCTGTTAACTCTCCCCCGCGAGTAACCCCTCTCTGCCGCACTGCCGAGGTTCATCGACGCACGGGCGAAACCGATGTCTGCGTCAGGCTGGGCCTAGACGGTAGCGGTCAGCACCAAGTGAGAACCGGGATTCCCTTTTTGGATCACATGTTGGTGCAGTTGAGCACCCACGGCCTGTTTGATTTGGAGATCGAAGCTGTGGGAGATTTGGAGATTGACGACCACCACACGAATGAAGATGTCGGGATTACTTTAGGGCAGGCATTTGCCAAGGCCCTGAGCGATCGCCAAGGCATTCATCGCTTCGGTCATTTTTGGGCTCCCTTAGACGAGTCCCTCGTCCAGGTGGTTTTAGACTTTTCCGGGCGGCCCCATCTCAGCTACGGGCTAGAGATTCCCACACAGCGGATTGGCACCTACGACACCCAGTTGGTGCGCGAATTTTTTCAAGGGTTTGTCAACCACGCCCAGGTGACCCTGCACATTCGTCAGGCGGACGGGATCAACTCCCACCATATTGTGGAGGCGACGTTTAAGGCATTTGCCCGAGCCTTGCGCGCGGCCACTGAAATCGACCCGCGTCGAGCCGCCAAAATCCCCAGTTCGAAAGGGGTACTCTAGGGGGCGATCGGGGGAAAGTAGGTAGTCGGAGGGAACTCGATGCCATACCATACAAGACAGCGGCACTCTGAGTGCCCGAGCTATTTTGGGAGAGCGTTGCAGTGGGAAAACTGCTCAGCCAACTGCGCGACTTATGCGACCATCCTCTCTGGCAAAATCGCACCCGTCGGATGGCGGGGCTAGGCGAGGAGAAGACTGTCAATCGCCAGCTCTTGCGGGCCATCTTGCCCGTAGCCTTTCTGCTGCTGATGCTGTGGAACTGGCGGCTTGCCAGTGCATTACTCGCAGGCAGTTTCACGATGAATGCGGTGTACCTGCTACAGGCGTCTCAGTGGCAGCAGCAGTGGCAGCAGTGGAGCCGTTCGCTGTCGGACAGTCCAAACTTAGGCGCAACCCTAGCGGTGGCAGGGGGACTGGCAGCCACGTTGGGAACCTATGTCGCCCTCTCAGTCTGGTCTCAAGCGGGCGATCGCTGGTTGGCGATCGCGATTTTGATGCAGGGGATAATCAGCTGCGGCATTTTGGTTGCAGTGTTGGGACAAGCTCGGCAGCAGCGACGCCTCTGGGGCGATCGACAGTTTGAAGCATTGTTGCGGGAGATAGCCTCTCCCGAGTCATTACAGCGGCTATTGGCTACCCGGCAACTGCAGGGCCATTTACAGGGGCTGTCGGTCACTCCCGAGCAGCGTCAGTTAGCGACCGACTACGTACAATTGGCCTTGGAGCGGGAATCGGTACCGCAGGTGCGGGAGGCATTGCTAGATCTATTGCAGGTGGGGCGATCGGCTGAGGCCAGCTAAACTGTTCGACCCGATCTGGCCCGAGCTTGCCTGGGGCGGATTGTGGCTTGGAGCGCGATCGATCTGGCAAGAATGTGTCGAGATGGCTGCTAGGATAAGTGCTCCCATAGATTCAGACGGGCAGAATAGTGGCGGTTTTGGGAGAGACGAATTGTACGACGGCATTGGTGGTGGGGGCCAGTCGCGGCATTGGCTTGGGATTTGTAAGGCAATTGCTGGAGCAGGCGCAATTTAAAACGATTTTTGCCACCTATCGCCATGCCGATCGAGCGTTGGAATTATTGGAATTGCGCGATCGCCATCCCGATCTCCTTGCCTGCATCGCCGCAGACGTGACGGATGAACGGCAGATTGAAGCGGCGGTTGCTCAGATCGGACAGCGGGTCGAGCGGTTGCATTTAGCGATCCACTGTGTCGGCATTCTGCACGATGAATCTATGGCCCCAGAAAAGAGCTTGCGGCAGATCGAAACTCAGCAATTAGCCCGTTATTTTCAGGTCAATAGCATTCCAGCGGTCCTCTGGGCCAAACATTTGTTGCCGCTGTTCAAACATGGCGATCGCAGTGTCTTAGCCTGTATTTCGGCCAAGGTGGGCAGCATTGACGATAACCACCTGGGGGGATGGTATGGCTATCGAGCTTCGAAGGCCGCGTTAAATATGTTGATGCGCACAGCGGCGATCGAATACCGTCGCAAGAGCCCGGAAACGCTGGTGGCCCTCCTCCATCCCGGCACCACAGACACCGAGTTGTCGCAGCCCTTTCAAGCCAACGTTCCCCCCGAAAAGCTATTTTCAGTCAACCGTACCGTCACGCAGTTATTGGAAGTCATTGCAGGCTTGGGGCAGGATGATAGCGGTCAGTTTTTCTCGTGGGATGGCAGCCGCTTGCCTTGGTAGGCGAGAGCCCTACCCGATCGTCAACAGTAGCAATCTAGAGATTTGGGCGCATCCCATAGGGATCCGCCTTCACCCATCGGATTCATCCAACCAGCTATCCAGATCTGCCCCACTCTGAAAATCCAGTAGCACTTCCCCCAGCGCTTCCAATTGATCTAGGGCCAGTGCTTCTATACGAGCTTGGCACTGCGGAGAAATCTCCCCGAATCGCCGCGCGAGCTGGCGCAAGATCAGCGCTCGTTCTCCCTGTTTGCGCCCCCGTTCGATGCCCCGTTCGAGACCCTGTTCGATGCCCCGCTCGAGACCCTGTTCGAGACCCTGTTCGATGCCCTGTGCGAGTCCTTCCTGGCGTGCCATGCGCTCAATCGTGCTGAGATAAGGCATACGGTCCTCCCGCTCCCATTGCTCCACTTCTGTCCGAAATTCTAGCTCCAATTCCTCGGGCAACTGCATCACCCAATCGATAAACCGATACAGATTGACAATCGCCTGACGCTCGTAACCTCGCTCGTACAATCGCCGCGTCAAACGCCATTTCCAACTCTTGCGCTCCGTTGGCTGACTCCGTGTCGTCTGGGTCTTCAGATGCACCATTTTGTTGGAGCTCGGTGTTCAAAAATTCGTAGCCTCGGCTCCAATCAATCTCGGCGTAGATTGCGGGAAAGAAAAAGGCCAGAAACTCGGGAAAATGGGCATCGAGTATATCCTTCCAAGGGTTATCGAAATCTTGGCGGGTTGAACTCATATTACTGAGGGAGAGAGTACGGTTCTCGATCGTTGCAAAAACTCATTCGGGTAAAGCTGGCAGCGTTGCGAGGTAGGCTTCTAGGCGATCGCCACATAACGCATTCAGCAGCTCGGACCAGCGTTGAATCTGGAGATCGCGCCCGAAAGTCGCTTCTGCAAAAGCTCGATTGGCGCGGGAAATCTCTCCTAGATCGTGGCTGGCGCACCAATCAACTCTCAGAGCCAAATCGTCAATCCGAGGTAGCTTCAGATGGGCCTGCTTGACCCACTGGCTGGCAAAAGCTTTGCGTTTAAACCAGCGGGTTCGCGCTAACAGTTGCGGTTGCCGTACAAATTCGTTCATGGGAGGGTAATCGATCGTGAGGGTAGGAATGCCGCTGCACACCGCCTCGATCGCCATAAAGCCAATGCCTTCCATTTTGGACGGTTGAATCGCCACGTCCCCGCTGGCGTACAAGTCGCTCGGATCGTCCAGATTGCCGCTGCAGACTTCAATCCGATCGTCCAATTGCGGTAATTCCACCTGGTTTTGCATCCGCACCAGTAGACGAATATCGGGATGCTTAGCCCGCTTGAAGGCTTCGATCGCCTCTCGGGTGCCTTTGCGATCGTCGCGATCGACAAATCCTGCATTGTGGATAAACAAACGGGCCGGACCGGAGATCGAGCGGGTCGGAAAGCGGTCTAAATCTACTAGCCAGGGTAAATAAACAGCATTCCTCCAGCCGTAATTGCGCACTACCTTCAGGGTGTAGCGGGTGGGGCAGACAAACAAATCGCAATCTTGCCAGACTGCCAGCTTGCCGCGAAACCATTCCCAATTAGGCACGCAGACCGTTTTTACCCCCAATTCCCGGGCAATTGGCAGCAAAGAAGGGTGCCAGTTGGGTCGCTCGAAAAAGACAATTCCCTGTCGTCCCTGCAGCAACTCCCGCAGGCGAGCCTCAGAGTCCCGAGGCGAGAGGCGAATTTCGTTCGGACTCACTAGAGGTTTATCCGCCAAGCGCTCGGATGGAATCGCCAGATGATACCCGACTCCCAAAATGCTGCGGATATCTTCCGCTTGTCGGCCAAAGCCCGTGTCGTCTTTGTGGGCCACCACCGCCCATTGGGACAAATCCAGATGGGTGCGGGCGGGCTGGGTATTAGTCATCGTGATGAACTACCGGATAACCTGCAAAGTCGAGCCAGCCGATTGAGCGGCGGCAGCCTTCCTCAAAACTGACCGTTGGCTCGTATCCCATCAGGCGGCGGGCCTTATCCCAAGGGAGGGAGTATTGGCATTGCTGCAAACAGGCAATTTCTGCCGGTACCTGCGGGGAGGCAGGGGCGGGCATGCGCCAGCCGGAGGGGCGGGGGCGCTGCTGCCAGCCAGCGATCGCCCCCTTGACAAGCTGTTTGAGTCGGCTGGGGAACAGGGGTAACAGTGCCTGAGTGGCGGGAGCGGCACGCAGGCTGCCGAGACGATCGCGCCAACTTTTGTGGAAGGCGGCTGGGGCCTCCGGGCGAAGCAGGCTGTCGAGCTCGACTCCAAAAGCACGGGCGAAGGGAGCGTAAAACTCGGCCCAAGTGACCCGCTCGCGATCGCCCACTAAAAACACCTCTCCATCGATGCCTGCGACAGTGGCGGCCAACTCCACCGCCTGCAGGAGGTTATCGACATAAATACTATTGCAGATGCCCGTTCCCCCATTGACCAGATAGGCACTGCCCTCCAGCAATTGCTTCGCCAACTCCAAGACCCAGCGCGATCGCGGCCCGAAAACAATACTGGGACGCAGGATAACCAGCTCGACTGCGCCATTGCGGCGCAACTGCTGTAGCTTGCGCTCGGCCCTGACTTTGGCGTTGTTGTAAGCGAAATATTGGCGATCGCTCAGAGGGGACGTTTCATCTGTGCCCGCTGCCGGATTTTGCCCGTGGACCGAGGCCGAACTCAAAAATACCAACCGCCGCACCCCCGCCGCCTGTGCCGCCCGATAGGCCACCGCCGCCGTGTCGACAACTAACTGCGGATTCCCCACCACTGAATGCAACAACATGTCGCATCCTCGCAATGCCTCCGTCAGCGCTGCCTCATCGCCAGCATCGGCAATCCGACAATCCAATGGAAATCGCGCGACGCGGGCGAGGCTGGCATAGGAGCGCACAATCGGTCGCACCGTCGCCCTGCCCCCCAAACCAAACCATTCCACTGCACGGCTGCCCACAAAGCCGCTGGCTCCCACAATCGCCAATTCCATCCCCATTATCGATCGGCCCCCGCCAGTCCTCGCTCTGCCTGCAACTCTGCCGCCCGCTGCCACTCTACCTCTGAGAGCCAGGGCATCTCCACCAGTTGTCGTTGGGCGTAACACTGCCCCAGTAATCTCAGGCTGCGGATGCCTTCGCGAGCCGGAACCTCTAAGTCGGCCTCCCCCCTGACAGCAGCACAGACATTCAATAGCTGATCGATAAAACATTGAGCGTAGGTATGGGCAGCGTCTCCCAGAGCGGGCTGATTGCCCTGCCTCCGTTCCTCGCGCAACTGCATCTCGAACCCCAACGGCACATCTTGCAGCCCCATTTGCAAGCCACCGGCATCTCCCACCCTCCAGCTCAGCCAGCCCCGCTCGAACTGAATCAGATAACGATTGGGTAGCGGGCTGTCCCAACTCATGCGCACTTGGCCCAAAAACCCGGCTGGAAATTCGCACTGCAGGTGGCTATTGATCTCGACGCCGCCCATGCCATCGTCGCGATAGTTGGTGCTGCAGGGATCGCCAAACCACCACAGCATCAAGTCGAGTAGGTGAACCCCCAGGTCAAACAGAACTCCGCCGGGGGCTTGGGGGCTAAAAAAGGCGGCCGAACGGGTGGGCCAATTAAATTTTCCGCCCTCGCTAAATTGAAAGCTGGTGACGCTTCCTAGAGACCCAGTGGCGATCGCCGCTTTAATCGCTCGTGCCGCCGGAAAAAAGCGGCGAAACAGGCCGATGGCAAGCGGTTTTTGACTGCGCTCTGCCGCTGCCAGCATCTGCTGGGCCTCGGCCACCGTAGCGGCCATCGGTTTCTCGCACAAGACCGCCACGCCAGCGTCGAGCAACTGCACCGACTGCTGGGCGTGAAAGCGCACGGGAGAGGCCACGATCGCCAGATCGATCTCGGGCACCATGTCCTCGACCGTTGCCGCCCGTTTGGCCTGGGGAAACGCCTGCCGCACCGTCTCGAAGCGAGCTGTATCGGGATCGAAGAGGGAAACCACCTGCACCTGCCCCAATCGCTCTAGCTCCTGTAGCGCAGGCGAATAATACAGCTCCGATACTGCACCGCAACCGATCGCCCCCACTCTAATCACCATGAGTTTCCCCCAAGCTCTCGTGCCGTTCCATCACTACTCGTACCCCAAGCGAGTCAGAGAAGCACCAATCAGCTCCGAGCACAACTGTATATTGTCCGAACTGAAATGGTTGCGCCAATCTCCCACAATGCCTTTGCGCACAAATGCAGTTCGATCGACTTCCCCCCGCTGGCGTCCTCCAGACATTCTTTCAAACGTATTCGCTGCGATCGCGTTGTCGATTAAGCGCTGGGACGCGGGCACTTTGAGGAACTGGAAAATACCAGCGAGCATCATCTCTCCATTCGCGTGCAGATCCTCATATCGAACGATTGTGCATTGCTCGGGCTGTTTCCGCGCAAAGTCTAGATATTGAGCTTCATCTGCAAATTGTTGAAATCTAGACAGGCGATCTCGCAGAAATAGGCTGTCGATAGACTGCAAGTTGCCATCCGAGAAAATGCCTTGCCAGCGCTTAGATTGACGATAGCAATGAAACGCCAGCGAAACAGCTACATCTCTCGGATCTCTGAGCATAACCAATACCTTGGCCTGAGGAAGGTCGCGGAAGATTAAATCTAAATCTAGATTGGGGGTTTTATCACCCAGATAGACTGCAGAGAATTTCGGGCAGTTTGCAATTAAATTTGAGAGGAGCCCCTGCTTGATCAGAGACCGCATACGCTTTGTGAAGAATGAGTTGTCCTCACCCCGATCGTCAGTGTATTCAATCAGCCAATTGCGATTGTAGGCATAGTTTTCCTCTAAGTCACAAAATAGCTGGGGATGAGCATTGAGTAACCTCGCCATCCAAGTTGTGCCAGATTTGGGACGTCCGGTCACAAAAAAGATTTTACTGCCATTCTGCAGTGCAGGATCGGCAGGATTAAATCGCAAGTGCATTAAGCTCTGGCGAATTTTTCTACTAATATTTTTGAGCATGATAGGCAGTTCTAAACTGAGATAAAAAATTTGGGATTGACTCTCTATTGAGGCCGGTTTAGCTTGAGCGATCGCCGAATTCGACCTTTGATTCGTGCTGAAACTACATCGATCAAGGGGGTGGTTTGCAACTGTTTCAGCTTGCGTTCTGCTGTTCGCAATTGGCTGGCGGTTGCTTGCAATTGCTCCACCAGATTGTCTGCGGCTGCCGAGTTGACCTCCAAGCTGTAGCGCTCGGGGTTAGTTTCAATGTTGCCCGCCATCTGCTCGGAAATGACGACAATTTCGTAGATTTCGGGAAATGGGATTTGGATGCGAGCTACGATTTCCCAAGTGGCTCGATCGACAATGGCGACATGGGATATATCACTATTATCGGCATGACGGTTGGCGCTCTCGCCGATGTAGAAAAACTGCTCGTCCCAGGCCATGCCCCGCGTAAAGCCGTTCAGTTGAAGTTCTGAACGCTCTCCGGTAGCTGTTTTTCGCACAACACTGTATTTGAGGGAATCGCAAACGTAGAGATCTCCATCGATCGCCTTGGGATGGTGGGGACCCGTCAGCCCTTCAATTTCCTTTTTTCCACTGTGCCAATTCAAGACAAAGCCCTGCTCCGCAAAGCCTCGTTCTTTCCATTCATTGTGGCTAGAAAATTCCCCAAAGGCAGAGACGTAGAGGTTGTCGCCCCCCCAGCACAGACTGTTGAGATGCCAAGCATCCCCTTTGCCATCCGCTTGCCAGACATCGGTGCAGTGGCCCAGATGGTCGTACCAATAAAGGGAATTCGTGCCGGTGGAAACGCAGATAATGCGATCGCCATCGACATAAATATCGTGAATATCGCGTACATCGGGGCGATCGGGCAGTCGCAAGCTGTAACAGGTACCGCGCAGGTCGTATCCTACCACCAGACGCGGGGCGCGAATCGCTCGATAGACGGTATTGTTGAATTTTGTCAGCCCCGTACAGTCGAGGCGATCGATCTCGGTCGTGCGGCCATTCCTACAGCACACCAACCCTCCCGTCCCCGACCCCGAATCTAAATAGATTCCCGGACAGGAGACCAAAAAAGCGGAATAGCGATCCGTCGACTTTGTCCCTTCCAATCTGACTCACCTCCAATCTGACTGTAGCGATCGCGTCCCGGCCTCCACTATCTCTACCATTCCGATAGTGCAGCCACTGACTGCGGCACCCATTCCAGTACTGGCAGCACCATCCCTTTGCGACCGGGGTTGAAATTGTAGCCATTGGGAGAAACTTGAAACTGCAGCAAATCCTCCATGTAGTGAATCGCTTGCCGAATCTGTTGGGGGTTCGACATTTGGAAAGCCCCGATCGTCAGGGAATAACTGCCGGGACGCAAGAATTGTGGGGGTAGGGTACAGCGGATGCAATAGTCTCGACCCACCTGCGAGCCTTTGGATGCGAGGCTGTCGGTATCCCAAGAGGTGAATAGGATATGGCCCGAGCTATCGCTCACCCGCACCATCAAAACCCAGGGGGAGGGATCGGCTCGAACGGTATAGGCGATCTCCACTTGAGCGGGGCGATCGAAGTCGACAACACCAGCCTGCTGCCCTCGATCGTCCAGCACGCGCACCTTTTGAAGCATAATGTCTCGGGGGGAAGCATCGTCAAGGGCAACCCATTCCGAAACGTTCTCTCTGCCCGCCGTTTGATAGCGCTGGATCGTTTCGCGTACTTCCCCGTGAAAATTCACGCGACCGCCTTCGAGTAGGATGGCACGCTGACACAGTCGATTGACTGCAGACATATCGTGACTGACAAAAATGACGGTTCTGCCCTCTTGTCCCACCTGTTCCATTCGACCCAAGCACTTTTGCTGAAATTGGCCATCCCCTACTGCTAAGACTTCGTCCACGATCAGAACTTCCGGCTCTAGGTGGGCGGCAACAGCAAAGGCCAAGCGGACGTACATGCCAGAGGAGTAACGTTTGACAGGGGTATTGAGGAATCGCTCCACTTCTGCAAAGGCAACAATTTCATCAAATTTGCGCCGGATATCCCCCCGATCCATGCCCAAGATGGAGCCGTTGAGATAGATGTTCTCGCGTCCCGTTAATTCTGGATGAAAGCCGGTGCCCACTTCTAGCAAGCTAGCCACTCGTCCTCTCAAGGTAATGCGACCTTTGGTGGGTTCGGTAATGCGGCTGAGAATTTTGAGCAGCGTGGACTTGCCCGCGCCGTTGCGACCGATAATGCCCAGGCGATCGCCTGGAGAAACCGTAAAGTTGACATCATCGAGCGCCCAAAATTCCTCTCGGTTGGAGTGTTCCTCCTTCCGTTGAAAGATATGCTCCAACTGTTGCGGTAGTGCGCGAGCGCGATCGAAGATTGTTTCGGCGAGGGTCCGACTTTTCTGCTGCCGGTTGCGGGCAATGAGATATCTTTTGGCTAATTGTTCGACGCGAATGATGGGCTCGCTCATGGTGGGATCTCAAAAGAGGTTGGCAGCAGTAGAGGCAGAACAACGGCGCTTGCATTGAGTGGGGCTAGCGGTATTCGCCAGCAGCTAAATCACATCGGCAAATGTACGTTCCATCCGGCGAAAAAACCAGATCCCGCTAAAGAAGAGCAGCAAGACGAGGAGTGCTGAGAGAATCACTCCCGGCCAGTAGAGCTGGATGTCATCTCGCAAGATAGCCCAGCGAAAGCCATCGATCGCCCCTACCATAGGATTGAGGGAATAGGCGAAACGAAGGTTCTCGGGAATTTCGGTACTACTGAAGCCGACGGGGGAAATGTAGGTGCCCAACTGCGTGATAAAGGGGACGATATAGCGAAAATCGCGATACTCGACGTTGAGGGTTGCCATCCACAGACCGAGGCCGAGGGCGGCCAGGATAGCGAGCAACAGGAACAGGGGGAGAGTCACAATGCGCCAGGTGGGAAAGTAGTCGAACCAGAGCATCAGGGCAATCAAAATGCTAGCGGAGACGGACAAGTCCACCAAGTTGACAATCATCGTGCTGACCGGAACGATCAAGCGAGGAAAATAAATCTTAGAAACCAAATTTCGATTGGCGACGAGGCTGCTGCTACAGCTTGTAAGGGTGGTGGCAAAAAAATTCCAGGGAAGGAGAGCTGACATCACCAAGACAAGATAGGGGGCCTCTCCTGGAGAATCGAGTTTGGCCACATATCTAAAGATGAAGGTGAGTACGAGCATTTGCAGCAACGGCCGGATCAGTCCCCAGGCGATGCCGATGTAGGTTTGCTTGTACCGGACGAGAATGTCTCGCCAGGACAGAAAGTAAAACAGCTCTCGGTATCCCCAAAGATCCTGCCAATATTGCCGTTCGGCACGTCCGGCCTCGATAACGATTTCTTTTGACATACCCAATGTAAGAAATACATCTGTATTATTCCCTAACTTGGCATGAATTATTTGCAGGCCGTATCGGCAATGCTGCCGTCCGTTAGGGTTTTGACTATTTTGACACTCTATCGAAACTATAGCTGTCTTCGGTTCGCCAGAGCTCCGTGGAGAGAGGGGGAGGGGGAATTGGGGGAGGAGCAGACTATGTTCGAAGATACCCGTACGAGTATTAGACGTACGAGTATTAGAACAGAGTCGAGAGCGGGCAGTTGTGTTACGCGAACCTATGGATCGGGCTTGGTGGAAGCCATTTGCGGCGATCGCCACCATGTCCCTCGACAATCTCCGCCTGACAAACTCCGATTCAGGCTTTACGCATGCGAAGCATGCATACCAACCAGTCTGTATAAATCACTTTCTCGCTCGGGATGTGCCCGAATAATTTCAGGAGGGTGTAGGTAGTCATTCACCTCCCCCCCCCCTTAAAAGAGTGGCTAGCTAGCCAGTGGCAGAGAATCAGGAAAGGGTGGTGCATGCAAGCCCTTTCGCCTGTCAGCAATCATCTGAGCCAGATAGGTCCAAGGGTTGATACCTCTGAGCCGACAAGTCTCCATCACACTGATTAGGGCTGCATATGCCTGAGACTCCCTTCGGCAGAGCGAGTTCCATAGCCAATGCGTCGGGCAATGACGGCATGACGTAAAGCCCGCTCAGCTTGATTATTGGTTGCGGGTAAGTGTGGGTTGCAGACAAAAGCTACGACCGCATCCCAATCATTGAGGATCTCCTTAGCTAAGGACTTGAGCTTGGGATGCTTGCATATTCACCCAACTTCGGGCTCTTGTCCGCTTTTGATGCTGCTGGCGAAATTCATATTCCGAAACATTGGCCATTTGTCTAGATGCCTGTGGCCCCCTTCCCCTAACCCCTACCCCCAACTTTGGGGGCAGGGGAACAAGGCCCCGTAAGGATTTTCGGCTGTTTCTCCCCTCTCCCAAGTTTGGGAGAGGGGCCGGGGGTGAGGGCCATGCAGAGGACTTGCACCATGCCAATATTTCTAAATGTTAAATTGGCCAGCAGTATCAAAAGCGGACAAGAGCCCGAAGTTGACGTGATTTTACACACCTCCCGCAGTTGGGGGGTCTCAATGGAAGAACGCCTGACTCGGTTAAACCAGTACTTGCGAGGATGGATGGGCTACTTTGGCATCTCGCAATACTACCAACCGATTCCAGAGTTAGACGGATGGTTGAGGAGGCGGGTTCGGATGTGCTACTGGAAACAGTGGCGACGAGCGCGCACTCGCATTCGTAATCTTCTGGAGTTGGGTACGTATCAGCGTCAGGCAATTTTGACCGGCCTTAGCCGTAAAGGTTATTGGCGCTTGTCAAGAACGCTGGCGACGCACAGTGGGATGACTAATGAGTGGCTAAAAGAGCAGGGATTGCTATCAATTCGCGACCTTTGGATGAAAGCCCAAGGGTATGCGAAATAGCCTCAATTCATGTTTGCTCCGCGATATTGAACCGCCCTGTGCGGACCCGCTTGCAGGGTGGTGTGGGAGGGGGGAGTTAAACACTTCTCCCTATCCCGATTAGGTTTGATGGCTCACTCGCAATAGCTAAACCAATTATGGCGATCGCAGGTTAGCACCTCCCAATTTTACCAGGAGAACTTAAGGACAGCAGCAACCTAACACCAAGTTCAGTGGCAGCGCCGTTCTGGCGCGCCAATTGCGCCAGCAGTTGGCGTGACAGGTTCCGCTGTCCACTTCAACTTCATGTTATGCGTCGGACCGCTCTTTGACTCGCCCGAGGAGATGAGCCATGTAGTTTGCTTTGCCAATCTCCAGGCCGTTAGCTCTGAGAATGTCGTACGTCGTCACCAGATGAAAGTAGAAGTTCGGAACGAGAAAGTCGCGAACATACTTGTCTCCAGAGAGTTCTGCGTATCGCTGAGGCCCGAAGTCTAACCTCTTACCTTCCGGTAACGTCGTGCTTTGAACGTCGACTAATGTCAAGGCGGATCGAGTAGCTGAGATCAATTCCTTTGCCTGAGCGGCGGTCTTCACGTCCGGATCGAGATTAACGACCTCTTCTCCACGAACCCACTGGGCAAAGTTGTGCGGCTGATTGCATGTGAACGCGACTTGCGTACCCAAAGGAAGCATATCTTCGACGAGCCGAAACGCTAGGAAATTATCGTTCGCAAAGTATAGCGAAGCCCGATCAATCAGCTGGGCGAGAGTGTTGAGCCTTGAGTCGAACAGTTCACATATCTCGTTCATAGGATCCTCGCTCGGTCGTTTGTGGGCGCATAACGACCAAGATAAGCGGCGGTAGATAACTTTAGCTGCCCCATCGAGATCTCTTACCCGTCCGCTTCATCGACTTGTTATACGGCTAGCACTGACCTGAACTTTGGATGATGCTTGAGATGATGGTCCGGTCAGCAGTTGTTGAATGACTCGAAACAGAATCGACGGCTGAAATAAGGCACTAGATGACTGAACCATGTGAAAAACATTAAACAATGTCAAGGTCACAGGAGGTTCTTTTGTCGTTAACTGAATGAGTTGATCCATATACCAGCCAATTGCTTTTTCTAACGGAGTGAGAGGCTGTGTTAACCCTTTTACGCTGGGATATTTTGCGTCTTGACTGGTAGCCGCAATCCAAGGGTTCGCATTCACCTTAGCAAGCTCTTTTTGAAAACGGCTTGGCAACTCCGATAGAGCAGTTTCTTGTAAGCACTGTTTCAGCAGTACAGCGCCTAAAGCGGCTACAGTTATTCCCTGCCCATAAATCGGCGTGAAAGAGCAGACAGAATCTCCTAGCGCGATAAATCCCTGCGGCTGACGGCTGAGACGTTCATAGTGGCGTAGTCGATTTCCGGGTGGATGATAAATCCCGATATCGGTGGCAGGCTTTGCATCTTTGACCGCATTGTAAATGTGTGGACTTGGCAGATTTCGCAAAGCCTCTAGGAATGCAAAATAACGCCAACTTCGGGGTCTTGTCCGCTTTTGGTGATGCAGAGAAGGTATAGGAGAATACCAGGTGCAAACCCTCACTCTGCCAAGCCCGTGGAACTTTTACAGCATCTCCTGCCCAGCCAAACGGATGTGAGCTTGAACAGTTGGAGTATCGATCCGGCCAACCAACAGCTCGTTGTTAACCTCTGCTCGACTCAAACGGTGGCCTGTTGCCCGCTGTGTCATCGCTCCACCGATCGCATCCATAGCCACTATGAGAGAACGTTGAGGGATCTGCCATTAGTTCAATTCACGCTGACGATATTGCTCCAAGTCTGTAAGTTCTTCTGCCTCAACGAGCGTTGCCCTCGGCGTATCTTTACGGAGCGTCTGCCCGAGGTTGTCGCGCCTTGGGCCAGACGCACGACTCGCTACACGGCTCAACTGGAAGCGATGGGCTTAGCCCTCGGTGGTTCGGCAGCAGCCCGCTTGAGCCATCAGCTCGGATACGGATACAGCCGCAACACCATCTTGCGAGCCATCTCCAAATTGCCCCTACCAGTCATGGCCACGCCAAAGATATTGGGGGTGGATGATTTCGCGTTTCGCACGGGTCATCATTACGGAACGATCTTGGTCGACTTGGAGACCAACCAACCGATCGCACTACTCCCCGACCGGGCGGCTGGGACCTTAGCAGCCTGGTTGAAAGAGCATCCTGGCGTGAAGATTCTCTCGAGAGATCGCTCCAAAGCCTACAGGCGAGGCATGAGCGATGGAGCACCCGATGCCATCCAGGTAGCCGATCGCTTTCATCTGTTGCAGAATCTCGAAGAGGCTTTAGAGAAAGTCTTTAAGGGACAAACCCAGTCGCTCGAACAGGTTGAGCAGCAACAGATTCAAGCCCAACAGCCAACCGAAGCACCGACCCCCGAAGCTGCTCCGGATAGATATCGAACCCAAAGGGAAGTCAATCGGGCCATACGACTGGAGAAGTGGGAACAAACCCATGCTCTACGCAAGCAAGGCTATGCCATTAAAGACATTGCCCATCACCTCGGCATTGGCGAGCGAACGGTGTATACCTACCTGGCCGCGTCAACGTTTCCGGAATGGCAATATCCTGTGGGGCGGCGGAGAAACCCCAGTTGTTTGGATCCATACAAGGCTTACCTGTCAGAGCAATGGCAGCAAGGGCGCCAACAAACTAAACAGTTGTTTGGCGAGATCCAACAGCAAGGGTACCCGGGCAGCTATATGACCGTCGCCCGTTACACTCGGCAGTTGCGTTGCTCTCTGCCCTCCATCAAGCCCAGCCGAGAATCCCTCAATGACTTACCGGGTCGGGGACCAGCGCCATCACCCGCCACACCAGTGTCAGAGCCTTTGAGTGCCAAGCGGGCGGCTTGGCTGCTGTTGACACGGCCTGAAAACCTTACGCCTGAGGAGAAAACCCTGCTGGAAAAACTGGGCCAGCAGCCAAAGTTATCGGGGGCGATCGCTCTGGCTCAGGGGTTCATCAAACTGGTGCGCGAGCGACTGCCTGGGGAATTCGACGATTGGCTGGAGACAGCTGTGAGCAGCTCAATCAAGGCATTACGGAGTTTTGCCAAGGGTCTTCAAGAAGATTACGATGCGGTGAAAGCAGCTCTCACACTCGAGGTGAGCAATGGGCCAGTGGAGGGTCAAAACAACCGACTAAAAATGCTGAAACGGCAGATGTTTGGAAGGGCTGGGCTCGAGCTATTGGCCAAGCGCCTCATCCTAATCAGTTGATTCTTATACGAAATAAGCGCCTCATTTAGGACAGATTTAACGATCACCAAAAGCGGACAAGACCCCGAAGTCGGATGAATATGCACCCCTGACTTGGCCCTAACTTGGGGGCAACTTGGGGCAAACTTGGCGCTGTCTTTTGAGCGATTTGCCCTGACCTTTGAGTGATATCCCCTAACTTTTGAGCGTCGTACTCCTGCCTGAGACGAGCGACGTCAATCAAGCCCATCTGGTGAGCCCCCGGTGCGGCGGGATTGCCGTCGTAGAGCAGCTCGTATTGAAAACTCTTGCCGCGACTGCCGGCATGGATCAGCAGATATTCCAACTCCGTCAGGCGGCGACAATGAATCTTGAGTTGGCCGTCGCTCCAGCCAGTGCAGCTGCGGATGTCTTTGCGAGTAAAGCGATAATCCTGTTGCTCAATGCTCTCACGAATACAAGCCTCACTCACCATCTGCTGAATCAGCCTCAACAGACGGCGAGTCTGGGGCGGTAGCTCGTCGAGAGAACGCCCTAACACCTGATGCGCCAATCGATTGGCCACCTCGATGTCATCCAGCGTCACCTCGATATAGTCAAACCACTGACCGCTCTGTTCTACCCGCTCAATCGGGCGCTGATGTTGATGGAGCAGAGCAATCGTCTGAATCAGTCCCAGATATTTCAGATGGTCGCGGCGGGTGCGGGTCTGGGTACTGACAAAGGTCAACTGCTCGGCATAAGGATTGGCGACTAAAAGAGGGCGTAACAGACGTTGGGCGTTTTGGTGGAGCTGGAGCAGCTCGCGCCGCTGCTGCTGGGCTAGTAGACCAGCCAGAGTTTTACGTTGGCGCTGGCGGGCGTGGATGGCTTCGGTTTGAGCGCGGCTTTCGTTGACGCTCAACACCAGACAGCGATTGAGCAGTTCCTCGTCGATGTCAATGGCAGTGGTGGTCATCATCAACATCACCGGCCCCTCGACGCGGTATTGCACCGTCTGGAGTTTGCCACTACTGGCATCCTTGCCCGTTGAAGCAATCGTGACTTCTCCCTCTGACTGGAGCAATTTGAGCGCGTAACTGGCTTGCTCGGCCCCTTCTTCTTCAGCAATAGCTAGGATCTTGTGTTTGAGGTCGGTTTCTCCCATGTAGAACAAACTCTGGCCCGTCATGGCCGAATACTTGACCTGTTCCTCGGCAGGAATCAGCGCCAGAATCGCATCCATCAACGAACTTTTCCCAGCAGCACTGGAGCTTTGAATCAGGACGGCTAAGGGAGCCTCCAGTTTGCGACTAGTGGCGGCCAGATAGCCCACCAGTTTGTTGGTTTGCTCTCCGACGACGCCGCAACGGTCGAAGTCTTGCAAAATACGCTCGAGCAGGTTGGGCTGTTTGAGCAGGTCCAGAGCGGCTTTCAGTTCCGTCTGGCTAATGTGGGGGACTGGAGTTTTGGGCTTGAGGGCCTGCTGGATCTGTTGGTCTTGCAGCTCCTCTAATTGCAACAGCACTTGAGCGAGATCTGCTTTGAGGATGTCGGTGGACAGACAGAGTTCGTGGCTGGCTTGTTTGAGGAAGGCGCTGCGGTGGCGGGCATTGTAGAGGTCGAGGGTATCGACGTGAAAGGCTTTGTCGCGGCGGATCAGTAAGTTGATTTTGAGTTGGTCGTAGCTGAGGTTCTTCTCTAGGCCACGGATACGGTAATGGCGCTCGCCGAAGCTGAGTTTGATTTCGTGCTCTTTGATATCGGCCTCAGGTAGTTCAGCTTCTTGCGGGTCGGGCTCGCGCTCCGGTTCTGGTGTCGAAGTCGGAGCGGCTAAGGGAGGGGGTTGAGGGGGAGTTTTGCCTTTGCCTATCCACTCAGCTTTACGAATGGCAGCACCCAGACGCTCGGCGGGGTCGGTGACGGCTTGGGCGTAGGCGTTAGCGTCCATGCCTTGGGGAAAGAGCAGGCGGAAGCATTCAATGCCTTTGTCCCTCAAGGTTTGTGCTAGCTTCTCAGCGGCAGCATCACCAGCGCTGTCGCGGTCGTAGGCGATGTAGACCCGAGTGATGGCCTGCTGCTCGAAGGCGGCTAAATGGTCGAAGGTAAAGCCACTGGTGCCGTAGCTGCTGGTGACGTTGCGGTAACCATGAACCCAAAAAGTCATCGCGTCAATTAACGACTCGCACAGGATCGCTTCCGAGCTGGCGGATAAGGCGGAGAGATTCCAGACGCCGCGATGGGGGCCGGGAAGGTAGAGATGTTGGACGGTGCCTTGGCGTAAGCGTTGACCGATCTTGCGACCGTAGACTTCGTGAATGACATCGGTTTCATCCAGCACTGGCACCACCAGACAGCCGTTGAAATGTTCGTGACCGCTTTGACGGAGTAGGCCGATGTCTTGTAGTTGGGTGCGAATGGCAGCGCCCGGTTTGCGGTTCTTTTGAGGCAGGCGATAGCTGAGGGTGCGGTTAGCGTAGCCCAGTTGGAATTGCTCGACTAGCTCGCTACTTTGTAGCCCCCGGCTTTGCAGATAGGCCAAGGCGTCGGGGGATTCGGTGAGGGTTTGGTGATAGTGGTCGATGACTTGCTGGAGTAGCCGTTGGTTGTCGGGGTTGGCGGCTAAGGGTGGGAGTTTTCGGGTGCTGCTGCGCTTGATGGGGGTCGCGGGGGTCGTGTTATCGCTGTCGAGATGGGGGAGGTCTGCTTTGAGTAGTTCGATGGCGTGGCGGAAGCTGACGGCTTCGCGTTTCATCACCCAGTCGATGACGGAGCCGCCACTTTGGCAGGCTCCCAGGCAGTGCCAGAGGTTGGTATCGGGGCTGATGACCAGACTTGGGGTGGTGTCTTCGTGGAAGGGGCAGGTGGTTATCAGGTCTTGGCCGTGTTTTTTGAGCTCGTGGCCTTGGGCGGCTAAGAGGCGTTCGAGGCTGACATCACTTTTGATGCGCTCGATTAACTCGTCTGGGTAGCGGGGCATGGAACCTCCCTGGCCTCGAAATCTCGTCAAGGCAATTCTTGACCTTCTTTATACTAGATATTATTATCCTTATCAAGAGCAGACATTTGTGGAGGTAATACCATGAGCCATCATGTTGACCTGCAACTCTGTTCTATGACTGACTTTGCTGAAAACTTGATACAGTTGCGTAAGAGTAGACAGCTTACACAGCTTGAGTTGGCCAATCTACTCGATATCCAGCCTCGTTTGGTCGGACGTTGGGAGCAAGGTAAGGGCAAGCCTCAGTTTGATTACGTCATCAAGCTGGCTGATGTGCTGGAGGTTAGTCTTGACCGGCTATTAAGAGGCAGAGAGGGAACAGAGCGAGAGGATAGTTTTGATGTAAAAAATAGGCGGCTCAAGGAGTTGTGTAAGTGCGTTGACCAGCTCAAGGCTCAAGACCAAGAGGTCATTTGTCATTTCCTGGATCTGGCGGTTCGCTACGAGCGTGTTAAGCAGGTTATGGGCTAACGCTGGTCGTTAAGTATTATCAATTTAGAGGAGTGGGGTGTTGCCAACGACTGCACAGTTGTACCAGTGTTTTGTTCTTTCCGTTTGGGCGACCAAGTTTTACCTGCCCATTGACTTAATTCGCATTGATGAACGTACTGGTAACATCGCTTTCATTGCGGGTGAAGAAACAGTGATTACCATTGATGCTCAAGGGAGATGGGATAAAACTCATGAGTGAAGTAGATTTGCAGATGATGTCCCTTAAAGAGCTGAAGGCTTACGTGTTATCCCATCGTGAGGATGACCAGGCATTCCATACCTACATGGATAGACTTCAAGCTGAGGCAACTTGGACTTCTTATCCGCCTCTGAAATCGATGGAGGATATGGAGAATTACCCCGAGGTGATTGAGAGATTTCAGCAGGATTCTGGTCGGCATTCATAGATGAAGAAATAAGGTGCATCCCACTTTGGAAATATACCTTATTTCTAGACAATGGAAATCGACCTCGAAGGTGAGGGCAGGTTTACCTGCTCTTACCTTTGAGGAGCAAAGAAATCTCAATGAGTCGCGCCTTATGGTTTTATCCCCGCGCCAAGCAGCTACGGCGGGTGGGTGGGTGCGTTGCCCCCGCTTCGTTGATGGAACTTTGGGCATTAGCGGGGTTGCGCGGGGGCGGCTTGGCGCGAATTGGGAGGCGCGATTAGCGCGGGTGGGGGGACTAGCATTGCCGTTGCACGACCGTGCGCTTGATCACCGGCGATGCGGAACAGGCGGAGCAAAGCGACTTCATTTACGTACTAGCCTCGGGGGTGGACATGAGGGTAAGACTAGTTCCGTGGACAGTGTCTTCGTTCAATCAATCTATTAAGTGGCAACGAATAGCTTCTTGTTCATCAGCATCGAAGTTTTGTCTAAGATGAAAATGGAACCCATTTGAGTATTCACCAAAAGCCAGTTTTATAAAAGCTTTTGCCAATGCCAAGTAAGCTTGCTTATTCGCATACAAGACTGGAATTTCATTTTCAATAATAATTTTCATCTCCTCATCTATTTCTTGGTCAAAGTCGAATTTGATTCTATTCTCAGATGAGTAATCGTCAAATTCAAATTCAAATTTATTCTTCATCTCTTTTCCTCGGTTTTTCTAGGCGTACTTATTCTGTCAAATTATACTAAAATGCTAAGCACAAATATATAGCTTTAATTCTTCTTCATCCTATCACAAAAAGATACATTTTTGACCCTCAAATAATTAATAATATTACCGCGTTATATGAATATTTTCAATTACTCTGTTCCTCCCCCTAGGGGTTCTCCGCGTTACCTCAACATTAGTATGACGGGTAGGGCTTCCACCTAGGGTGATCAGCCTGTAAACAAGGTTTCCTGCACTTTTTGTGTCCTTGGATCTCTGCACAAAAGCTTAATCTATAATGGTTGTGTAGTTTGGCAAGTAGACACAGTCAGTGGTGGCCTTTCCGATTCATGCAACTTCTATTTCACCCATAAACTGGCTGAAATGCCTGTCTTGCCTGCACTAAGGAGGTTTTATGGACAACGCAGAAATCTGATGAACCTAAGGGACAAAGTAATCATCCTAGCCTCGGAGATAAGATTAATAAAGCATTTTATAGCTGAAATCATATCCGGCATCAACCAGAACATTTCTTAGCTTATTCAAAAAAATTTCCGCTTCGTTGCAAGGCGAATGTTTGAACATAATTTCAATTGAAAAGTTTCGATTTTTAGCATCTGAATAAGACTTATAGACTTCACCACTCTCTATGAATGCGAGATAAGAATTAATCTTTGCTTGTATTAACTGTAGATGTTCATTTGTATCTTTCCAGCTCAATCCGTCCACAATCGCTAAATTGACTAATCCAGTATCTTTATCAACCCCTATAAGATCGATCTCGTTGCTGTTGTAAATAGACATTAATCACTCTAGAACTAGGCTGTTAATATTCTCACAAGCAATGTAAAAAATGGATAATAAAATCCTTTATCTTGAGTTTTCATTCTTTGTGTATATATATTGATAAGTTTTTCAAAATCAGGGCTATTACATAGCTTCGCAGCAATTATACCTCTTGAGCATCTAGAAAAGTCATGTATTTGGTATTTGCTTGGCATGTCAGGGAATTCATTAAGTATTGAATTGATATCATGTACATCTTTAAATTTTTCAAAGTAAGCTGTAGCAAGCTCAGAGAATTCAGAAAATAACTTCTCTTTTAACTTTGAAATATCTATATCTTCATTAAGATAACATTCGTATGATGATCTAAATTTTGCATTTATCCTCCATATCTCAGAAACAATTGTATGAGTATTTTTCTGATACTTATCCTCATATCTAGAAGCTCTATGAAATATTTCCTCAATGCATGGAAAACGAATTGCGACTGTTGGATCTATACTGATCTTGTTAGGATAAGAATAGAATTCCGGCCAATAATAAAGCACTCTGTTTTCAGTTTTTTTGATAAACCAAAATTTAGATTTGACAAGTTTAAAGCCAAATTCTTTTAAGGATGAATCTAATTCAGAAAGTAGCTCTTTCCTTAAACTGCTCTTAGTGATTTTACTCATTGACTCTATCCTTTTAGACATTTTTCAGAGGTTTTAGAAAATTTACATTTGATGCCAAAATCATGTAATGAAGCGCGTGTTTATGATATTTCTGGTCACAAATTTTGTATAGAAGAGGTATGGATTTTCTATATTAATCTTAACTCATAATAAATAGATATCAGGGCACCTCGATTAATTGTCTCACACTTCTAACAGGATGCTGGAACCCTCGAACCCTTGTTGCCATTTTTGAGGAAACTCCTATTTTTCGAGTTGCTCATGAGTTTTTGTATTTTTTCTGACTTTTTAAAGCGTTAGTCCAGGACATTCTTTATGCACATGTCTGCATGTCTGAGTTGCGCATCATGTCATTGACTCCATAAAAGTGTCCTAGGTGTTGTTAAGGACGAATAATTTGTACATTGGTTGGGGGAATTCTTGTTCCACCAGGGAAGCCTGGTTTCCCACGACCACCAACAACCCCTCCAGATTCTGCAATTTCAGGAAAAGCAGCAGATTGGTTTGGGGTTAGCCGAGCTGTAGGTGAACTCTTCGCTTCACCAATAGAAACATTCCCATTTTGATCGCGGCCTATCAAATCCACTCTTGTTCTTACCCCACTCTCTGTACGTATAGTTACTTGTTCTTGTACTCCCGTGTTTGAACCTTCAAATCTTTGTCTTGCTTCACGCTCAAACTCAGCTCCTTGGATTCTATTTCTTTCTAGTTGTTCTGCTCTACTATTTGGGTCTTCTGATAAAAGGATGTGAGCTTGAGCAATAAGTTCGTCTGCCGCACCGAGGTCGGTTGGGCCAAGAATAGAGTCGACTACATCTTGCAAATCTTGGATGGAGTCTCCTCCAAGGACTTGATTTACTAATTCTCCAAGCTGTATGCCCTCAAGACCAGGTATATCTACAGGAATAAGAGGCAATTGGCTCGGAGTATTGGCATCGCCAACATCTGGAGTGAGATCGATCGCCAACCTAGCATTAAGTGTTATCTGACTGCTTGCTTGTCGGGCTTGCTGGTCTAGTGCAACCCCAATCGCTCCTCCCACCACAGCCGCTCCAACAGTACCGCCAACGATAACGGGCAGCGAAACCGGAGCCGTCGCAATCGCTGCAGCTGCAACTGCAGTAGTCAATGCTGCTTGAGCGACCACACTCACAATGGGTAGTGCTAGAGCTGGCGCAAACGCGTTACCTGACGGATCGGTAAAGTTGAGTGGAGAATTGGCGACATAGCGATAGAGATTGGTATCGCCAGCACCAAAGCCTAATGGATCTTGACTGATGAACTGTCCGGTTGAGGGGTCGAGGTAGCGAGCCCGGTTATAGAACAAGCCGGTTTCATCATCAAACTCGCGGCCTGCATAGCTAAAGCGGAACTCAACCTCAGGATTGCTTTGACTGGTAATGTTGCCAAAACTGTCGTAGCTGATGTGGTTGACAACATTGCCCTCCGCATCCAACAGATCTCGAACACTTCCTAGATGGTCGGTCAGGGTAAATAGTACTGACCCTTCTGCATCTTCCTGAGCCAAGACTTGGTCGATCGCCGGACCGTGCAAATAGCGGTAAGCCAGATTGCCTTCGCCATCAAACACCAGTGCGATATGCTCCCCATCATAGACAAACCGCTCCGTTTGCGCGCTTAAAGCCCCATCCCCATCCAGATCGACAGTTCTGAGAACGCGACGGCCGAAGACATCGTAGTCATATTTCGCCGAGAGGATGGTGTTGCCATCGCTATCGCGGGTAACAACTGTTCTCAATTGATTGCGATGGTCGAACCCGTATTCGGTGACTTCGCCAGTCACTTTGTCCGTCTGACGAATGCGGTTGCCCTCGTCATCGTAGTCATAGAGGAATTGCTCGTCTTCAAGCAGTCGATTGTCAGTACCAGTGCGAAAACCATCATTAATACGATTGCCATTGGCGTCGTAGGTGTAAGCCTCATCAGCCTGGAAGCTATGCTCTGCCGAGATGAGCTGGCTGCGCTCGTCATAGCTGAACGTGCTAACCCCATCGAATGAGACTACTTCAGTAATGCGATTGGCCGCATCGTACTGATAGCGATACTCGGCGATCGACCCTCCATCATTCGACTGCTCGATCAACTCCAGCCTGCCCGCGAGATCGTAGCTGTAGCGAGAGCTAGCGACCAACTGAGTTTGGGCTAAGTCGCTAAAACTGTCCAACTGCGTCAGTTGACTAGCTGCATCGTAAGCAAAGGTAACAGCCTTTTCTGACACTCCTGTACCCGATTGAGTGATGCGCGTGACGCGATCGAGCAGATCGTACTCGAAGGTTTCTATTCCCGCTTCCACTCCGTTGATGGTGTCGGTCACAGAAGTGAGGTTGTTCTGGCGATCGTAGGAGTAGTCCAACGTCACATCGGGGGCACCGACCGAGCCGACGTTCGAGACCGAAGTGAGCCGACCGGCCAGATCGTAATCGTAGCTATAGGTGTAGAGAGCGTCGCCAGCAGCGCGCAATTGGCTGGCCGCATCGTAGGTATAAGTGAAACTGCGCTCGATCGCCCCACCATCGCCAATAAACTGTTCGCTGGTCAGGCGATTGAGAGCGTCAAAGCTGTAGGTAGTGCGGCGGTTGTTGCGATCGGTGCGACCCACCAAATTGCCGACTTCGTCATAATCGTAGAGACGGCTATCCTGCAGTTGATTGGTTTCCAACACCAAGCGATTGAGGCGATCGTATTGATAGGTGGTTAGGTTACCAACGGAGTCGAGCAAGGAGGTTAAATTTCCCTCGGCGTCATAGGTGTAAGCTGCTGTGTCTCCATTGGCATCGGTGTTGCCTTGCAACCGATTGAGTTCGTCATAAGCGGAGACAGAGGTGTTGCCGAGAGCATCAGTAACGGAGACGATATTACCATTGCCATCATAGGTAGTGGTGATGGTATTTCTTAGCGGATCGGTGACACTAATTTCGAGGTCGCGGCCATCGTAGGTAAGGGTAGTAGCTCGATCGAGCCCGTCTGTAATGGATGTAATATTACTATTTCCATCGTAGCCATACTCGACAACATTACCGAAGGCATTAGTGATTGTAGTGAGACGATTTAGATCGTCGTAAATATACTTAGAAGTACGATCTAACTCGCCATCAATCTCTACCAAGTTTCCAACAGAGTCATAGCTGAACTGAGTAGATTGTAATAATGGATTGATGGCTTCAATCTGGCGATTAAGATCGTCATAGATAAAATAATTGATTCTATCTAATTCATCAGTAACAGATATTAAATTGTTGGCTTTGTCATAAGAATATAAAACTTGACCATTTAGCACGTCACTTGTCCTGACAAGGCGATTGCGAAAATCATATTCAAAGTTAAGTTCAAATCCGCGCCGGTTGGTTTGACGTACTAGATTGCCGAGCTTGTCATATTCAAATAGAGCGCTATTGCTATCGGCATCGATTTGCTCGATAAGGCGATCGAGCTCGTCGTATGCAAATTCCGTTCGATTAGTGTTGCGATCTGCTACGGAAATTAGGTTGTCCGCTAGATCGTATTCGTATCGAGTTGAATTCCCAACGGCATCAACTATTTCCGTCAAGCGATCGCGAGCATCGTACTCGTATCGTGTAGTATTTCCACGCGGATCGGTCACAGAGAGTAAGTTGCCATTACGATCGTAGGAGAACTGAGTTGAGAATCCTTCAGCATCAATTTCTTCAATGCGACGGCTGCGGCTATCGTAGCGATATTCAGTCAGATTTCCGTTGAAATCTGTTTCAACGATGAGGTTGCCCCGCAAATCATAGGCAAACGTGGCCTGTTGTTCGAGAGCATCGAGGGTGGCAACAACCCGATCGCGCTCGTCATACTCAAACTGAGTGAGATTGCCATTCGCGTCCCGAACTGAGAGGACATTACCCCGTCGATCGTAATCAAAGAGAGTCACGGGAGAGCTTAAGGGTCCCTCCCTATCGGGATCGGCTTCAACAATTTGAGTTAGGCGATTGTTCGAATCGAACTCGTACTCGGTGCGATTGCCCAGTTCGTTTGTGAAGGCTGAGATGTTGCCGCTCAGATCGTCGTACTCTTGACGGACAGTGGCTTCATCAGCCGTGCCAACAGCAAAAGTTGTGGCAATCAAGCGACCGAATTCGTCATAGTCGTTGTCTGTGGTGCGACCCAGAGCATCGGTGATGGTGTCTACCAATCCCAATGCGGTGTAGGTGAACTGGGTTACGACATCGTCGGTTTCGCCAGAGGTGCGATCGTCTTGGCCCACAACCTGTCGCGCTACCAATACATTGCCCGTAGCAGGATCGAGTTCGAAGAACGTGTCGCGCCCCAACTCATCGGTAGAGCGAGTCAGCTGATTGAAAACCGAATCGTACTCAAACGTTTGTCTGGTTTGAACTGCCCGACCATTGCGCCGAAAAGCGATGCGACGCTCGGACTGACTGAACCCGACCAGATCGTCCGCTCCATCCCCATCCAAATCTGCCAGCGAGAGATCGGTAATGCCTGCATCATTGGCAAATTCATTCCCCAATTGATTGAAGACAAACTGCCCCTCTCCATCCGTACTGAAGACAAACAGCTCGTCACCACCCGAGAGAGTAGAAACCGCCACATCGAGATTGCCATCGCGATCGACATCCCCGATCGCCAGGGAATCGGTGAAAAGATTGACCCTTCGGAAAGCATTCAAGCTGAAGTTTCCGCTGCCATTACCCAACCAGATCGAGACGCGATCGGTAGAGCTCATTCTAGGCCCAGAAGGAGCAAAGAAGGCTCCACTCGTCAAGGTGACTAAATCGAGGAAGCCATCGTTATCGAAATCGGCTAACTCGATCTCAGAAAGATTTGGAAAAACTGCATCAGGGGCAGCAAGAAACGTATTATCAGCAGTAAAAGTTCCATCCCCATCCCCTAGAGCAACAGAGATGCTCGAACGTGAAAAGTAGATCAGATCGGCATCGCCATCCAGATCGATATCTCCTAACTGAATTTGGTCTGCTTCTGCACGCAGCTCGAACTCTCCCAGTTGAGCGAGGCTGCCATCGGTCTCTCTAGAGAAGGTAAAGACGCGTTCGTAATCTTCAAAGATGGTCGTGAAACCACCGCCATATCCCCCACCGTAGCCACCCCCATAACCGCCACCATAACCGCCACCGGTATCGGGCACCCGGATACTTTGCCTGCCTGTACCGCTGACTGCAATGTCGAGCTCGCCATCCCCATCGAGGTCTGCCACCGCAATGTCCGTCAACTCCAACAAAGCAGCCCCATCTGTAGAGTCATCTGGCACTGAGGCGGAACGAGCTTTAAGACCTGCAGTGATTTGGCGACGCACTAGCTTTGGGTCGCAATCTCAAGCTGGCGCCAGTTTGTAGCTCGCATGTTGAGCGTGACTGCCTCTTTGAAGGCTCAAAATAGAAATGTGCTTGATTTTCTCACTCAAGCTTGCCGAGCTGCACGATTGCAGCTGCCGACACCGTCTTTAATTCCTCAATCTTTGGATTCAGGAATTCCCTTATTTCGGGATGAAAAACTATTGGCAGCTGAATACGTTTCTGGGACGGTTACTAATCCTTTTTGTATTAGCCTCAGAGAGGAGTGATCGAATTTTAGTAGGCTATTGATCTGCGGGCGGTACAGGCACTGTCGATTCTAACCATAAGACTGTTGGGGGATAGGCAGATAGTATATCAAGGCAGTCATTGGGTGTATATATAGAGTATTGAATAATTTCTTTATCTTCATATATGCCCTGACTTACGTGGTTAAACCACTTTAGATAATCTGAATCCTCAACCGTAAAAAATCCCCATCGGCCTAAATTATTTTCGCCGTCAACCCGGTTGTAAAACAGTAAGTCGCCTTCATCAATATTTCTATAAGTTAAGGCAGGATCAAATAATATTTCTAGTTTCCTGTCAGACTCATCAAGTGGTGTCAGAATCAACTTAAGCCCCTCATAGCCATGATGAAGTGTTTCCAATTGCATTACCGCTGGGAGCCCAAATAATGGTTTCCATGCTTTAAAAATATTTTCAGCCATTAACTCTCTCCAAAACGAAATTTAGTTCTATCCCTTCCCTGCTGGATTTCTAAAGTTGGTGGGCCATTTACAGAACTCCCAGGTGCCGGTGAACTACCTGGCCTTACAACAACTGTACTGCCATCAGGCAACTGGCCAGCTCTTCCTGGACCAAATGATGTTTCAATAGATCGAACATTCCCAAGATTTAAATTATCAAATACTGAATTTGCTTCATCGAAACCACCTGTAGTGTCAAATTGTGTCGTTACCCCACGTGTTTCCCTGCCAAGTGTGGAGCGGTTAATCAAATCATTGATAACATCATCAAATGCCCTATTATTTGAGCTAATAATTGAGTCAGAGACGATTCACTTTTTAGATGTGATTTTCTCCGATAAATACTGGGTTTGAGCGGCTAAGGAAAAAGACGGTGATGGTTGTTATTTGAGCAAGCCCCCCGAGGCAAGAGTTGAATCAATTCTACTGCTCGTCCAACTGTTCGGCAGCTAAGGTGGCGAATAACTCATCGGTTGTGGCGGGTGTCTCTTCAGTCTGCCCATCCCAATCGACGCTGAGCGAGCGCTCGGAGCGAGCCGGGTGAGTGAGGGTATGAACCTGCTTGAGCTTCTTAATCGAGACCTGGGTGTAGATCTGAGTGGTATCGAGACTGACGTGACCCAACATCGCCTGAATGTGACGGATATCGGCTCCATTCTCGTGCATGAGCGTCGCCATCGTGTGACGGAACAAATGACAACTCCCCGTCTTGCCCAGCTCAGCCTTATCGACATAGGAGCGAACCAACTGAGTCAAGCGGTTGGGGGTCAGCGGCTCCCCCAGATGAGACAGAAACAAACGGCCATCCTCATGACCGCAACAGAGATGGGGCCGCACATCAGCCAGATATTTCTCTATCCAAGCTACGGCCCGAGCGCCAATGGGAATCATGCGGTCCTTGCGTCCTTTCCCCTGACGCACCATCAAAGTACCCCGCTCGCCATCGAGGTCTTCAAGCGCTAAGTGAATCATCTCCAGGCGGCGAATACCCGTGCTGTAGAACGTTTCTAGCATGGCTCGGTCTCGCAAGCCTATCGCCTGGTTGACATCCGGCTGGCTGAGAACTTGTTCGGCTTCCTTCTGAGACAGAATGGCCTTGGGTAGTCGGGTCTCGAGCTTGGGCAACTCTATCTCGCTGGCGGGATTGTAGAGAATGTGATTCTGGCGCGAGAGCCACTTAAACCAGGCCCGCACGGCCACCAGATAGTTGTGTTGAGAGCGGAAGGAAAGGGGTTTGCCGTTGGGTTGACGGTAGTGATAGAGAAAGCGCTGATAGCGCTCCAGAATGGGCTTAGTGATCTCGGGAGGCCGCAACAGAGAGCGCTGAGCGGACCAATTGATGAAATGAGCCAGATAGAAACGGCGGGCGGTGATGGTGCGGGGGGAGTAGTTGCGCACGGCCATCCATTCGAGGAAGCGCTCCATGAAACAGACAAAACCCTGGGGGTCGGCGATGTTGGGCACGTCGGGGAAGGACGGTGGCGGGCGCTTGCGAGACATGAGCGGGGGTGAGAGCAGCTAAGGGGAGGGGGTGAGTACGACGAGAAAGTACGACGAAAAAGTACGGTTTTGAGATAGGGGGGTACTGTGCTTTTTTGGGGAAATCGACCGAAATCAGGCCCTATACCCGTTGAGAACTGGGTTTGAGGTCCCCTGACTTGGCCCTAACTTGGGGGTAACTTGGGGCAAACTTGGCGCTGTCTTTTGAGCGATTTGCCCTGACTTTTGAGCGATATCCCCTAACTTTTGAGCGTCGTACTCCTGTCGGAGACGGTCCAGGTCAATCAAGCCCATCTGGTGAGCCCCTGGTGCAGCGGGATTGCCGTCGTAGAGCAGCTCGTATTGAAAACTCTTGCCGCGACTGCCGGCATGGATCAGCAGATATTCCAACTCCGTCAGGCGGCGACAATGAATCTTGAGTTGGCCGTCGCTCCAGCCAGTGCAGCTGCGGATGTCTTTGCGAGTAAAGCGATAATCCTGTTGCGCGATGCTCTCACGGGTACAGGCTGTGGCAACCATCTGCTGAATCAGCGTCAACAGGCGGCGAGTCTGGGGCGGTAGCTCGTCGAGAGAACGCCCTAACACCTGATGCGCCAATCGATTGGCCACCTCGATGTCCTCCAGCGTCACCTCGATATAGTCAAACCACTGACCGCTCTGTTCCACCCGCTCAATCGGGCGCTGATGTTGATGGAGCAGAGCAATCGTCTGAATCAGTCCCAGATATTTCAGATGGTCGCGGCGGGTGCGGGTCTGGGTACTGACAAAGGTCAACTGCTCGGCATAAGGATTGGCGACTAAAAGAGGGCGTAACAGACGTTGGGCGTTTTGGTGGAGCTGGAGCAGCTCGCGCCGGTACTGCTGGGCTAGTAGGCCAGCCAGAGTTTTACGTTGGCGCTGGCGGGCGTGGATGGCTTCGGTTTGAGCGCGGCTTTCGTTGACGCTCAACACCAGACAGCGATTGAGCAGTTCCTCGTCGATGTCAATGGCAGTGGTGGTCATCATCAACATCACCGGCCCCTCGACGCGGTATTGCACCGTCTGGAGTTTGCCACTGCTGGCATCCTTGCCCGTTGAAGCAATCGTGACTTCTCCCTCTGACTGGAGCAATTTGAGCGCGTAACTGGCTTGCTCGGCCCCTTCTTCTTCAGCAATAGCTAGGATCTTGTGTTTGAGGTCGGTTTCTCCCATGTAGAACAAACTCTGGCCGGTCATGGCCGAATACTTGACCTGTTCCTCGGCAGGAATCAGCGCCAGAATCGCATCCATCAACGAACTTTTCCCCGCAGCACTGGAGCTTTGAATCAGGACGGCTAAGGGAGCCTCCAGTTTGCGACTGGTGGCGGCCAGATAGCCGACGAGTTTGTTGGTTTGTTCTCCCACAACGCCGCAACGGTCGAAGTCTTGCAAAATACGCTCGAGCAGGTTGGGTTGTTTGAGCAGCTCCAGAGCGGCTTTCAGCTCACTCTGGTTCATGTGGGGCACTTGAGTCTTGGGTTTGAGGGCCTGCTGGATCTGTTGGTCTTGCAGCTCCTCTAATTGCAACAGCACTTGGGCGAGATCTGCTTTGAGGCTGTCGCTGGACAGGCAGAGTTCGTGGCTGGCTTGTTTGAGAAAGGCGCTGCGGTGGCGGGCGTTGTAGAGGTCGAGGGTATCGACGTGGAAGGCGATTGTCGGACCGCTGGGCACGGGCACGCAAGGATTTGTCCCCGCCGATACCGCCCTCCCCTACACCGTCCGGTTCGAGAACGCCCCCACCGCCAGTTCCGCTGTGGGTGAAGTGCGGATTGTGATTGAATTGGATG
>NZ_CM001776.1:1156001-1158553 GCF_000332275.1 Synechococcus sp. PCC 7336
CACAGCAGCAATTGGCTGACGCTGTAGAATTGCACGTCAACCAGATCAAGAACTACGAGTCTGGGTCTGGGCAGCCGACCCTAAGCTCTCTAGTGAAGCTGGCGAAGACTTTGCACATCAGTTTGGACGATCTAGTGTTCGAAGGCGACGAGCGCGGACCAGATGAGCAGCTAAAACTCCAATTTGAGGCGATTCGGGATTTTGACGAAGAGGATAAAGCTCTGGCGAAGGGGCTTTTAGAAGGGTTAATCCTAAGACATGCGGCTAAACAATCTATGTTGAGACAGGCAGCTAGTCAGCGGGAGTTAGCAAGCCAAAGTTAGCCGGAAAATTAATGTTTGACCTCGAAGGTGAGGGCAGGTTTACCTGCTCTTACCTTTGAGGAGCAAAGAAATCTCAATGAGTCGCGCCTTATGGTTTTATCCCCGCGCCAAGCAGCTACGGCGGGTGGGTGGGTGCGTTGCCCCCGCTTCGTTGATGGCACTGTTGGGCATTAGCGGGGTTGCGCGGGGGCGGCTTGGCGCGAATTGGGAGGCGCGATTAGCGCGGGTGGGGGGACTAGCATTGCCGTTGCACGACCGTGCGCTTGATCACCGGCGATGCGGAACAGGCGGAGCAAAGCGACTTCATTACCGTATCAGCCTCGGGGCACAGAAAGTTTACAATAACGATATTGAGAAGTGCCTGTTACGAATGATACTGAAATAAGACCAGCTCAGAGGCTGAACCCCTTGGAAATGCATGGCTATCGATGCCAGATTACTCCTTAACTCAGTGCCATTCGTGCCTGTTACACCTAAGTCGTTTCAATCATTCGAGATCACTCATAGCCAAGGAAAATATTTATAGATGGATCTGGGGTGTCAACTGGGATCTCTTCTGACAATTTTTTGTGTTGATTTGGAGAAATCAAATCCCACTCTAGAAGAGCTGCAAGATATCCTTGCCAGCAGCAAGCATGCCTATCGTTATAAATATTATGCTTTCTCGCTTTCTTTAATCTCGATCTAATTTCCTGTATATCTTGTTCATTCATGTTGATTATTTCCTTGGAACAACTACTTCAAAATTAGGACCTTCAACAGTAATTGACTGAATTCTTCCTCCTAGCCTGTTATCTGCTCCGAAAGCACGGCGAACTCCTCTTTCGGCTATTTCCTGCGTTATACCAGGTTGATTGGTTGCATCTACAAAAATATTCGCAGCCTGACCTCGTCCATCCATCACACGACTTGCTATAGCTCCAGAGATTCCATCTGAAGTTGTATCCTGTACACCAGAAATAGTTTTTAGTTCAACAATAGTTCCATCAATATCAAAGTCAGGAGTTCGATTCTCACCTCGTGGAATACTATTAATTTGTCTTCCTCTCGCTACTTGCCTATCAACAAATGTTCTTTCAGCACTAGTCAGATCATCAAGGTCACCAATGAATCTACCAGGACCACTATTTGGGCCAATAATTGAGTCAGAGACGATTCACTTTTTAGATGTGATTTTCTCCGATAAATACTGGGTTTGAGCGGCTAAGGAAAAAGACGGTGATGATTGTTATTTGAGCAAGCCCCCCGAGGCAAGATTTGAATCAATTCTACTGCTCGTCCAACTGTTCGGCGGCTAAGGTGGCGAATAACTCATCGGCTGTGGCGGGTGTCTCTTCAGTCTGTCCATCCCAATCGACGGAGAGCGAGCGCTCGGAGCGAGCCGGGTGAGTGAGGGTATGAACCTGCTTGAGCTTCTTAATCGAGACCTGGGTGTAAATCTGAGTGGTATCGAGACTGACGTGACCCAGCATCGCCTGAATGTGACGGATATCGGCCCCATTCTCGTGCATGAGCGTCGCCATCGTGTGACGGAACAAATGACAACTCCCCGTCTTGCCCAGCTCAGCCTTATCGACATAGGAGCGAACCAACTGAGTCAAGCGGTTGGGGGTCAGCGGCTCCCCCAGATGAGACAGAAACAAACGGCCATCCTCATGACCGCAACAGAGATGGGGCCGCACATCAGCCAGATATTTCTCTATCCAAGCTACGGCCCGAGCGCCAATGGGAATCATGCGGTCCTTGCGTCCTTTCCCCTGACGCACCATCAAAGTACCCCGCTCGCCATCGAGGTCTTCGAGCGCTAAGTGAATCATCTCCAGGCGGCGAATACCCGTGCTGTAGAACGTTTCTAGCATGGCTCGGTCTCGCAAGCCTATCGCCTGGTTGACATCCGGCTGGCTGAGAACTTGTTCGGCTTCCTTCTGAGACAGAATGGCCTTGGGTAGTCGGGTCTCGAGCTTGGGCAACTCTATCTCGCTGGCGGGATTGTAGAGAATGTGATTCTGTCGCGAGAGCCACTTAAACCAGGCTCGCACGGCCACCAGATAGTTGTGTTGAGAGCGGAAGGAAAGGGGTTTGCCGTTGGGTTGACGGTAGTGATAGAGAAAGCGCTGATAGCGCTCCAGAATGGGCTTAGTGATCTCGGGAGGCCGCAAGAGGGAGCGCTGAGCGGACCAATTGATGAAATGAGCCAGATAGAAACGGCGGGCGGTGATGGTGCGGGGG
>NZ_CM001776.1:1158653-1163167 GCF_000332275.1 Synechococcus sp. PCC 7336
TGGTCATCATCAACATCACCGGCCCCTCGACGCGGTATTGCACCGTCTGGAGTTTGCCACTACTGGCATCCTTGCCCGTTGAAGCAATCGTGACTTCTCCCTCTGATTGGAGCAATTTGAGCGCGTAACTGGCTTGCTCGGCCCCTTCTTCTTCAGCAATGGCCAGGATCTTGTGTTTGAGGTCGGTTTCTCCCATGTAGAACAAACTCTGGCCAGTCATGGCCGAATACTTGACCTGTTCCTCGGCAGGAATCAGCGCCAGAATCGCATCCATCAACGAGCTTTTCCCCGCAGCACTGGAGCTTTGAATCAGGACGGCTAAGGGAGCCTCCAGTTTGCGACTGGTGGCGGCCAGATAGCCGACGAGTTTGTTGGTTTGTTCTCCCACAACGCCGCAACGGTCGAAGTCTTGCAAAATACGCTCGAGCAGGTTGGGTTGTTTGAGCAGCTCCAGAGCGGCTTTCAGCTCACTCTGGTTCATGTGGGGCACTTGAGTCTTGGGTTTGAGGGCCTGCTGGATCTGTTGGTCTTGCAGCTCCTCTAATTGCAACAGCACTTGGGCGAGATCTGCTTTGAGGCTGTCGCTGGACAGGCAGAGTTCGTGGCTGGCTTGTTTGAGGAAGGCGCTGCGGTGGCGGGCATTGTAGAGGTCGAGGGTATCGACGTGAAAGGCTTTGTCGCGGCGGATCAGTAAGTTGATTTTGAGTTGGTCGTAGCTGAGGTTCTTCTCTAGGCCACGGATACGGTAATGGCGCTCGCCGAAGCTGAGTTTGATTTCGTGCTCTTTGATATCGGCCTCAGGTAGTTCAGCTTCTTGCGGGTCGGGCTCGCGCTCCGGTTCTGGTGTCGAAGTCGGAGCGGCTAAGGGAGGGAGTTGAGGGGGAGTTTTGCCTTTGCCTATCCACTCAGCTTTACGAATGGCAGCACCCAGACGCTCGGCGGGGTCGGTGACGGCTTGGGCGTAGGCGTTAGCGTCCATGCCTTGGGGAAAGAGCAGGCGGAAGCATTCAATGCCTTTGTCCCTCAAGGTTTGTGCTAGCTTCTCAGCGGCAGCATCACCAGCGCTGTCGCGGTCGTAGGCGATGTAGACCCGAGTGATGGCCTGCTGCTCGAAGGCGGCTAAATGGTCGAAGGTAAAGCCACTGGTGCCGTAGCTGCTGGTGACGTTGCGGTAACCATGAACCCAAAAAGTCATCGCGTCAATTAACGACTCGCACAGGATCGCTTCCGAGCTGGCGGATAAGGCGGAGAGATTCCAGACGCCGCGATGGGGGCCGGGAAGGTAGAGATGTTGGACGGTGCCTTGGCGTAAGCGTTGACCGATCTTGCGACCGTAGACTTCGTGAATGACATCGGTTTCATCCAGCACTGGCACCACCAGACAGCCGTTGAAATGTTCGTGACCGCTTTGACGGAGTAGGCCGATGTCTTGTAGTTGGGTGCGAATGGCAGCGCCCGGTTTGCGGTTCTTTTGAGGCAGGCGATAGCTGAGGGTGCGGTTGGCATAGCCCAGCTTGAATTGCTGCACCAGTTCGCTGCTGTGTAGGCCGCGACTTTGCAGGTAAGCCAGGGCATCGGGGGACTCGGTTAGGGTGCGGTGGTAATGGTCGATGACTTGCTGGAGTAGCCGCTGGTTGTCGGGGTTGGCGGCTAAGGGTGGGAGTTTGGGAGTGCTGCTGCGTTTGATGGGTTGAGCGGGGGTGGGGTTATCGGCATCGAGATGGGGGAGGTCGTGTTTGAGCAGTTCGATGGCGTGGCGGAAGCTGACGGCTTCCCGTTTCATCACCCAGTCGATGACGGAGCCGCCACTTTGGCAGGCTCCCATGCAGTGCCAGAGGTTGGTATCGGGGCTGATGACCAGGCTGGGGGTTTTGTCTTCGTGGAAGGGGCAGGTGGTTATCAGGTCTTGGCCGTGTTTTTTGAGCTCGTGGCCTTGGGCGGCCAAGAGGCGTTCGAGACTGACATCGCTTTTGATGCGCTCGATTAACTCGTCTGGGTAGCGGGGCATGGGCTCAAGCCTCAAAAACTTGTCAAGACCAGAGTACTATATATTTTGTAGACTGTATAATGTACTTTCAGATAGGTTGACGCTTTCAGAGGGATACCGTTGCATTGATAATTTGTATGCATCTAGCTGCTAATGGATTTTCCCGCTAGGCTCGTTCAGTTGCGCAAAAGTCAAGGATTGACACAGCAGCAATTGGCTGACGCTGTAGAATTGCACGTCAACCAGATCAAGAACTACGAGTCTGGGTCTGGGCAGCCGACCCTAAGCTCTCTAGTGAAGCTGGCGAAGACTTTGCACATCAGTTTGGACGATCTAGTGTTCGAAGGCGACGAGCGCGGACCAGATGAGCAGCTAAAACTCCAATTTGAGGCGATTCGGGATTTTGACGAAGAGGATAAAGCTCTGGCGAAGGGGCTTTTAGAAGGGTTAATCCTAAGACATGCGGCTAAACAATCTATGTTGAGACAGGCAGCTAGTCAGCGGGAGTTAGCAAGCCAAAGTTAGCCGGAAAATTAATGTTTGACCTCGAAGGTGAGGGCAGGTTTACCTGCTCTTACCTTTGAGGAGCAAAGAAATCTCAATGAGTCGCGCCTTATGGTTTTATCCCCGCGCCAAGCAGCTACGGCGGGTGGGTGGGTGCGTTGCCCCCGCTTCGTTGATGGCACTGTTGGGCATTAGCGGGGTTGCGCGGGGGCGGCTTGGCGCGAATTGGGAGGCGCGATTAGCGCGGGTGGGGGGACTAGCATTGCCGTTGCACGACCGTGCGCTTGATAACCGGCGATGCGGAACAGGCGGAGCAAAGCGACTTCATTTATGCATTAGCCTCGGGTATGCATTAGTCTTGGGGATGCCGAGGATTTAATAGCTACTCTTCAAATTCAAAGTTTTCTATACGACTTTGGAGGTCTTGGAATGACTTAATGCCTTCTAAATTAATATGAAATGAGTATCCTGTATCAACAACACTGAGCGGTTGATCAATTACTTCTTGAAGACTCAGAACTAAACTTAGGCTCAGCTCGTCTACCCTATCAATACTTATGTCTAATAGGTCTTTACTTAGACGAAGTATAGTTGAATCTCCATTTTTTTTGTAAGTACATTCAAAGATCGCTCCAGGCCCCTCTCTCTCGACTAGATCTGTAACTCCATCGATTTTTTTAATTGCACTGACTGTAGATTCTAGGTCAAACTGAATGCCTTCTCCGATAAAAATCAAAAGATTATTTGACATTTTAATTACCTCCTAATTAATATCTGTTGGGGTAACTCTAACCTGACCAGGAATATTAAAGTCATTGATTAGAGATTCAAAGAATGGTACTGCTCTTGGATCGTTTGTGCGAACTTCCAAACCGGTGAATGGATTCTGAGGGTCGTTGATAGCTGCTGCTAATCTTCTAAATTCATCTCTTTGCTGGGCCACAATTCTATCGCGGATAAAACCTGGAATTGCACTATCCTCAACAAATGGACTTCTACCTGGATTTCCTGCGAACTTAGCCTCCAAAATTGTAGTTCCATTAAAGCCATCAATGTTAATTGATTCATCTCCCGCCGGAACTGTAAAGTTGCGCGGCCCTGTCTGCTCAATTTCAAAAAGGTCTGCACGTGTATTGGACGGTGTTTGTCTTGTCGGCAAACTAGACACAAAATCCTCAACGCTTCCACTATTTGAGCTTTCGGAGAGAAGGATATGACTATTCTCAATAATCTCCCTTGCCGCATCGAGATCCGTTGATTCGAGAATAGCGTCAGCGATATCTTGCGCAGTTTGAATCGCATCATTTCCCAAAACCAAAATTTGACCGATATTCTCTCCAAGCGGTATACCCTCCAGGCTTGGTAAATCCACAGGAATATCAGGTAACTGACTGGGAGTATTGGCATCGCCAACATCTGGAGTGAGCTCGATAGGCGTCGGCGACGGTAAATTAATTGGGGAAGCGGGCGCCCGCAGAATGGAGAGCCCCGCTAAAGCCGAGCCAAATAACTCAGAGGCAAGACCGCTATCGTCGATTTCCCCATCGCCATCTAAATCGATTGCCCCTGGCTCTGACGAATCGTCCCTGCCATCAAAGTTCTGATCGTTTAGAGATAAGGTTGGCACGAACGCTTGCAGACCACTGGGATCATTGAAAGAGAGAGGATTATTGAAGACATAGCGATAGAGATTGGTATCGCCAGCACCAAAGCCTAATGGATCTTGACTGATGAACTGTCCGGTTGAGGGGTCGAGGTAGCGAGCCCGGTTATAGAACAAGCCGGTTTCATCATCAAACTCGCGGCCTGCATAGCTAAAGCGGAACTCAACCTCAGGATTGCTTTGACTGGTAATGTTGCCAAAACTGTCGTAGCTGATGTGGTTGACAAAACAGTTGAGTCAGAGGCACTTTACGCTTCGGATGTTGTTGCCACCTATGAGCCCTGGCATTGAGCAGCTAAGGAAAAACGATAGGTAGTTAGTTCTGTAAAAGCCCCCTGACGCGGGATGTGAATCAAGTCT
>NZ_CM001776.1:3463525-3464926 GCF_000332275.1 Synechococcus sp. PCC 7336
CGTCAGCTTCCGCCACGCCATCGAACTGCTCAAACACGACTCCCCCATCTCGATGCCGATAACCCACCCCCGCTCAACCCATCAAACGCAGCAGCACTCCCAAACTCCCACCCTTAGCCGCCAACCCCGACAACCAGCGGCTACTCCAGCAAGTCATCGACCATTACCACCGCACCCTAACCGAGTCCCCCGATGCCCTGGCTTACCTGCAAAGTCGCGGCCTACACAGCAGCGAACTGGTGCAGCAATTCAAGCTGGGCTATGCCAACCGCACCCTCAGCTATCGCCTGCCTCAAAAGAACCGCAAACCCGGCGCTGCCATTCGCACCCAACTACAAGACATCGGCCTACTCCGTCAAAGCGGTCACGAACATTTCAACGGCTGTCTGGTGGTGCCAGTGCTGGATGAAACCGATGTCATTCACGAAGTCTACGGTCGCAAGATCGGTCAACGCTTACGCCAAGGCACCGTCCAACATCTCTACCTTCCCGGCCCCCATCGCGGCGTCTGGAATCTCTCCGCCTTATCCGCCAGCTCGGAAGCGATCCTGTGCGAGTCGTTAATTGACGCGATGACTTTTTGGGTTCATGGTTACCGCAACGTCACCAGCAGCTACGGCACCAGTGGCTTTACCTTCGACCATTTAGCCGCCTTCGAGCAGCAGGCCATCACTCGGGTCTACATCGCCTACGACCGCGACAGCGCGGGTAATACTGCCGCTGAGAAGCTAGCACAAACCTTGATGGACAAAGGCATTGAATGCTTCCGCCTGCTCTTCCCCCAAGGCATGGACGCCAACGCCTACGCTCAAGCCGTCTCCGACCCCGCCGAGCGTCTGGGAGCTGCCATTCGTAAAGCTGAGTGGATGGGCAAAGGCAAAACTCCCCCTCAACCCCCTCCCTTAGCCGCTCCGACTTCGACACCACAACCGGAGCGCGAGCCCGACCCGCAAGAAGCTGAACTACCTAAGGCCGATATCAAAGAGCACGAAATCAAACTCAGCTTCGGCGAACGTCACTACCGCATTCGGGGCCTAGACAAGAACCTCAGCTACGACCAACTCAAGCTCAACCTCCTCATCCGCCGCGACAAGACCTTCCACATCGATACCCTCGACCTCTACAACGCCCGCCACCGCAGCGCTTTTCTCAAACAAGCTAGCCACGAACTCTGTCTGTCCACCGACATCCTCAAACAAGATCTCGCTCAAGTGCTGTTGCAATTAGAGGAGCTGCAAGACCAACAGATCCAGCAGGCCCTCAAGCCCAAAACTCAAGTCCCCCACATGAGCCAGACGGAACTGAAAGCCGCTCTGGACCTGCTCAAACAGCCCAACCTGCTCGAGCGTATTTTGCAAGACTTCGACCGTTGCGGCGTCGTCGGAGAGCAAACCAACAAAC
>NZ_CM001776.1:3465026-3469332 GCF_000332275.1 Synechococcus sp. PCC 7336
GTGTGCCTTGGCGGTCTCAGGTAGAATTGATTCAAATCTTGCCTCGGGGGGCTTGCTCAAATAACAATCATCACCGTCTTTTTCCTTAGCCGCTCAAACCCAGTATTTATCGGAGAAAATCACATCTAAAAAGTGAATCGTCTCTGACTCAATTATTGGCGCAGATAGTGGAGCTGCAAGTATTCCTGGAACAACAGGAGGAGCGTTCCCCGATTCCATTGCGGGCCCCTATGCGCCACCAATAGATCGGCCTTTGATCGGACAAGCCCTAGATTTTTCATGCGTAGCTGCGTCTTGCAGAATGATCCTCGCAGATCAAGGTGTGAATATCCCAGAAGCTTTTATTAGGGAAGCAGCTGGCGTAGACGCTGACGGTGCATTCCTGAGCGATCTCCCGCAAGCAATTACTAATTTAAGCAATATGGTTGAGGCTCCGAATTTAGCAAGTTTTGAATTTAACAATCAACAAACAATAGATCAACTCCAAGCAGCACTCAGTAATGGATCTGCAATAGTTAGTGTTAGTACAGACCTAACAGGAGGTTCACATGCTGTTGTAGTTGATAGAATTGAGGGTGGGAGTGTATTTGTCCGAGACCCTCTTCCAGTAGGTATAGGAACTTCACAAAGTATCCCGATTGCCGATTTTGCCACTTTCTTTACTGGGAATGTAGTTTCACGACTGTAAAGCAACATTCTTCCGCCAGCATAGAACTAGACAGTAGAATACTTTTGGTTCTATGTAAACCAATAATCTGCACAAGCTTCAGATGAACGATTTAATCATGTATGATATCTATCTAATCAAATTCCCAGAGTCAGATTACGAAAGTAGCGATCTAGATCTTCAATGTAAACCTGAAAATATACCTTGTTTCCTCGAACTCAATATGCCTGCTGAAGCGGTTGCCGATATCGAGGAGATGATTTCCCTAGGAGGAGGTAAAGGAATCATTGTCAAATCAGACTATCGTAGTCCTAAATTATCTCTGAGTGAAGTATTCTCAATTGCAAATATACATTTGAATAGGCAGGCAAAGAAAAATTTTCCATCCTATAGCTTTAGGGCAATACAATGCATCCGTTCTGAACCTATGTATTGGCTGTTCGGAAGTTTTTCAGAGCAGTTAATACATGAAGGACATAACCCTGGCGGTGTTACTGTAGCAATTGACAAGTTAGATGGACACATATGGACAGAGGAAGAAAAAAAGCTGGTTCTCGGCGAAGAATTCTTCTTTGAAGGAACTACTGAAAAGAGTATTGAAGAAATCTCGACAAGCTTTACAAGGCAGTTAGGACTTTCTAGAGAAAAGATACAAAATCATAGAAATGAAATTCAACTTTATCATAAGGGACTCAAAGTTTGTATCTCCCAGCATAACTATCCAAAGCTGATCTTTAAGCAATATGGAATTACTCCAAGAATCCATATCTCGTTTAGAGTTAATCCTTCTGGGAATAAAGTGGCAAGGTCTTTGATGATTGAATTACTTGTCTCAATACTTGATTGTCCAGGAGATGGAATTCTACTTAGAGATAAAGGTTGTCTAATTTTGTTGGCAAAAAAAATATCAGGTAAATTGCTTTTATTTGAAAATAATGAAGCATGGATAAAAGCTATGGCTTCAAAGCTCTCAGAGCGTATTTAAGAAGTTCTTAAGCAGTCCAAGCAGTACCTGGAACAGGCACTAATCGTCTCACCGTCAGATGAGTCATTGTGACGAACAGTATGGTTTCATTAGTAGTCGGCAAGTATTCATAGTCTTTGCTTGAGCGGCGATATAGCGGTTTTCATTGGAGTGAGGTATAGTATGGCATCTGTAACGTTGTCATGGCAAAGCTTTTGATGTACCTCATTCATCCCCAAACCGCTATAATGACCAAACCACTCAAATATCGATCGCCAGTGACGACCTCGTCCAGATTTCAGTCTTTGGTTTGGATTTAATCGCTCAGTTGCAAGGCGATCGCAGTACCTTCTTCCATACCGATGGGTTGGGTAGCACTCGTGTCGTGACTGATGGCGACGGCACGGTCCACAGGAATTCGATTATTTGGCCTTTGGCGAGCTGCTAGGTGCTCGCAATGCCGAGCAGGTAGATAACTTATTCGCCGGAGAGCAGTTCGAGCAGGAGTTGGGGCTCTATTATTTACGCCAGCGCTATTACGACCCGAGTACGGGACGCTTTATCAGTCGCGATGCCTTCGAGGGCTTTATTACCAACCCGATTAGCCAGAACCGCTATCTCTATGCCAATGCCAACCCAGTCACCTACACAGATCCCAGCGGTTTCTTCAGCATTGGCAATGTCAGTGCTGCTTCAGTGGCTAGGGGAACGCTGAGTGTCATTTCAAGTCCGCAATTTTTGCTGGGTGCGGGGATTGGTGCTGGGGCACAGGTGACTGGCGACTTTGCTCGAGGAGAGCGCTCGACAGTATTGGGAGTTTTAGGGGCGGCAGCATTTGGGGGGTTGGGCTTTGTCTTCGGTCCGGCACTTGCTGGAGCCCTACTTAAGAGCGCTATTGGGACAGTGGGTCTTAGCTTGCTGGTCGCCAATGGTTTAGCAGATTCTTTCAATACGCTGCGAGCAGGATTGTCTAGTGGCGATCCTTTACGGGCATTTGCGGGTGTCACCTCTGCCCTTTTAGATTTCGGATTACTGGATGGTGCTCTCAACCCGCGCTCACTACTGCGCAATCCCTTGAGGGGGGCGAGAGGGTTTGCGCGATCGATTGGCGGGCTATCCGATAACATTGCTAGGCAAGGTGGCGATCTTGTCGATAACATCATCGGTGGAATCCTCGACAATGGCCGAGCTGTAGCAGATAGTATTGGTGGAAGTTTAGAGCCCAATAATCCAAGAAGCACAAGCTTCCCAAGGATTGACGATAGACTTGTATTGGACCAGGCAGATGCTCCAATTTTTCCTAATAGCGCGTGTGGCCCCACTGCGTGCGCAATGGTTTTGGATACAGCGGACTTAGATTTCGATGTAAGGCAGTTATCGATTGATAGTAATTTGACTGCTGGTGGAGCTGGTGCAGAGGACCTGGCATCAGCTCTTAGAAACAGTGGATTGAGTGATGCGCGTGCTCTATTTAATCAAAACTTGACGATTCTAGACAATGCAACATCTCCAAGCAACCCAGTCTAGACAATGCAACATCTCCAAGCAACCCAGCAATTGCATTATTAGATCTGGATCGAGGACCGCACTTTGTTGTTGTTGACGGGATTACGACAGTGCCAGGACAAGGGGCATTCGCAGCTATTAGAGAGCCCTCAGGTGGAAGGCAGTTCTTTACTCCAGCTGCAGAACTTTCGAGCCGATTTACAGGTACAGTGATTGTTACTAATCCACTCAGATGATTTTGAAGACTAATAATAAAGGAGTCGCATTATGTTTGATGAAACAAAGATTAATATTTTAAGGGAAGCCGGACTTTTGGTCTCTCCAATATCGGAAGGACCATACAAGGGCGGATACAGCATCGCTAAACCGGAAAAAGTACAGGGAAACAATAGAACAGGTTATCAGGGCTACTATGGTCCTGAGCAAATTTTAACGGATGCGCCTTGCTCGCGCTTATTGATCGAGAATAGAAAGTTATTATTTTCTGTGCGGGAATATGTCCCAGGCCCTGGCCCAGGTGACTTTCAAGAAGAATTTGAAGATATTGAGCTTTGTTTGAAAAGTATTTTAGACTATTATTTTGGCGATCCAACAAGGATGAACCCAAGAGAATATCTAGAAACCAGAAAAAGACCTTGATGAGGCTTTGAGAGGCAGTGAGTAGCTACTAGGGTGGTCACCTACCCACGCGAAAATACCCTCAACTCCCTACATCTTTACCTCCGAAGCTAATACGTAACGAAGTTCTGCTACGACCTCAGCGATCGCCTGGTAGAAACGATCTTTGCTGACGATACCCCTGAAGATTCATCGGATAACCTGCGCAGCATTACCCTCTGCGATCGCGTCGGTCGTTTGCGCGCTCAAATCGACGCGGGTGGCAACGTGCTCCATTACGTTTACGACGAAGTGGGTCGCCTCACCGAAACGATCTATCCGACAGAATCCGATTCTCTCGAACAGTTACTGGAGGCGATCGCCCCCGGCCAAACCCTCGATGCGGTCGATTGGACCCAGGTGGTTTACCCCGACGCCGCGCCAGCCTACCTCGCCGATAACCCCCGCATCAAAACGGACTATTTCAACAACGACCGCGTCCAATCTCAAACCGACCAACTGAGCAATACCACCGAATTCCGCTACGACGCCCTCGGTCGCCTCACCGAAAC
>NZ_CM001776.1:3469432-3469907 GCF_000332275.1 Synechococcus sp. PCC 7336
ACGGTCACCGACCCCGATGGAGGCGTTACCACCTACCAATACGACCTCGCCGGTCGCCTCACCCTCACCGAATTTGCCAATGGTATCGAGGAACGACGGGGCTACGACAATCTCAACCGTCTCACCCGTCTCACCACCGTCCAAATCGATGCCGAAACCGGCGCAGAAACCATCATTGCTGGCTTCGAATACACCCTCAACAATGTGGGCCATCGCCTGCAAATCACCGAACACGATGGCCGCATCACCCAATACGAATATGACGATGTCTATCGCCTCACCCAAGAGCGCATCCTCGACCCAGACGACCCCACCAACGGTGGTCGCACCATCGACTACACGTACGACGCCCTCGGCAACCGTCTCACCCGAGTCGATTCGCTCGAAGGGCTGACCACCTACACCTACAACGATGACTATCAACTGCTCCAGGAAGTCCGCAGTCTAAATGGCGATGTCACCAACACCATCACCT
>NZ_CM001776.1:4970007-5066637 GCF_000332275.1 Synechococcus sp. PCC 7336
CGCCCAACATTGGAGTATTAATATACCCAGGAAGAACCACATTGACTTGAACATTATAGTTAGCCCATTCAAGTGCCATAGACCTTGAAAGAGCGGTAAGGGCAGCTTTACTAGCAGCATAATGACCAGCTAGGGCAGTTCCTTTAATGCCAGCAACAGATCCCATATTGATAATCTTCCCCGATTTTCGGTCAAGCATATCTCGAACAAAAATTTGAGACATCCGAAATGCGCCAAGAAGGTTAACATCCAGGACTTCGTCAAATGATGTATCGCTAATTTCAAGAATGGGACTACTCTCAAAAACACCTGCATTATTAACTAGAACGTCAACTCTTCCCCAGCTCTCTAAGACAAACTCATAGGCACATTGTATTGATTCACGGCTTTTCACGTCTATTGGGTAGTAAAGAACATCCTCAAGAAAGCCTAAATCAGAGAGTTGTTGTTGCAGTAAACTGAGACAATCTTCATGAAGATCTGTGATAAAGACTTTGAGACCTAAGGTAAGTAGTTTCTCCACAATTTCTCTACCAATCCCCCCGGAAGCACCTGTTACAACTGCTACTTGCTTCATGCCGCCAATCTCCCTCTCAATAAGTAGGAAGACATATAGGCACTAAAGCTCCCTTTAGATAAAGGAAAACCAAACAGTGCTCTGATGATTAGATCGATCTGTGAGCTATGCTTTAACAGACCTTTGTCGATACACACTTTCCCAACTTCAAACAGATCGGATAAAAACTCAAACAGGAGTTCCGATCGCTCATTTCCTGATGAAAAGCAATGATTCCAAGAGAGAGTCGAACCCAGATGAAAATGGCTGACAATATCACTAGGAAGAAAGTCGAAACCAAAACACCACATTGTATGATTGAAGTCTTCTACATCTTTTCCTCGACCAGAGACTTTTTCTAGAAAGTTAGTGTATGCATCAATAAAAAGATTTAAGATACTCTCATCTTTCTTTAGATTGACAATTACTTGCCACCCTAAGTGATGGAGAAACAGTAGAAACGGTTTTACTAGATGCAATTGGTCTTTGGCTAGAAACACTTCGCAAAGTTCAACTTTGTCATAGGCAGGAAAATAAAGTGAGATCCTATCTGCAGAAGTGAATTCTTTATAGTGGCTACAATAAGCAGAAACTAGTTGCTTCTTGCCTGTCGAACTGTGTATAGAAAATGAGATCCGATCGGATTCTTCTTTGGTTTGAAAATCATCAAGGGAGTTAACATTCAAACCTCGAAGCTTGCTTTTAGAAAGCAGTTCCTGGAATGGGTCTTGAGATAAACGAGGTACAGATATCTCAACATGACTTTCTGGGATAATACTTGATGTCCCTAAGGTCGAGACTCTTGCCATTGTTTTAATGAAGAAAAATGATGTTGCTTTCTTTGCGGCCTCAGCAGACAGTAACTTGAATAGGCCCTCTGTTGTCCTTCGTTCTATTTCTTCAGAACTAGATTTGTATGATGCAGCATCGCATAGAATTTCAAAGCAGGTTTTGTATAGGAATTGCTTGTCGGGTGCTAGGGATTCAATTTTCTTAAGCGTAAGCTCTCGATCTATGGGACTCCAGTGAATATTTTCAGATCGGTTTTCAGCTTTCGATCGAAGCTGATGACTAGAAGAGCTTTCCATAAGGTCTTCTAGGTAAGAATCGAGGTACGTTTTGAAATCTTTAGCTGGAAATGCTGCATCAATCAAGCCACAGCTAAGAGCTTCTTCTGCACGGTACTTATGTCCCCATAAGAGGAGATCTACAGCGGCACGCATACCCACTAATTGTGGCAATCTTTCTAAAGATCCAAACAGAGGCAGCAGGTAATAGTCACACAGCTCTGTCATATAATAGTGTGTGTCATATGAATCAGATGCAACTCTATAATCGCAGCAGAGTGTAAATTCAGCCCCACATCCATAACAATTACCTTCAATAGCTGCAACTGTAGGGATGTCAGAATTAGCAACCCTCTCAAAAGCAGATCTAATTTCACTGGATAAGATGTCAATATCTTCAACTTTTTGAACTGATTTTGCTAGGACTAATTCAGCTCCGTTGAGGAAGCTAAATGGCTTTTTACTCCTAAAAACAATTAGTTTAGTGCTTGAATCAATGTCATCAAAGATCTGATTGAGCTGACAAGCAGCTTCTCTAGTGAAAACATTGACCACAGAGTTAGGAGAAGCTATCTCAAGAAAAAGAATCTCCCCTTGCTGCCGAATTGTGAATGCGTCTTTCATGGACTTTATTTCTTGAGATAGCTTCTCAGGGTTCACTTAAATCTTGCCAATGCTACTCACAAATTCAAAAGTGAGATATTGCCTTGAGAGTTAAAGGACATAACGTCTAACAATCGCGACAACCTAATTTAAGGTCAATCGGTATTAGCCTGCTGCAACTTCTTCCTGAATGTAGTCCACCAGGGCTCCCATCGTTAGTTTACTCGGGTCTTCTACTTTGACAATCAACTCTGGAAGAAAGATGTATGTATCGAACAGCTCCTCCAGAATTACTGAAAGCTCAGCAATCTTCAAAGAATCAATGTTGAGATCGAGAATCAAGGAGCTTTCAGACGTTATCCGATCTTCAGGAACTTCTGGAGAGACCTGGATAATTGCTTCCTTTACACGAGTAAAAAAATCTGAAGTTTCAGTCATCGAACATTCCCCACAAATACAGATGGTTCATAAGAATAATGAGCTTCGATCACTTTTTTGAGTAAGTTATTTTCAATCAAACTCATCAAGCGATCTGAGTAGATATTACACCGTGATAATTGCCTAGGCAAGACTTGGCTATAAAATCGAAGTACGCCTCTCTGCTCGAGATCTCTTGCCGTATAATTAATGCATTCAGATTTTGAAAGTTCATATTCTTTCCAGACCGGAATAGCAAAAAATGAAGCTGTAATCGCAACTAATGACTCAAAGAATAGATCTTCTAGCGATCGCTTCAATCTCGATAATTGTTCTGATTGCATGTGGTTAAATACCCATCGATTGAAGGCTAAGTGACGGCTCTCATCCTTAATGATGCGGACTAAAATCTGCTTGAGTAGAGGTTCTGGGTTTTTCATCAGGAGAGAAGATAACAACGATGAAGCAGTCCATTCGAGTGCTATTTGTGAAACAAATAGCTTGATTTCGTAAGATTCTTCCGCCAAGAGCGTATCAAAGGTTGCTTGCAGTTTGGGGTGGGGCTTGTAATGAAAGCCAACCTTATCCTGTAAATACCGTAGCAAAGCCATAAAGTGATTCCTTTCATCACTCAAGATCGCCGTTCCACAGTAAACAATGTCCAAACTATCCTGAGGGCATTCAGTCATGATTTTAGCTGCTAATGAGACTGCTTTATGCTCTCCTGCCAATAAATTACTGACGTGGTAAATCAACTCCTTAGCTTTTAATTCTGATTGCTGATGTTTAGTGAGCTTTTTAAACTCAGGCAGTCCTGTGATTGAGCTATGAGTACAATCACTGCCAATTTTGCTGGCATCAAAAGATGTGTCCCATGCAAAATCGTCAAAAATATTGCATGAATCATGCAGTGACTCATGTAATATCTTCTCAAGCTTTTTATCTCGGAAGAAATAGTTATAGCCTGGAGAATGTTCTTGACGAGGCAGTTCTTCCCGAAGTGTCGCTAACATCAGCACCTTCACCCTTTCATCGTAATGACTTGCCAGAATAAACTGGCATCATGTAGAGCTTACCCCTTTCATGCTGGGATTCTTCATTGCATCTTTATGGAGTCAAGCGTGTTTGAGCTGTCTCTTACGAGATTTTATGGAGAAATAAAAATTCATGCTGGGATTCTTCATTGCATCTTTATGGAGTCAAGCGTGTTTGAGCTGTCTCTTACGAGATTTTACGGAGAAATAAAAATTCATGCTGGGACTCTTCATTGCATCTTTATGGAGTCAAGCGTGTTTGAGCTGTCTCTTACGAGATTCTACGGAGAAATAAAAATTTTCTACTGTGCGGCATGAAGTCAGACACTAGAAAATCTGCGGTAAGAGTAGCCTCCCATAATGACTGAACCTCTTGTATTGCAAGGTCTTTAGCGTTTCTCTCTCGCGAATGTACATGGGTGCCTTGGTATGAATGGAAGCGAGAGAAGGGAGGTCCGTGTACCACCAGCTCTGCAACTCTGGTACTGAAACTTTCCCACTATAGAAGCTTAACGGGAGGAAGTCGGGAGTTATATTTTGACCTTTCAGACTGCTGGTCTGAGTTACATATTCTTCAGATTAATGCGATTCCAGAGGGGGAGAAGTATCGCAAATTCTTGGCGACCCTCAAACAGGCGATCGACCCCAATGGCATTCTGGCCCCCGGTCGATACATTGCCGAACCCTAGGGTTTCAGGCCATTTCTCCCCTCGCCCAAACTTGATGCTGCTGGCGAATTATCTCGTAACATAGCGGGGTTTTAGATCCATTTACTCGACGCAGCACCCGCCCAGCACGTTGCGACTCTGCAAGCGTTTTTAGCAGCACTGCCTCTAATCTAAGCAACTAGCGATCGCCAAACTCACCTTTCAGCCCCACCTCCCTGGGATCTCGATTGATTCTAGGATTTTTGCCTGCGTCTAGGAGAGCTTGGAAAGAGCTATATTTGTTGGATAGCAGAGTGTATGACATTCTGACTGCTACTGGAAGCTTGCCATGAAAGATAAGAATTTAAAATTACCCGAACACAAGGGTGCGCGCGCCCACAAGCAGCTCATGAGAGCCTGGTCTGAAAACCCCAACCGTGTATTCCGTGCATCAGTAGAGGCGGGAGTTCATAAAGAAGATGGGACACTTGAAGAGCTTTACCGAACCCAGGGTGACTGAGTCATTCTTCCAATCTAGGTCTAAAAGCTCCAATAATGCACCGAGGGTTTCTAATAGCCAGCTGTATATGGCTTTGCTGATAGATTCCCATATGGATTCTTAATTCTTGATTGGAATAAGCAGAACCTGCTTCTACAAAGCCACAGCGTACTGTATCGTAAGCTGTACCTCTACTTTCTAGAGCCTGTAAATAGGTATTGATGACAGCGCAGTCAAATTTTCTTGCCGCAAACCCCTGGCCAACGTTCTTGGGTATCGGCTGAGCTGCAGATTTTGCTTGTAACGAACTGACATACTGCGAAGCAGCTTCACCTAATTCCAGTGTAAATCGGGTATCCATTAGATCGAAGCAGTTACCTAACTGGATTAATGCTCCAACTACACCTGAATTACTTGGGAAACGCTTCTGTGACCACTGGAGGGCGCGATCTAAACCGTATTCCCAAAAGTAGATCCCCCTGCCAAGCCAGTCGTAGTCATTCTCACTCTCTTGGAATTCGCTGCCAGTTGGATCGGCCAGAATGCGCTCTGCTGTATCCTGCGAGCAGCCATGATAACCAATCACAGTTCGATCGTATTGCACGGCCATGAACCTTTGATATATCTTGACTGTCGATTGGAGATCCGCGATCTGAACGAATCAGTAGTGGTACCGCGCTCCCAACAGATAAACCTTCCGGTCTCCTACGAGGTAAACGACCCGATGTTCTTGCGTAAGCCGTCTAGACCAAAGATTCGGCCTAAAGTGCTTGAGGAGTTCGGGCTTGCCAATGCCAGCAAACGGGTCAGTGGCGATCGCATCCACTAGAGCCAGTAACCTCAGCGTCAGTTTTCGATCCTGCCGCACCCAATATTGCAAATCTTCTCTGAAATTTCGGTCGAGAATAATCTCCCAGGTATCTGCTGAAGGATTGAGCTTAGCTTTCTTCTTGGCCAAAACCCAGCTCCCGAGCCAGTGCATGAATATCGGGACAGGGTTCCCCTTCCTCTGCCTCAGCGCGATCGATGGCATCGAAAAGGCGACGGGCGTTAGCAGGCGATCTCAGCAGGTGAACGGTTTCCATCATGCTACTGAGTTCATCGGCTGAGATTAGAGCAACCCCTGGCCGATTGGCGCGTCGAACAATGACAATAGAGCGATTGTCTTCTACATCATTCAAAGTTTCTGCAAAATTAGCGCGGGCCTGACTGTAGCTCAAGGTTTTAGCTAGCACGAACGTACTCGAATCACGTACGTTTCTATGTTAACCAATAACAGGTAGATTGTCGGCTAGAGAGGAAGACTAGGGAACCTGCTGCAAAATCGGGTCCAAATGCTGGCGATAGGCCCGCCATCCCTCCAGTGCAGCGGGATCGGACGGGGTCTGGCGCTGCAGCAATATGACGCCATTGTCAAAGGCGATCGCGCCATAGTCACCGCCATCAAGCATCGCTTCAACTTGCCCGACCGCTTGGATTAACCCTCCGCGATCGCTCCTAAATGCCACCTGATAGCGTTCCATACGCCACAGATCGACCATCGCGTAATCGACCGAAATGACCTGGCGATCGTCATTGCGCACCAATAGGTTAGGAAAGCGGACAATTTCTCGACGACCCGACAGATGGGGGACCAGATAGGTGGTAGCCGACACACTCGCATCGGGGGGAACCGTCCGCAAGATCCGGTTCATCTGCTGGGTGCGCTGCAATTGTTCGGGCAGCGACACATACACCCATGGCTGATAGGAATCGGGCAAAACGAAATACAGCGTGCGGTTGGGGCTGTGAGCCAAACACACCAAAGCAGACACCACAAGACAAAATGTCCACCACCGCTTAAATTTCGGCATCAGCTTTCTGGCCTGCACCCCTGCCCCTGGCGGCCAAAACCTGCGCCATCCCCGACCCGACCACCACAAAATTCCCCCGTAAAATATACCGGGCACCACCGTCATGGCATAGCGAAGGTTGAGGGAAAGCACGGTGCCCTTAGCGGCCAAGATTTGTAAAGTCGGCGGACCCGCCATGGCCCAAGCGGCTGGGGAGAGAAGCGGCACAAACGCCAGCGGCAGTGTTTGCCCTGCCATATAAAGAAGCGTGGTTTCGAGCGGCGACAGGGTTTCGGCCACAAAGGTCCAAGGTTGTGAAAGTATCCCCACAATGACATCAAAGGTCGTAGCACTATCGCCCTCGACGTACTGGCCGAACCGTTCCAAGACAAACCGCCGCGACACATCTTCTGAAAACAGAGGCATGACGTAATTGGTCAGCAGCAAGATATAAGCCAGACTCGCCGCACACACAGCCGCCCCAATTCTGGGGAACCTGCGGCTGGCCAACATATAAGCCCCCACCCCAAATAACACCACACCGCTGTCTTCCCGCACGGCCAAAATACAAGCGCAGAGAATGCCGAACAGCCACCACCAGCGCTTCTCCATGGCCAATAACAGCCCGAAGGCAAATAGGGGAATCTGGCTGCTGTCGTGAAAGTTGGCCAGCGTTGGCCCCAACACCGCGTTAGCGGCGTAAAAGCTCGCCACCAGCCAGACAGACAGCGTGGGTTGGAGATATTGTCTGGCCAAAGCAAACAGAACCAATCCCGCAGCAGTCACCAACGCCACCTGCAAGACGGTCAAAGTGGCGGGGTAAGGAAACAGGGCGTAGAGGGGCAACCACAACAATAGGGCGGGGGTGAAGTGCTGGCCGAGGCGGTGGTAGAACACTTCCGGCACTTCGCCGCTGTGGATGACGTTAGTGGAGAGTTGGGATGAGAGGGAGCTTTGGAAAAACCGCCCGTGGAGCCCGTTCCAGAACACCTGATTGAAAATGCCCTGGTCGTAGGACGAATAAAAGGTGAAATGGCGGTTGAGGGTAAGGATGAGGGTAAAGGCAAAAAAGACGCTCGCGACAGCGATCGCCCCTTTGAGTCCGGGCTTTTTGGCTAAGGTGGCTAGCATTGAATGGCGATTGGGGAAGCTCTAACGATTCTCCTGCCAAGTTTAAACGAGTGCGGGAGGCGCGATCGCGTCCTAAGCAATTGCAACAATTCGGGGATCGCGGGAAATTCGGTTGCTAGAATACAGTCCGATTCAGATGGATTCAAGGGCTTCCTATCGACACCCTCTACGGCAAGCTGAACGGTCTCAAACCGGCTCAAGTCAAGCAGCTCAAGCGATTGTACCAACAGCGCTTGCCTCGAGATCGCCTGCTGACAGCTGAGTTTGCCCAGCGCCTGGGAGCGGTTGGGGCGACGCTGAAACCTCAATCCGTCTCCGCATTTGTGAATCGGCGCGGCCAGGTAATTCGGGTGGCGATCGGCAACCCGATGGAAGCCCAGATCCCGTTGCTGGAGTTACCCCGCCAGGGGGCCGAGCGGCTGTCGGGGATTCGCTGTATTTCGACCCAGTATTCCACCCGGGAGCCGGGACAGAAGACACTGCTGGCTATGGCCTTACAGCGTTTGGATGCGCTCGTCACGCTGCACGTCACGGGCGAGGGATCGGTGGGCAAGCAGGGGCGCGGGGCGGCTGGGTTTGTCAGCACAGTCCACCTGTCTCACTTGGTCCCTGCTGCTGGCGATCGCTGGTCGGTGTCTCCCCCGCTGCAATTGGGGGCTGCGATCGAAGAGAATTTCCTCGATTTAGTCGAGGGCTTGGAGTCGGAGTTCAGTCGGCTCTATTCAGCGCGGCAGGTGGATGGCAAACGCGATCGCGCGGTTCTGGTGGGATTGCTAACCGCCGGCCACACCCAAGATCAACTGGAAGAGCGCCTGTCCGAACTGGAATTGCTGGTGGATAGTGCGGGTGGCGACGTCTTGGAGGCTTTGTGGCAGCGGCGGGATACCTTGCATCCCAAAACGGCGATCGGTCCCGGTAAAGTGCAAGAGCTGGCCCTGTTAGTACAGGATGTGGGGGCCAATATGGTGGTGTTCGATCGCGAGTTATCCCCGTCGCAAGTGCGGACTTTGGAGGATCGGGTGGGGGTGCGGGCGCTCGATCGCACTGAGGTGATTCTGGATATTTTTGCCCAACGGGCGCGATCGCGGGCGGGCAAGCTGCAGGTGGAGTTGGCCCAATTGGAATATCTCATGCCTCGCTTGGCAGGTCGAGGTCGAACGATGTCTCGCTTGGGGGGCGGCATCGGCACGCGGGGTCCGGGGGAAACCAAGTTGGAGATGGAGCGGCGGGGGATTCAGCGGCGGATTGCCTTGCTCCAAAAGCAAGTGAACGAGCTGCAGGCCCATCGGCGGCGGTTGCGGCAGCGGCGGCAGCAGCGGGATATCCCCACCATTGCGATCGTGGGATATACCAATGCGGGCAAGTCCACCCTGCTGAATGCCCTGACAGCATCGGATGCCTATGCCGCCGATCGCTTATTTGCCACATTGGATCCGACCACGCGGCGGTTGCAGTTAGATGCCGATACGCCGTTACTCCTCACCGATACGGTGGGATTTATGACGGAGTTGCCGCCGCAGTTGGTGGATGCATTTCGAGCCACGTTGGAGGAGGTGACGGAGGCAGATGCGCTCTTGCATGTGGTGGATCTGTCCCATCCCAGTTGGTTGGAGCAAATTGAGGCGGTGGATAAGCTGCTGGATGACATGACAGTCGCTACAGGACCGCGTCAGTTGGTATTTAATAAAATCGATCGCGTACCGGCAGAGCAGCAAACCCTGGTGGCTGAGAAATACCCGCGATCGCTACAAGTCTCCGCCACGGAGCGACTCAACTTCGACACTCTATTGGAGGTTTTAGGTCGCTTTGCCCAGAGAGCGACGTTGAAGGCGGTTTGATAGGCTGCAGAATTCAATCTACGCAATGCTAGGTTCGAGAAAATTTCGCAATGGAGTGTCGAAGATGGAATGCATCGACATCGGCTGGCAAGTCAGCTTGCTGGCGGGGTTGGGGCTACTGCTGACTGCACCGCTCGGCCCTCCGGTGGCGGCCCAAACAGACTCCGAACCGACGACAGTGGAGTGCGAGGTTTTGATTGCGGGAGGTGGTTTGGGGGGCGTGGCGGCAGCTTACGACAGCTTGCGACTGGGGCAGCAGGTCTGTGTGACTGAAATTACCGATTGGATTGGGGGACAGGCGACGGCGCAAGGGGTTTCGGCCCTGGACGAGCGACCGCTGCAGCGGGGGGGTGCTACGGGAGAAGAGCATTTTCCGTCGGGATACAGCGAATTTCGCGATCGCATTCGGGCGGCTTATGGCGGCGAACTCAACCCCGGCAAATGTTGGGTGAGTGTTCTCTGCTTTTCGCCTCGGGTGGGGCATCAGGTGTTGCGGGAGATGTTGCAGCCCTATGTCGAATCGGGGCAACTGCAGTTGTTTACCGACACGGTTGTGGCTTCCGTCGACACTGACGAGAATTTAGTCACCTCGGTGACAGCCATTCGCCACATTCCCACCCGCCCCGAGTTAGCGGGCGGTGGGCGCGGCAATCTGTCGGAGTATTTTTTGGATTGGTACGATCCGGCCCCTTCAGCGGATTGGGATAAGGAGGAGATCGCCTTCGTGCCCCCCAGCGATCGCGCTAATACTGCAGTAGTACCCTGGATGGTTATCGATGCCACCGAAACCGGCGAACTGTGGCCTCTCGCTGACGTTCCCTATTTGCTCGGAACCGACAATCTGGCCGCCTATTGGGAGCCCTCTGCCAAATCCGAAGCCGCCACCCCCTACTGCACGCAGGGTTTTACCTACACCTTTGTAATGGAGCGGACGGCGACTCCCCAAGTCCACATCAAGCCGGACTTTTACGACAATCCCGAGCACGGACGCTATTACAGCTTCGAGCAAACCCGATTCAATTTTGCCAATGTGTTCACCTATCGCCGCATTCGCGGGCAGGTGGCTGCGGGCAGCATCGACAACGAGGTACAAGCGGCAACAATTCGAGTGGGCGATCGCTCGATGCAGAATTGGACTTGGGGGAATGACTGGCGCATTTCCACGCCCGATCGCAATTTCATCTTGACTCCAGCGCAGTTGGAGGCATCGGGACAGCTCGAACCTGGGGGCTGGCGGGGGGGATTGCGGCCCGAGGCGCTGCGATGGGGAGAACAGCACGCACTGGGCTATTTCTATTGGCTGGTGGTGGGACGCACTGACTTTTTACTGCAAGACGATCCCGAGTTTGAGAAAGCCTACCACTTTCGCCATCGACTAATGCAGGGGGCCGATGCGCCGATGGGGACGGCTAGCGGGTTGTCGAAATACCCTTATATCCGCGAAAGTCGGCGGCTATTGGGGCGACCTGGCGTAGGGTATCCCGAGGGTTTTTTGATTTACGAAAGCGATATTTCGGTGGAAGCGTCGGATTTGCAACGGGGGCGTCCGTTTGTCTTTACCGATTCGTTGGGCATTGGGCAATATCCGATTGATTTTCATGCCTGCGTGCAGCCAGAAGATTTTTCTCCCGACCCGTTGGACATTGATTACGAGGGGGTGATTTTGAGTTACCCCTACCAGATTCCGTTGCGAGCTCTGATTCCGCAGAAGATCGATAATTTGTTGGCGGGGGCGAAGAATATTGCTGCCACGCATATTGCGGCGGCGTCTTATCGAGTGCATCCGGTGGAATGGGCGATCGGATCGGCGGCTGGGAATGCCGCTGCTTTTGCGCTGGCGGAAGATGTGTTTCCGGCAAGTTTGGTGGAAGGGTTGCCGACGGAGTTCGAGCAGTTGCGATCGCTCCAGATCCAAGTTGAATCGCTCGACAATCCCATTACTTTTCCCGGCACTTCAATTGTGGAAACGGATTGGGCTGACTTTCGTTAGGCTGAATTAGATCGTATTTGGATCGAGTCCTAATTCCCTTAGCTTTGCGGCGAGGCGATCGGTTCGCTGCTGGGCCTGCTGAACTTCCCGCTGGGCCTGTTGAGCCTCCCGCTGGGCCTGTTGAGCCTCCTGCTGGGCCTGTTGAGCCTCCTGCTGGGCCTGTTGAGCTTCTTGCTGGATCTGTTGAGCTTCTTGCTGGGCCTGTTGAGCAGCTTCCAGTGGTGTAGGGACTAATTGTTCGTCTGGGGTAAAAAAGCGCAGTTGAGACTCGTGAATGCCCAGATATAAATCGAGCTGTCGGCTCCAAAGGTAGCCTGCTTCGTTGGCAGAGATGGGTTCGTAAGTGCCGCCAATTAATAGGAAGCCTGCAAACTCCAGTGTGTTTGGGTCAAACCAGAAATATTCCGGCGTGCGAAACGTATCTTGATAGAGTTGCTTTTTCGTTCCCCGATCGACCTGAGCCGTACTCTCCGATAAAATCTCGACGATCGCATTGGGATATTTGCCCTCTTCCTCCCAAACCACCCAACTTTTGCGGGAGCGCCGCTCCGTGCCCAGAACAACAAAAAAGTCCGGTCCTCTAAAGTCTCTAGATTTAATTTGTTTGGGACTAAAATATATCGTCAGATTACCAGAGGCAAAATAATCATCTCGGTCTTGCCAGAGCCAATCTAAACAGCTAATCAGCAACAGCATCTGGCGTAAGTGGGCATCGCTTTCCATCGGCGGCTCGTCGCTGTATAGCTCCCCCACAGGGAGACTCAAGATTTCAGGAACTTGAGGATCTTGCGTAGTCACCATAACCATTACTCTGGGAATCAATCCATTCTAAGCGATAGTTTGGCTGAGCCCTGCTGCTAATGGAACACTTGCGATCGCAGCATTCCGGCTTGTAGATCGCGTCATAAACCCCGCCTAAGTAGAGACCCGTAGTTTTGAGAATGTGTCTATTAGACCCTCTCACTAGCGCTGTGGTTTGCTGCATTAGCCCCCTAAATCCCCCATTCTGGGGGACTTGAGTACAGTTCCAGTTGAGAATTGGAAGGCGGGGAAGGCGATGGAGATCGGGATGATTAAAGTTGTAGAACGAAGCCAATAGCCTCTCGGAAGTCCCCCACTGGTGGGGGATTTAGGGGGCCGAGTGCAATGCCTGAAAACTCCAGATCTCAATATGGATGGGGTTTACAACCGTTAAATCGTATTCGGGTCAACTCCTAATTCCCTTAGTTTTTCGGCGAGGCGATCGGTTCGCTGCTGGGCTTGCCGAGTTTCCTGCTGGGCCTGCCGAGCTTCCTGCTGGGCCTGCCCAGCAGCTTCCAGTGGTGTAGGGACTAATTGTTCGTCTGGGGTAAAGAAGCGCAGTTGAGACTCGTGAATGCCCAGATATAAATCGAGCTGTTGGCTCCAAAGCTGGCCTGCTTCGTTGGCAGAGATGGGTTCGTAAGTGCCGCCAATTAAGATGAAGCCTGCAAACTCCAGCGTGTTGGGGTCAAACCAGAAATATTCTGGCGTGCGAAACGTATCTTGATAGAGTTGCTTTTTCGTTCTCCGATCGACCTGAGCTGTACTCTCCGATAAAATCTCGACGATCGCATTGGGATATTTGCCCTCTTCCTCCCAAACCACCCAACTTTTGCGGGAGCGCCGCTCCGTGCCCAGAACAACAAAAAAGTCCGGTCCTCTAAAGTCTCTGGATTTAATTTGTTTGGGACTAAAATATATCGTCAGATTGCCAGAGGCAAAATAATCATCTCGGTCTTGCCAGAGCCAATCTAAACAGCTAATCAACAACAGCATCTGGCGTAAGTGGGCATCGCTTTCCATCGGCGGCTCGTCGCTGTATAACTCTCCCACAGGGAGACTCAAGATTTCAGGAACTTGAGGATCTTGCGTAGTCACCATAACCATTACTCTGGGAATCAATCCATTCTAAGCGATAGTTTGGCTGAGCCCCGCTGCTAATGGAACACTTGCGATCGCAGCATTCCGGCTTGTAGATCGCGTCATACAACCGTTAAATCGTACTTGGGTCAACTCCTAATTCCCTTAGCTTTTCGGCGAGGCGATCGGTTCGCTGCTGGGCTTGCCGAGTTTCCTGCTGGGCCTGCCGAGCAGCTTCCAGTGGTGTAGGGACTAATTGCCCGTCTGGGGTAAAAAAGCGCAGTTGAGACTCGTGAATGCCCAGATATAAATCGAGCTGTCGGCTCCAAAGCTGGCCTGCTTCGTTGGCAGAGATGGGTTCGTAAGTGCCGCCAATTAATAGGAAGCCGGCAAACTCCAGCGTGTTGGGGTCAAACCAGAAATATTCTGGCGTGCGAAACGTATCTTGATAGAGTTGCTTTTTCGTTCCCCGATCGACCTGAGCTGTACTCTCCGATAAAATCTCGACAATCGCATTGGGATATTTGCCCTCTTCCTCCCAAACCACCCAACTTTTGCGGGAGCGCCGCTCCGTGCCCAGAACAACAAAAAAGTCCGGTCCTCTAAAGTCTCTGGATTTAATTTGTTTGGGACTAAAATATATCGTCAGATTGCCAGAGGCAAAATAATCATCTCGGTCTTGCCAGAGCCAATCTAAACAGCTAATCAGCAACAGCATCTGGCGTAAGTGGGCATCGCTTTCCATCGGCGGCTCGTCGCTGTATAGCTCCCCCACTGGGAGAGTCAAGGTTGCAGAGGATTGAGCGTCTCGTGCAGTGACCATAATCATCGCTCTGGTAGTAAATCCATCTTAAGCGACGGGTTTGCTAGGCCCTGCTGCTGATGAAACGCCAGCGCGTGGTGCGATCCACAGTTGAGATAGGCTGATACCGGTTCAGCTTGATGGGAGAAAATCCATGGCATACCTTTAGAACGTGTCTGAAAAGTCTCAAGCCAGCCTACGAAGCATGAGATTGACCATAGCAGCGTAAAGCATCGTCTCACTCGTAGTGGGCAAATATTCGTAGTCCTTGCTCAAGCGACGGTATCGACCAAACCAGGCAAAGGTGCGCTCAACCACCCATCGCCGAGGTAAAAGCTGGAACCCTTTTTGCTCAGCAGGCCGTTGTACGACTTCAATAGTCCAGCCAAACGCTTGCTCAACCCAAGCCACAAAAGATTTGCCACCAAAGGTTTTATCGGTCCAAATCAATTGCAAGCAACTCCACATACTGGCAAACCAAATCCCCAGCAAGGTGAGGCCGTCATGGTCGGAGCGTCGGGCACTGTGGACCTTGGCACCCAGCAGTAGACCCATCGTATCAACCAGGATAGTGCGCTTGCGACCTTTAACTTTTTTGCCTCCATCAAAGCCTGTTTCTTGAGCGGCACCAGCTGTTTTGACCGATTGGGAATCCAGGCAGGCTGCCGAGGGAGAAGGATTGCGCCCCACCGTTTCTCTCAGTTGCTGGCGCAGAGCATGGTTGAGAGCTTCCCAGGTGCCATCGGCTTCCCACTGACGGAAGTAATAGTAGACCGTTTGCCAAGCGGGGAAGTCGTGGGGCAGCAGACGCCAGGCACATCCGGCTCTCAACAGATAGAAGATGGCATTGACCACTTCGAAAACGTTGACGCTGCGGGGACGACCGCCTGGCTTAGCTGGCGGTAATAGCGGAGCTAGAAGCTCGCACTGGGCAGGGGTTAGATCGGTGTCGTAGGATTGGCGTGTCATTGGTTGGGAGGCTCTAACTCAGCCTCTCAACTTTATCTGCTGACCTTTTCAGACACGCTCTTAGGGCAAAGATTACAGCAATTCATTGCCAGAATGGCTACGCTCCTTTTATAGCAAGCGCTTGGAGCTCTTGATTGCATCCGACAGAACCAGTACCCAGACCTACAGTGCAGGCTTATATACGTATCTTGTCACCGACCTCAGACTAGCTGGCATATTGGCCCATCAAGTCTCGAGCAGCATTCATGAACTGCAACGTATCGGGGTGATGGGACCAGACTTCGAGATCGGATAAAACATCGCTCGCATACATCGCTTGAAACGCCTCGAGATATTGCCCAATGACTGCCTGGTTTCTCCGAGATAGTCGCGCATCTATTTCAATAGCGATTTCGTTGAGCATTTCCCTAACCAGCTCCCAGCTCACCTTCAGGGGTGGATAAAGCATTACGCATAGTGGGAAGAGCTCTTTCTGAACGGCATCCGTACTGCCTTCCAAAACCACCAAACAGAGGTAAATTTGGAACATCTCGATATCGCGGATGCTAGAAATGCGGACATTGACATGGTTCAACTTGCCGCTGTGACAACAGTAGCCGGGATGGCGAGTGGCAGAACGGGCAGCAATCTGTTCTGCAATTTCAGTAATCTCTGGCATCAGCTCTCGGACTGCTAACAGCTCGGCAGAATAATAATCGCAATCGGCAGCAGCACGATAAGAGCGTTGTAGAGGCATGTAAAGGTGATCGTCCATCACCTTGAAATAATCTTCAAAGACGCCTCTGGCAGCTTCGGGTAAGTCAGCTAGCAGCAGTTGGCCCGTATAGTGAAACTGCATACTGACGAACCCCAGCACGCGAGGATCTTTGGCAGTGTGCGCGGCTCGAATCTGGCCGCATTTTGCAGCAATAATTTGAGAAAACCGTTCGGGGCTAGTGCCAGATTCGTAGCTTTTGGCAGCCGCCTCGTAGAGAATGCGGGAATCTTCCGCAATTTGCCAAGGATCGATCGCTTGCATATCGATTCTCTGCTTGGGAATTTCTGCCGCTAAAAGTGCTTCAGTGCGAGACCAAGCTTGAGAGCTGGCAAAGCGCAGCCCCTCCAACACCGCCCGTGCCAGGGCCGACTTGCCAGACAAAGAATTGATACGATCGCCTTTCCTTCCATCGTCTAAAGATTGAAGGTATTTCTTGGCCCAAAGTTCAGATAATGAAACTTGAGAAGCTGCTTGGGGCACAGGAGGTTGGGGTTGGCTCATCGGATTGCCTCAGACGATTGAGAACATGGATTCAATGATTGTGAATGCAATGATTGTGAATGCAATGATTGGGGTACTTCAGGAGTGCGCTCGATCGATTGAATAGGGGATTGTGCGAGAAAATTAACCAAGGTCTTGAACAGTATATTAATTACCTTTAGTACGGTAATTTTCACCGTAAAAGTACTAGAATTTCGATAGAAGAGTCCTAAAAACACATAACCTCAGGGTTGTAACGGATTGACAAACCGCAAAAAGTAGTACTTATTAGTTTAATATACTAAAAATTTATTTAAATTGTATAAAATATCTTCCACTATTCCTGTTCGTTCAATGTCAGCGCAAGATAGTTTCGCAATCTGTAACATTCCGCCGATCTAATGCCGATTCCTTGAAGTATGGCCATGGGCAGGCCGTGAATCTAGAGTCGCTCTATTACCTGAAAGATCTGTACTCTTACCCGGTCTATGGAAGAACGAATTTCTGCCGCAGCAAGGCATCGCTCACTCGGCTAATATCGCGCATTTGAGCGACATCGTGTACCCGCAGACAATCGGCACCCCCAGCGATCGCCACAGCGCAAGCCGCACCAGTCCCCCACACCCGATCGAGAGGATCGGCATATGCCAAAATTTTGCCTAAGAAGCTTTTGCGGGATACCCCCAGTAATAGCGGACATCCCAAACTGCGAAACCGATCGCAGTGGCGAATTAAGTCCAGATTGTGGGCTACTGTTTTGCCAAACCCGATCCCCAGATCGATCGCAATCTTGTCCCGATCGATCCCAGCGGCGGTGGCATCAGCAATGCGATCGGCTAAGCGATCGTAGACATCATCGACAACGTTGCGGTAGTGGGGCGCTTGCTGCATGGTGCGCGGGGTACCCTGCATGTGCATGAGAAAGACCGGCACATTGAGGCGGGCGGCAGTGGGCAACATGTCGGGATCGAGTTGTCCGGCGGAAATATCGTTGAGGATATCGGCACCAGCGGCGATCGCCGCTTCCAACACAGCCGCCTTAGTGGTGTCGATCGAAATGGGGATATCCGTCAGTTGCCGCAGCGCCCGGATCGTCGGGACTACCCGCTGAATTTCTGTCTCGGCGTCCACCGGTTGGGCTCCCGGTCGGCTGGATTCTCCGCCAATATCGAGCATGTCGGCTCCAGCATCGATGAGCTGTAAGGCTCGACCAACGGCTCGTTCTAAACGGTCGTATTGACCGCCGTCGCTAAAGCTGTCGGGGGTGATGTTGAGTACTCCCATCAGATAGGTGCGATCGCCCCAGACAAAGATTTTGTTGCGCACCTGCCAAGCGGTTGGGGGACGGCGGTAGCGATCGATCGCTGCACCGATTTCGGCTCCAACTGACTCCAACAGTTCTAAGGGCAGCCAAGCGCGCCAGCCGCCATCAGAGCAGTGCCATTCCAATTGGGGCGAAAGCTGCTGGAGGCGATCGCGCTGCGCTTCGTCATTGACCGACCGAACATAGAGTTGATATCCGCCGGGGGGTTCGGGCAAGACAGCCGTTACACGCAGACGCATCGCAGATTTCTGAGATAGCATCCCCGCATCCTACCGCAAGAGTTAGAAGGCTTGCGATCGAGAACTTGGCGATTCTACGGCTAGCTTGACTCTCCGGTGAACTGGAGGGTCTAACTTGGGAGCAACACCAGCAAGGAAAGGGTCATGGCAACTGCTCAATTGCGCTTGGAGGGGATGAGTTGTGCAGCCTGTGCGTCAGCGATCGAGCGATCGCTGCTAGCGGTCAACGGGGTCGATCGCGCTGCCGTCAACTTTGCCCTCGAACAGGCATCGGTCGATTTCGATTCAGGCCAAACCTCGGTCGAGCAACTACAGGCAGCAGTTGAAGCTGCCGGATATGTCGCCCTTCCCATTGAAGCAGATGCTCCTGCTGGAGAAGAAAAACCGCTTGCCTCGCCGGAACTGACGCGCAAATTGTGGGTGGGGGGCATTTTGAGTGGCTTGCTCGTGCTGGGGGCAATACCGAGTATGACAGGGTTGCCTGCGCCGCAATGGTGGATGCGGGCTCACCATCCTTGGGTGCAACTGGTGCTTGCAGCTCCTGTGCAGTTTTGGGTGGGGCAGGGGTTTTATCTGGGGGCGCGGGCGGCGATCGCCCGTCGCACTGCCGATATGAATGTATTAGTGGCGTTGGGGACGAGTGTGGCGTTTGGCTATTCGGTCTTTCCGACGGTTTGGCCTGCGTTTTTTGAAGCTCGCGGCTTGCCTGCCGATGTCTATTACGAAACTGCTGCTGTGGTCACCACATTGGTGCTGCTCGGTCGCTTGTTAGAGCGGCGGGCGCGGGGGAAAACGTCGGCGGCGATTCGCAAGTTGATGGGGTTACAGGCGAAGACGGCTCGCGTAGTACGGGGCGATCGCGAGTTGGATATTCCGATCGCGCAGGTGCTGGTGGGGGATGTGGCGATTGTACGACCGGGGGAGAGGGTGCCGGTGGATGGGGTGGTGCTGTCGGGGGAGTCGGCAGTGGATGAGTCGATGGTCACGGGGGAGAGTTTTCCGGTGCTGAAGCGGACGGGAGCTGAGGCGATTGGCGGCACGGTGAATGGGACGGGGGCATTGCGGTTGCGGGCGACGCGGGTGGGGCGAGATACGGTGTTGGCTCAGATTGTGCAATTGGTGCAGCAGGCGCAGGCTTCGAAGGCTCCGATTCAGCGGTTGGCCGATCGGGTGACAGCTTATTTTGTGCCTGCGGTCTTGGCAATCGCCGCGCTGACATTCTTGGCTTGGCTGATTCTGGCCCGCAATTTGGGGTTTGCCACGATTACGACAGTGGGGGTGTTGGCGATCGCCTGTCCCTGCGCGTTAGGTCTGGCAACGCCCACTTCGATTGCGGTGGGGACTGGCATGGGGGCCGAGCGGGGAATTTTGATTAAGACGGCGGACAGTCTGGAGTTAGCCCATTCGTTGGATGCGATCGTGTTGGATAAGACGGGGACGCTGACTGAGGGGAAACCGGCGGTGACGGATGGTTGGGCGTTGGCGGGTGACGAAGCCGATCTGTTGCGCTGGGCAGGGGCGGCGGAGCGGTATTCGGAGCATCCGCTAGCGAGGGCGATTGTGGATTGTGCTGGCGATCGCCAGGTGGATTTGCCGGAGCCGCAGCAGTTTGAGGCGGTGGTGGGTAGGGGGGTGACGGCGATTGTGGAGGGGCAAAGGGTGAATGTCGGTACGGTGCAATGGCTGTCGGAGTTGGGGATTGCGACGGATGCGGCGGTGCAGCGGCAGCGGGAATGGGAGCAGGGGGGACAGACGGTGGTGGCGATCGCGGTGGCGGAGGAGTTGCAGGGGATGGTGGCGATCGCCGATCGGCTCAAGCCGACTTCTGAAGAGGTGGTGGGACGCCTTCAAAAGATGGGGTTAGAGGTGGTGATGTTGACGGGGGATAATGCTCGGACGGCTAGGGCGATTGGCGATCGGGTGGGGATCGAGCGGGTTATTGCGGGGGTGCGACCGGAGCAAAAGGCGGAGCATATTTTGCGGTTGCAGCAGGAGGGCAAGCGGGTGGCGATGGTGGGGGATGGGATTAATGATGCGCCTGCTTTGGCTCAGGCGGATGTGGGGATTTCGATCGGGACGGGGACGGATGTGGCGATCGCGGCTAGCGATATTACGTTGGTGTCGGGGGATTTGGGGGGGATTGTGACGGCGATTCAGTTGAGTCGGGCGACGATTCGCAATATTCGTCAAAATCTGTTTTTTGCCTTTGCTTACAATGTGGCGGGGATTCCGATCGCGGCGGGGTTGTTTTATCCGCTGACGGGTTGGTTGCTCAGCCCGATTGTTGCTGGAGCAGCGATGGCGTTTAGTTCGGTTTCGGTGGTAACGAATGCTCTACGCCTGCGACGCTTGGCGCTGGACAGGGGTTAGCGCAACTACAGATAGGTCAGCAAATCCAAGCTACTTATTGGACCTTTCAGCTTGTTTGTCTAGCGCATTTTCGTAATGGGGTACGCGCAATCGTCCCCATACCTGGGCTTTTATCTCGGTGAAATCCAGAATGCGATCGCCATAGTTGTGAATAATCGTCTCTAACCAGGCTTCTAATTTTTCGGCCTGCAGCTTATCGCCGCATACTGCTCGGGTTTCTCTCTCGTTTCGCCGATGACAACTTCTGCTCGCAGCAGCGGCAGAGTGACCTGCGCCTTCATTGTTGTCAACTGAAACTGCCGCTTACTCGCTTATCAAGCGCAATAACTCATCTGTTGACATCTTGCCACTCATATCGGTCCCCTCTAGCAGACTGTCCGCTAAATCCCGCTTCTGCTGGTGCAGAGACACAATCTTCTCCTCAATCGTGTCCTTCGCCACCAGCCGATAGATCGTCACCGGTCTCTGCTGGCCAATCCGATGAGCGCGGTCTGAAGCCTGATCCTCAACCGCCGGATTCCACCAAGGGTCCATATGAATGACATAATCGGCAGCCGTGAGATTGAGCCCCGTACCGCCCGCCTTCAAACTAATTAAAAAGACATCCCCTTCCCCAGCCTGAAAAGCATCCACCCGCTGTTTGCGCTGCTTAGCGGGGGTGCTGCCATCCAGATACTGGTATTGGATCTGTCGCTCCTCCAGATAGTCGCGCAGGATGTGCAAATGATCGACGAACTGGCTAAAAACCAACACCTTGTGGCGATTCTCCAACAGCTCCCCAATCGTCTCCCCAAACAATTGCAACTTGGCGCTGGGGAGTGGAGCATCGGGTACCACCAGGCGAGCATTGCAGCAGACCCGACGCAATTTCATAATTTCTGCCAACACTTGTAAGTGTTTTGGACCCGCTGCTCCATCGCTTTCGGCCAACTTCGCGATCGCCTCCCGCCGCAACGCCTCATACAGCGCCGTCTCCTCCTGACTCAAATCCACATGCAGCAAGATTTCCGTTCGAGAGGGCAACTCTGCCAAAACCTGACTTTTAGTCCGGCGCAGCAAAAAAGGCTGAATCAGCTTCTTCAATTTGCTGCGAGCCTGTTTGTCCTGGGATCTTTCAATCGGATGGGCAAAGCGCTGATTGAACCGCTCCAGAGACCCCAACAAGCCAGGATTGATGAAGCGAAACAGATTCCACAATTCACCTAGATGATTCTCAATCGGAGTACCTGTCGTAATCACTTTGAAGCCCGCTTGGAGCTTCATAGCCGCCTGCGATCGCTTGGTGGCAAAGTTTTTAATTGCTTGGGCCTCGTCTAACACAATCGTTTGCCACTGCACCTGTGCCAGCATCTCGGCCACCTCTTCCTGCTGCAGATATCCGTAACTGCACACCAGCATGTCAAACGGCTGCAGAGCCTCCAGCATTTTCTGGCGATCGCCACTACCAAACAGAATTGCTCGCAAAGTCGGCGCAAACCGTTGAGCTTCACTCATCCAGTTCGCACCCACCGAAGTCGGAGCCACAATCAGAGTCGGCCCCTCTGGAGCGCGGGTGAGAATGACCGCCAGTGCCTGCAAGGTTTTGCCCAGCCCCATATCGTCAGCCAAGCAGGCTCCAACCCCCCAATAGGCCAGCCGAGCTAACCAGTTAAACCCTTCCAACTGATAATCCCGCAACTCAGCTTGCAGCGTTGACGGCAGTTGCGGCTGCAGAGTTTGCATCTCCTCAATGCGCTTGACCTGCTCCTTCCAATGCTTGTCGGTCTTGAGCTGGCCGACATCGTCCAGCAGCTCCTCCATGATTGGCGTCACCAGTGGATGAAAGCGCACCCCCTTGCCGTGCTGCTCAGAAAATGCCCGCATCTCGTCGAGGCGCCTGCGAAATTCGCGCGTCAACGCCAGAAATTGACCGTCCCCTAACGGCACAAACCGGCTGGGAGTTTTTTCCAGCAGTGCCAACAAGCTCTGCATATCCAACACCGAGTTTTCGTCCAATTTCAATTCGCCAGTGGCCGCAAACCAATCCCGCTGCTTTTTAATATTCAAATGGAAGTCATCAAAATTGGCTCGGTGGCTGACCCGCAGTTTCTCCCCCTGCGGCCATTCCAGCACGACGTCATCCTCCAACTCCTGAAACTCCATCAACAATTCCAAACAGTCTTCTGGCTCCTCCACCAGCCATTCATGATTCTGTTCTACTTGGCGAGCGAGAGTGGGACAGGCCAAGACTGCAGCTTTCGCCTGTATGAGTTCGTGGCGTAAATCGCGTGTTGTTTGCAGGTGCTGACCGCCAATCTCGGCAATCACCGTTTCGCCCCCCGCCCCCGGACGAAAATAAGGACCGCCATCGGCAAAGGGACGGGCAAATATCGCTACCTTCAACCCCTCGCCAGCAGGCAGCAGGTGAATGTGAGGCTTGATTTCCGCCGGAACCGCTTCGGCCCGGACAGCACCGCCCCCAATATCCGAATGAACCGTAACAATTCTGGAGACGGTACCGATCGCCTCCAGCACGCGCTCCCGAGCCAGAGCGGGAACTTCCAGTCGATTTTGCTGGCCGATAATCTCGGCAATGCGATGGTGTTCTGGAGTTACCTCAATTACCTTGATTTGAGTGGGGGTTTCCTTGATGGCAATCGTGTCCTTGTCACTGGCAATCTTGGGAGAGAATTCCAAGATCAGCCGGTTGTCCTGCGCCCTCTTTTGCACCAGCAATTCTGGTTCCCCTTTAACCACTTCAACGCGAATGGTGGGAGTGTCTTCCCAGAAAACCAAGGGGTGTCCGATTAAGGCGGCGATCGCCCGCCTGCTAAAGGTATAGTCAATGCTGCCGCGATATCCGTACGAGCCGTAGGAGGTAAAGGTCTCGATACAGGCACAGACTTGCAGATCTTGCGGGGTAAGATAGTCGAACTCCCCCGGTTGGTGGTGGAGGCGCTTGAGGGCGATCGGCCGCCCTTTGCTCCAAACTCCTCGGGCATTAATTTTTTGCTCGCGGGGCTGCAACACGCACTGGTTGGGATAGAACGTCACAAACCAAGCTAAGCGTTTTTCCGCCGAGGGGATATTGGCGGGTTTAGGAGGTTCTTGCAAGTTGGCCAATGCATTTAAACACAGCTCCCAAGCTTGCTGCGATCGCACCGTATCCACCAGAGGCTGGATACCGCTGTCTTGGCGCAATGCGGCTGCCTTGCGATCGTATTGGCCCTTCGATAAACATTTCGACAGGAGTTCGGCAGTCTCCATCGCCAGCCAGTCATAGCCACAGGCTTTGGCCTCTGCATAAAGGGGGCTCAAGACTTTGGGCAAGCGAGAGTTTGATTGGGCTTTATCGGCATCCGCCCAGTAGAGACATAAGGCGACGAATAGGGGCTCGGCGCTGTGGGATTCGCGGTAGTCGGAGAGATGCGCGTTCAGGATAGAGTCCATTGCCGACAGCTCCCCCTGCCGAATGCCGAGCAGATCGGCCAGCGACTGGTAGATGGGGGCAAGCCAATGTTCGGATTGTCCCGAGATGATTTGGGCATAGGTTGTCGCTTCTTGCAGTCGTTGGGGGGAGCCATCTTTGAGCAATGCCAGCACAAACAACAGACCGCTGAAACCATTGAGGAAGATTTTGCGCTTGCGGGTGGCTTGTTTGCGATGTTTGAGAGCTTCAGTGAAATGGGCGATCGCCGCATCGTTCTCTCCCCGCACAAACGTCAGCCACCCCCAGTACCGACTGGCCTCGTCTCGATTCTCGGCGGAAACGGATTCGAGGCTATTTTGGGCTTCCGACAGGCGACCGCGCAGGAGACACTGCTCGGCTAAAGTCAACCGTAAAACATCCGAACAATACTTTCCTGACTCGGTACATCCCTCCTGCAGTAGGGCAAAGGCTCGGTCTGCGGGCTGCAAGTCCGAGCTCGAGCTCGCGAGGATAGTGGAAAGCCCCAGCTCGTAGATGGGCAAGGAGAGGGTACGAAACCACTCGCGATCGAAGGGATTGTTGCAGATCTGCGCGAACAGATCGACGAGTAAAACTTTAGTTTTGCGATCGCCCTGTTTGTTGTAATCGACAAGTTGGCGATTGATAAACTCGATATCCTGTCTATAAAGCCCGATGCGAACTTCCCGCACCAATTGGTCTTGACTGCTGAAATAGCGCTGCCCTCGGCCCCAGTTGTATGAAGAGAGGGGCAGTGTCTCCTCGATCGCCCTGGCAAAGGCTTCGAACCTGCCCTCGCGGATGGCATCGCGAGTCACAACCTCAGCTAGTAAGGGATGGCACCGAGGCCCCTGGCTGCGTGCTTGGACCAGTAGGCCCAGACTGAGCAGTTTCTGAAAGTGAGCTCTCAAGACGATCGCAGTGAAGGCTCGATTTTGACTGTCGCGCGCCCCAGTTTGATTGAAACAGGTGACAAAAGCACTGCGGCTGACCGGTTCGTAAATGACTGAGAACAGTTGGACAATGGTTTTGTCTAGCGGCTTTAACTGGCGATAAGCCTCAATCAGGTTGAGGCGAATGGCGTCAGCGTTAGTAGCAGAATCAGTCATGGGATAGTGATGCTATGTGGTCAGGCGATCGCCATAGGTAACCTGAAATGCCCTTTGCGGAAGCTCGGCCCCCTTTCACAGAAGGGACGGAGGAAAGGCCGATGCTCCATTATCGGGCGTCGAGACCCGAAATGGGAGGATGGTGCGGTCTGAACCGACTCCGCCTCGGGCATCCCTACGAATAGGGCTCTAGCAGGAAACTCGGAGGAAAGATGTCGCGTTTGCAGAATTCGATTGTGATGGTAACGGGGGCCAGTAGCGGTATTGGCAGCTCCTGCGCTCGGGCGTTTGCGGAGGAGGGAGCCCAGTTGATTTTGGCAGCCCGAAGTATGCCTCAATTGCAGGCGCTGGCCTCCCAGTTGAAAGCTGCGTGGGACTGCGAGACTCGCCTGTTACAACTGGATGTGCGCGATCGCCCTGCAGTCGAAACCAGCCTCGCAGCTTTGCCAGACGAGTGGAAGGCGATCGACGTGCTCGTCAACAATGCCGGTCTCAGTCGCGGCTTGGACAAGCTGCAGGAAGCAGAGTTCCGCGATTGGGAAGAGATGATCGACACCAACATTAAGGGGTTACTGTATGTGACTCGGGTGCTGCTGCCGGGAATGGTCGAACGAGATAAGGGGCATGTCATCAATATTGGCTCGACTGCCGGACACGAAGCCTATGCGGGAGGAAGTGTCTACTGCGCCACGAAATTTGCCGTCAAAGCGCTGACACAAGCCCTAAAGAAAGATCTGCACGGAACTGCGATTCGCGTGTCGTCAGTCGATCCGGGCTTGGTGGAAACCAACTTCAGTAACGTACGCTTTCGGGGGGATCTCGATCGCGCCTCCAATGTCTATGCAGGCATGACCCCCTTAACCCCTGACGACGTTGCCGAGATTGTCTTGTTTTGCGCTTCCCGACCGGCCCACGTCAATATTAGCGATGTCATCGTTATGCCCACCGATCAATCTGCCGCCACGATGGTGCATCGGCGGAAGGGTAGCGAATAGTTGGGGCGATCGGCGAACTGGAAGCAGCGATGGCGAATCAGCGATGGTAAATTCAGGTACGGAGAGGGTGGGATTCGAACCCACGGTAACGGGTTACGCTACACAGCATTTCCAGTGCTGCGCCTTCGACCACTCGGCCACCTCTCCAAAAGGCACTATTTGCTCGGGCTGAAGCAAGTGTCAGTTCAGCGCGAGTGCGACGCTTTGGCCGCATTAGCCTCAGTATCTTAACAGACCGATGCAGCGGATTTTCGCGCAAATCCACAAATTTGCCATTGAGATCGCCGAGGGCGGGCAACCCAGTTTTGCTACCGTTGGCTACTGGTCGAACCTGGCCTCAAACTGCCAAAGTGCGAACTCCAGCCAAGAGGCGATCGATGTCTGCTGCTGTGGTGAAGTAATGCACCGACGCGCGCAGAGATACCGGCTCTACCATCGATCGCACGTAAACCCCCCGCCGTTCCAGAGCCAACTCCAACGCTTCGGGATGTTTGCCCGCCACTGCAAATGGCACCAAGCCCGCCTCAGGCGGCTCCGCACCCAGACATCGCACCCCCGGAATCTCCTGCAACTGCTGCCAAAGCGATCGCGCCATCTCCACCTGCCGCCCGTACCGTTCTGCTGCAGTTCCGAAGCGATCGTGCAATTGCAGCGCCGCTGCGAGCCCAATCCGCACCGGATAAGCCGCCGTCGAGACCTCAAATTGTTCTGCGCCTCCTTTGGCATAGGTTTTGCACCAGCCCGTAAAGGTAGGACGAATCGCCGCCTGTCCCCGCTCCGACAGGTATAAAGCCCCCGTTCCCGCCGGACCGCACAGCCATTTATGGCCGGTAAAAGCATAGAAATCGGCTCCCGTGGCAGGCAAGTCGAGGGGCAACACCCCTGCCGATTGAGCGGCATCCACATGCAGGAGGGCACCGCGCGCGCGACAGCGTTCAGACAGTTGTTGTAGGGGCATCACCCTGCCCGAATTCCAGAAAACATGGCTGATACAGGCCATGCGTGTATTGGGTTTGAGATACTTTTCGAGGGTATCGGCAGGATCTGGGCTGGCGGTCAAGGGGCAAGTGTCGAGTTCGATACCGAAGCGATCGCGCAACGCTGTAGCAATTTCCCAGACGCCATAATGTTCGGCATCGGAGAGGAGCAGGCGATCGCCCTGCCGCCAGTCCAAGCCCCACATGGGAATATTCATGCCTGCGAGGGTGCTTTCGGTAAAAGCAATGCGGTCTGGCGTAGTGGCGAGGTAGGTGGCGATCGCCTGACGCAACTGTGCCTGTTCTTGCTGCAGCCAGTCAGCAACAGCGACAGAAAAGGGACCGAGTTCGTCAAAGCGGCGATAGGCAGCGGCGATCGCCTCGCGGGCAGGGGCAGATAGAGGGCCTTGACCGCCAAAGTTGAAATAGGTTTTGTCTGCCAGTGCGGGAAATTGCTGGCGCAGCTCGGCTAGGGATAGAGGGGTAAGGGTGTTGGGCATGCGAGGGGCAGAATCGTTTAGGACATCCAGAGGGCAGATACATTGAAAATAAAGCCTGACAGTATCTCTTCTCCAGACAGTTCTGTGGGAGCTGGCAAAAGCTCGACCTGCTCGGGGCGATAAATTTCCACCACCCGTCGCTGGGGATCGATGAGCCAAGCGAGGCGAACGCCAGCATCGAGATACTCGTGCAGTTTGGCTTGCAGCGGCGGCAAAGGATCGGAGGGGGAACGAATTTCTGCCACAAAGTCGGGGGCGAGGGGGACAAATCCCTGTCGCTCTGCTAAAGACAGAGCCTGCCAGCGATCGCGCCGCACCCAGGCGGCATCGGGCATGCGTTTGGCACCATTCGGTAACTTGAAACAGGTTTGGGAACTAAAGACTTTCCCCAGGCGATTTTGATGGTTCCAGTTCCAAAGTTGTCCGATCGCCTCAGCTTCGCGATCGCCGCTTTCGCCACCCACTGGGGCCACAACAATTAACTCCCCCTTGGCGCTCATTTCAAGGCTCTGCTCGGGATTTTGGCGACAGAGTGCTTCGAACTGTTCGTCCGTCAGCGCGATCGCAGGCTCCAGCACAATAGCGTCCATGACAAAACCCTCTCTCTGGCTTCACTCTACTGCGAGCCTCCCTCAATCCGTCCAAATGGAAGACAGTTTGCAAATAAAGTCCGGCAGCACAGCCTCTCCAGAAAGTTCTGTGGGGGCTTGCAAAACCTCGACCTCCCGCTCGGGGCGATAAATTTCCACCACCCGCCGTTGGGGATCGATGAGCCAAGCGAGACGAACGCCAGCATCGAGATACTCGCGCAGTTTGGCTTGCAGTGGCGGCAAAGGATCGGCAGGGGAACGAATTTCTGCTGCGAAATCGGGGGCGAAGGGGACAAATCCCTGTCGCTCTGCCGGGGACAGAGCCTGCCAGCGATCGCGCCGCACCCAGGCAGCATCGGGCATACGCTTGGCACCATTCGGCAACTTAAAACAGGTTTGAGAACTAAACGCAATGCCCAATCGATGTGCCTCGTTCCATCCCTCCAATTGATAGAGCAATTGAATTTCGCACCTGCCGCTTTCGCCACCCACTGGAGCCACAACAATTAACTCCCCCTTAGCGCTCATTTCGAAGTTCCGCTCGGGATTTTGGCGGCAGAGTGCTTCAAACTGCTCGTCCGTCAGCGCGATCGCGGGCTCCAGCACAATGGCGTCCATGACAAAACCCTCCCTCTGGCTCCACTCTACTGCGATCGTTCGGGCAGCAGCGCAGTATTCGGTCGAGGGAGGATTGGGAAGGGTCGGTACAGTTTAAAATTCGTTATCGAAGTCACCATCGGAGCCAGCCTGTTGGCTCTCGCTGCGGGAACCCAACAGTTCGAGGCGATCGACTCGCACTACGGGCTTTTGCCGATCTTCGCCAGTGGAGCGGTCTTTCCAGCGATCGAACTTGAGCGAGCCGGTGACGCCAAAGAGTTTGCCCTTGCGGATATAGTCCCCCGCAATCTCTGCAGTGCGCCCCCACATTTCTAATTCAAACCAATCGGGCTTGTCGTCCCCTTTGCGACGGCGATTGACGGCCATCGAGACATTACAGACGACATTGCCAGATTCGAAATAGCGCAGCTCGGGGTCGCGTCCGGCACGTCCGACGATGTTGACGAGGTTCAGGCTCATAGCGTTAACGGAGGTATTGAGGATTATCGATCGTTATAGATACTGTAGCCGACCCCTCGGGACTTCGTTTCCGTATGGTTGACTAAGTGAAATGGCGTTGCGGTTGGTGCTCTATGTTGCATGGTTATATTCCCCCAGAGCGATTTTTCCCCTATCTGACTTGGACTGAAATTCGGGATATGCCCGATCGGGAAAATACGGTTATTTTGCAGCCGATCGGGGCGATCGAACAGCACGGTCCCCATCTGCCTTTGGTGGTGGATAGCGCGATCGCCACCGCTGTTGTCGGTCGTGCTTTAGCCCAACTGGATAGCAGCATTCCCGCCTACGCGCTAGCACCACTGTGTTACGGCAAATCGAACGAGCACTGGCACTTTCCCGGCACGGTGACGTTAGGGGCAAAGACGTTGCTGGATGTGGTAACGGAGGTGGCAGAAAGTGTATATCGGGCGGGGTTTCGCAAGTTAGCGTTCGTGAATGCCCACGGAGGGCAACCGGAGGTATTGGCGATCGCCGCTCGGGATTTACACCAGCGATATGAGGACTTTGCAGTCTTTCCCCTCTTTGTCTGGAATGTTCCCAATGTCGCCGCCAGTTTGCTCGCCCCCAAAGAGCTGGAATTGGAGATTCATGCGGGGGATGCGGAAACCAGTTTGATGCTGGCGATTTTGCCAGAACAGGTGCGTATGGACAAAGCACAGACAGAGTATCCGCAAGGGTTGCCGCAAGGGAGCCTGTTGAGTATGGAGGGGAAGTTGTCGTTTGCTTGGACGACGCGGGATTTATCCCGCTCCGGCACTCTGGGAGACCCGACAGTGGCAACGCGGAAGAAGGGGGAGCAGATTTGGGCCTCGCTAGCGGATGGCTGGGTGAAGGCGATCGGCGACATCTATGGGTTCCAGCAGCCTCGGGCTGAGGATATAAAGAGATAACTGACCTTCACTCCCGTTCGAGTTCCGCGAAAGCATCGATCGCCTCCAACAAGCTCCGCTCGTCTTCGATGAGGTTGGTTCAACTAGCCTGCATTATTCATGAATGTTTTCCAGGTCCTGCGATTGGGCCTTTGACGGTGCTAAATCGTGACATGGGAGAGAGGGAAGCGCATCAGACGCATCAGATTGCGTCAATCTCCGTCAAAAGGGCATCAAAATCTCCTGATTGGAGGCAATCAGACAAAGCCATCCAATGACTGTGAGGAGTATTAGCTGAGTTTGAGGGGGAAAGGGCACATAATCGCTGTGCAATCACCTGAATTTCCTTGGCAAAGGGACAAAATGCAGCCAACTCGACCAGAACTCTGCGAGAGGACAGCCTGACCCGAGCCGCTCCTTGCTGAACATAAAAGCTGTCATAGAGCTCTTGCGGCGGCAACTCCAGATTGGTCACCACAAAGCGAGGATTGGGGCCTTTAGCCAACCACTCGGCCTTCATCACGATGCGGCGGGGTTGCTCCCAAGTGCCTGCAGCATAGTAGACATCATCAAACAGGCGAGCCTTTTCCCCACTCAGACAACACACCACCCGAGCCTGTTCGAGCAAGTTCGCAATTTTACGATTGAGCACAGCGTTGCTGCTAAAGCCTATGGCATAGAGCACTCTAGAGCGTTCGCACACCGTCAGGACTTCGGGCAAAGAAAACCCTCCATCCGCGCGCAGGGTAATCGACACGTTTGGCCAGGCTCGCTTGAGACGCCAGAATAACCAGCGCAAAATTCCAGCCACACCCTTGCCAGGATGGCTATTGCCAGCCCGTAACTGCAAGACCAATGGAAAGCCACTGAACGCTTCATTGCTCAATACAGGAAAGTACATGTGTTGTCCGTAGTAGCCATGAAAAGCACTCTGTTCTTGCTCCTCATGGGTGGGGTTATCCCAACCATCAGTGTCTAAGACGACCTTTGAGGGCGCACACTCATAGCTGGCAATGAACCGGTCAATGAAACTCCGACGCATGGCAGACGCTTCTTGGCGCGTGACATGGTTTTCCAAGCGGCTCATGGTCGGTTGACTCGCGAGTAATTCCTCCCCAGGCACGGGCAAGCGCTCACAGGCAATCTTAAAAATGGGATCGTGGCGCAGAAAATCACTATCATTAGCGTCTTCGTAACCGCCCACCAGTTGATAGACCCGTTGGCTGACTAGCTGCGCTAGGAGTGGGTGATTTTGTTCGGGTCCCGCCAGTCTTCAATGCAAGCTGCAAGCCCTTGGCAAATCTGTAACGGCTCTTCCGCCTGACGCGCTAACAGAATACCCACATCTGAACTCAAGTCCAGCTCTGAAAACTCCACGCTTAATGGACGCTGTTGATAAAAATCCAGCATCACATCCGAATCACAGGCTGCCATGGCACAATTCAACTCAGAAAACTGCTAGAAAGTCTGAGTCTAATACGTTTCAGCCTCTCTTTCCTAGCCCGAACAATACTTCGGACAGAATCAGGCGGCTATAGCCCCGTAGGCAAGCAGGTTCTGGTAGTTGGGTAGTTGGGATGAGATTTAATTAAAGTCGGCTCTAGCTCAAACATGGAAATAAATAAGTCTAAAAGAGGTTCGGTGAGAGCCAACCGTTTGTAAGAAGCTATGGAGAAACTGAGCGGCTCATGGGTCGGCCGCTGCTGTTGCAAGGCGGCTTTGGCTAAATTCAGTGCCATGAGACTGGCATTGACATGAGAATCTAAAGCCTCGGGGGAGCGGGCCTGACAATCAGCCAGTCCGCTAAACTGGCGCGCATCGCGGAAAATAAATTCGATCTGAAAGCGAGCCTTATAGCAGCGATAGAGCAGCAGAGCATCGCAGCGCAGTTTGCCAATCGCATGCAGCTTCAACTGCACCACCCCCTCCACCCACTTGTCCTTGGTGTAGTAGCCATCGCCAACCACATAGCGCACTTGAGGGGGGAAATAGCTTTGACAATAAGCCAGATGTCCCAGGTAGAAGTCCACACGGTTGCCCCGAGACTGATGTGCTGGAGCCGCTGTGTCAGCCTGGCTAGCCAATCCCGCTTCGGTCTGTTGAGCGGACAGGGTATATCCCGTGTTCTGTTCCAGATCCACGATCGCCACTACCGACCACTCCAAACCTCGCTCGGCTCGTTGGGTTTTGCCGTTATAAAACCAATCCAGTCCGGGGGTATGACGACCACTTTTTCGACGAAGTTACAATCCACCACGGCGATCTGGTTGCTTTGGGAGGAGCTCACCTGTTCTATCAGCGTTTGGTTGAGCCTCTCCAATCCCAGTCCTTGCTCAAAGTGGCGACGATAGGTTCGCTCGGATAGTTCGCTGTAGCGGCTGAGGTTGGTGTAATTGACCTTGCCACAGACCACGAAAATTGTGCTCATCAAGGTCAGCAGAAACTGGCGTTGGGGTTTGTGAAATGGCCTGCTGAGTCCAGCAGACCGGTTAGAATCTCTTTGAAGCTATCCATCGGTGTGTATTTTTTCTACAATCGCACTCTACACGGTGGGTGGCTTTTCTTCCATCTCCGTCTCAAAACTGTCCGGAGTATTGACTTGAACTTCACGTTGTCTTTGTATCATAGAAATATTTGCCACAGCAATAAGAACTATAATTGCTCCTAGCCACTGCAAAATCGTTAATTTTTCATTTAGAAATAGATAAGCCGCACCAACACCAAAAACCGGAATGAGATTAAGGAATAGTGCTGCACTGCTTACGGTTATTGTTTTGAGAGCAATGAGATAAAACCAAAATGCCAGCGCATACTGAACGATTCCAGAAAATATTGCTAAAAACCATATTCCTAAATCTAGGGATGAAAAATCTAACACTTCGTCGCCTAGTATTCCAGTATACCAGACAAAAGTTACCAATATAAAACCAGCAGTTTGCTGAACAGCTGCTAGAGTAACTGGGGAAAAGTTGCCAACTATTCGGTGGGAAAAAATAACATAAAGAGCTGCGCAAAAAGTACCAATAAAAATTAATATATCACCCACAAGAGCACTATTATTATAATTAATAATTTCTGCATCAAGACCGATAATTAAAATTACACCAGTAAAAGCAAGTCCAGCAGAATAAAGCAAGCTTCTAGTGATTTTTTCTCGTAAGAAAAGCCAGGAAATAATGACAACAATAATAGGCTCAGTTGTACCCAGTAGTGATGCTTTGGTTGCAGTAGTCAGTACCAATCCAAGCATTCCAAAAATATAGGCTAGTCCTGGTTCGAGGAACCCAGTCAAACTATATTTGATGGCAGCCCAATTCAGAAATAATCGTTGATTTACTATCAGTGTCGTCATCCATAGTAAAGTGATGCTTGCAGCAAGTTGAATGATAAGTAGATGTAGAGGAGGAATATATTCTAATGCTGCCTTACTCATTACTGTAGATCCCCCCCAGCAAGCAGCAGATAGGATCATAAATCCTTTTGCTCTCCATTTGGTCAGATCCATCGGGTATAATAAGTTTGGCATATCCCTTTCCTGGGTTGATTAAATAACCAGATATGGCGAGGTTGTCTTGGCGATCGTCGGCACAGTCCATTGACGCAGTTGCTCAAGCCATTGACGATAAGCAGGGGCATTTCTATGGGCGCTTTCAATTTGGGAACTTGAGTATCCCATGATTCACCTCCCTCAAGCTACCCCTGTCTGATTGAGACTCCAGGCACAGCAGGCATTCTAAGACTTTTCTACACCATTAAGCCTTACATCAATGCATATATTGTGCTTGTGTAAGCCCTGTTGAATATCCGTAGGTCAATCCTGGTTTGTTTACGGCCCGAATCGGAGGCCATGGATTGTGATATTTTGCTTCATCAGAAATTGGATGTCCGTGAAACAAAGCATAATTTCGATCCCCGGGTTTAAAACGACGCTCTGTAAGGTAATCAATTCTTAGCTCCTTCCATATTTCACAGCCTTTGTAATCTCCCTCCAGTTCATCTATCTCCTTTGAATCGATTGTCACTGAGGTAGGCGAAAGGATGTCAGTATGATAAAGACCTGAGTAATTTTCCTTAGAAAAATCGCTGGGAATGTAAGGGGGACGATTTTTCATCGGACATTCTGATGGGAGTTGCGATGGATCTTGATTATGCCAAGTCGTGCTATACATTTTTTCATCACCTATTCCACCATTACCTATTGAAAGCCACGCAAGATTTCGTACATGCTCTATAGCTTCTGATAAAGAAGAAGCTAGATCTCGATAAACGAGAGAATTAGCATAATGGCCAGGTGAATTGATAGAAATCATTAATCCACCAGGAATGCGACGATCGTGGTTTCGTGTTTTGTGAGCTCCAGGATAAAAAATATTCGCTCCAGCTTTGAAAATGCTTAGATTTTCATTTTTATCTCGGAGGGGAATAGCCTCTGTGTAAATGACGTCAGTTTCAGTGGGGGCATGTTCAATAAAATATATATCAGATACATACCTGCAAACATCAAGTAGTTCAAAGCTTGGTTTGGCAAATGCTAATTGCTTACTGTTAAAGAAAATAAGAAAACCATGACTTTTACCTTTTTCTGCTTTATCTTTCCAAGCGCGTCGAGCAGTTTGTATTTTGTCGATCAGATATAGTTGACCTAACTCAATTTCGCTTTCTGATATCCAACAAATTTCAACAGAAAGTCCTTCTGACTGACGAACTGCTACTCGACCAAAAAAACAGGGGTTGTAGCGAGATATCCAATTAAATAAACACTCTATTTTCTGCGATTGTTCATATTCTTTAGATAAAAGTATGCGATTAGCTTCATTTATGTCCGAGCCGAAGTCGTATTCATCAGGATGCTGCGGAAGTTTAGAAAAAGAAGAAGCTCCAAATTTAGACATGATAATCTCCTTTTGAACAATTGATAAAGGATAAATTTAAGTGTTCAAGCATGAATTCACTAACTACCTGAATAGCCAAATTTCTAGGAGGATAGATAAGTGTACTGGCTGAGACTCTGCTCGTAGTTTTGCTGTAGTCGTTGGGATTCAGTCAAAGTAATATGCTTTTCTTGCAAAGCTTGCTCAATTTGCTTGCGAATGTTCTCAGCCAGATCGTCGGAGTTATACTGCATATAGCCAAGCACTTCCGTTATGGTGTCTCCTTTGACAACATGTTCAATCTGGTAGCCTTTAGGGGTTAGATGGATGTGAACAGCGTTAGTATCGCCAAATAAGTTGTGCAAATTTCCCATAACCTCCTGGTAAGCACCCTGAAGGAACATCCCCAAGTAGTAAGGTTTTCCTGACTTGATAGAGTGTAGTTCTAAAATTGGCTTAACATCTCGCAAAGCAATAAATCGGTCAATTTTGCCATCGCTGTCGCAGGTAAGGTCTGCCAAAATTCCACGCTGTGTCGGTTCTTCATCCAGGCAATGTATCGGCATGATAGGAAATAACTGGTCAATCGCCCAGCAATCTGGTGATGATTGAAACACAGAAAGATTGATATAGTAGATGGAAGCCATAATTTTTTCTAGATCCGACAGCTCGTCTGGTATGTACTCCAGCTGCCTAGTTATATTAAGAATTTTTTGATGACAAGCCCAGTAAAACTTCTCAGCTTTGGCTCGTTCTGTAATATTTAAAAGTCCAAAATTGAAGCGACTTCTGGCTTCTTCGTTGAGTTGAGTCACATCGTGGTATGGTTCTTGGAAATTATCTTTGTGAATAGATTGGTATATTTCCCAAAGGTGAGTAATTATTGGAGACTCTCCTTCTAATGGAGGTTCTGGTGACTCAAAAGAGACTTGGCTGACACTGAGGGTATCAAAAACTAGTACCGATTGATGGGAGGCGATCGCCCGTCCACTTTCGCTAATCAATGTTGGCACTGGAATATTACGCTCAGAGCAGCTCTCCTTTACTTCTGCCACGATATCATTGGCGTAGTTCTGTATAGTGTAATTTCTCGAAGCATGAAAATTGCTTTGGGAACCGTCGTAATCGACAGCCAAGCCACCGCCGACATCAAGATAGTTCATGTTTGTCTCTAAGACGGCTAATTCAACATAGATTCGACTGGCCTCCTTGATGGCATCTTTTATCGCATTAATCGAACAGACTTGCGAACCTATGTGGAAGTGCAACAGTTGTAATGAATCTAATAGATTGGCTTCCCGTAACTTGTCAACTACTTGGATAATTTCAGGAATAGTCAGACCAAATTTGGCCCGCTTTCCTGTTGACGTTCCCCAGCGTCCTACACCTTGGGTACTGAGTTTAGCGCGAACTCCCAAGATTGGCTTAATCCCCAACTGGCGGTTGACAGCAATCACCAAATTGACTTCTTCAATCTGCTCTAAAACAATAATTGGCGTTTTTCCCAATCTTTGGGCTAACATCGCCGTCTCGATGTATTCCCGATCCTTATAACCGTTGCATATTATCAATGCTCCCGCTGTATCCAGCTGCGCCAGAGCAATCATTAATTCTGGTTTAGAACCAGCTTCTAAACCAAATTGATGAGGCTTACCCAAGCGCACTAAGTCTTCAATTAAGTGCCGCTGCGGATTACACTTGATGGGAAACACCCCACGGTAAATACCAGGATAATTGTAGTGGGTGATTGCTTTAGCAAAACAAGAGTTTAACCACTCAATGCAGTCCTCTAATACATCGGAAAAATGAATTAGCAGAGGCAGTTCTAAGTTACGCTGCTTCAGAGCGTTGACTAATTCAAACAAATCTAGAGAACCGCCGCGATCGCCCTTGGGACAAACAGTAATATGACCGGCAGCATTAATTGAAAAGTAACGCTGCCCCCAGCTTTTAATCCGGTAAAGTTCTTCGCTATCTTCTATCTTCCACAAATGAGACGAATCTGATTTGATGGCTGGTAAAAATCGCTTTGGGTTGCTTTTTAGCTCAACCATACGTCGATTGTTGAATGGTTCTTTTAGTTCAGTTGAGATGTCTGTTAATTCAATTTTCATCTTTTTTGAACTCCGTGAATATTTTTGTAGCTGATGGAAATATTTCTCTAGATCTTGATTTTAAGATCTAGGTATCTAGAGCATAAAGTTTATGAGAAATTCACATCAGAATAGGCAAGATTGAGCACATTAAATTCCTGACTTACCTAACACAATCTTCCTAGCATTCCCTTATTCATCCTGATTTTTCTCTGCCGACCTCAACAATGTGTAGTAACTAATGAGCTTATAGATCAATTTAGCGGTCGTATACTCTGACACGACAGAGTCTGCAACAGGTGCTAACTCCATGACATCACAACCGATTACTTGATAACTTTCAAAAACTTGTCGCAAGAAGCTCGTGAGACTATACCAGTCCAATCCCCCAGGTTCTGGAGTGCCAACACCAGGAATGAGTGTCGGGTCAATTCCATCTAAATCGATGGTCAGAAAAACTTTTTGAGTCGGAATGCTGGCGAGTACTTGTTTTATCCAATCTGGCTGCTTAGCAATCTCTCGGGCTCGGAATACAGTGAGCTGTTTTTCTTTTATTAGATCGGCTTCTTCTTTACAGATACTACGGATACTAATCTGTACTGTTGGTAAATCCATGTCTACAATTCGACGCATCACACAGGCATGGTTATGGATTGAACCTTCATATTTATGGCGTAGATCGCCGTGGGCATCAATTTGAATAACAGTGAAGGGTTCATTAGGATTTGCTGCCTGTCGGTAAGCTTCTACGATACCTGCTGTAATGCTATGTTCACCACCCAGCACGATCGCAAATTTATTGTCTGCAATTAAACGCTGCACAGTGTGTTGGGTAACAGCAAGCATTTCAGCTGAGGATTTCCTAGAACCATGACGAGAATCGGCAATCGGATCGTGAGTATAAATTCCAATGGTCCAGACCTCCCGATCTAGCTCTTCATCATAGAATTCCACTTGTTGAGAGGCTTTGAGGATTGCTGATGGACCATGTTCACAGCCTCGGCGATAAGTTGTTGTGGCCTCGTAAGGAATCGGTAGAATGACTACTTGAGCTGAATCATAATCCGCCGCAACTTCAGATCCCAGGAAAGGGATGACGGAAATAGTTTGAGTTGGCATGGTATTAGATAGGTTGGTTTACATCATTCTCGTACTAAAATCATTATGGAAGTGAATACTTCGGTCTACCTTTGAATTGGAAGGCTTTCACCGAAGACTTCTAAGTGTAAGCGAGAGGTACTTGAGATGAGCAAAATAATCTGGCTAAACAACGAGCTTTGCGCTCCTGCCAGTTATTTTTACCGTAGACGTATCCAGCAACTAGAGGAAACGCTAAAGTAGCTTCAGCAAAAACCATCTGTTCGACTTTCTTATCTACTTTGCCCCAAGAATGAGCTTCACGCAGAGTTGACCCCGATAAGCCACCATCTCGTTCATCTGCCACAGTAATCTGGATGGAGTATTTGTGCATGCTAGTTTCAAAACCTAGTAATTCAGCAGCCACTACCGTATCTTGAGCAAAATTTTTCGGTACACCACCACCGATCGTCACTAAGCCTGTATAAGTTGAAGCTAGTTTACACTGGGTTAGCTGACGAAAATCTCGTACTGAATCGATAGTGAGATGACACTCTGGAGACTTCCACTGATGGTGAACCAGACCAAATCCAGCAGAACAGTCGCTAAATGCAGGAACAAAAATCGGAACTTGATGTTGGTAAGCTGCTAACACGACAGAGCGAGTATCTTTAGCATGTTGTGTAAGATACTCGCCCATGTGATGGATAAATTCTTGAGAAGAGTAAGGTTTGGGGGACAAATATTTTGCAATTTCAGCAATAGTAAGATCGCATTCCCTTAGCTGTCTTTCATCGATAGATAAAGGTATCATAAATTCGATCGATCTGTTGTTGTCTTAGTAACTCATCATTGGCAAGTGGATCGCCCAAGTAATGACGAAAGCCTAAGGCTTCAAAGAAATCTTGATCGACGATGTTAGCTCCCGTCGAGACAATCACATCTACCATATTATTGGCGATCAAGTCATAAACTATTTCCTTTAATCCAGCGCTGAATAAGAAACCAGCAAGGCAAAGGATAATATTGCAGTCGGTATCTTGAATCATCCGATCGTAGATTTGAGCAGCTCTAGACAAATTCCTTGCTTGAAAGGACATTTGCCCCATTGCTTCAACCAGATCCACACAATCAAATCTTTTGATATCGATTGGGTTGACAGTTTTTTGTAGAAGTTTTTGACGATTCATAACATGTTTACCGCGCTACTATTTTTTCAAGTCTGTTAATATTTTCAAGTCCGTTAATATATTTACTCTTCCATTCTAGATTTCTCCACTGTAGTCTAAGAAAATACTTTGCTTTCATCGACTCTCAGTCAAGTTATTCCTGGTCATGAGATGCATCCAACATAAGATCTTCTATTCAGTCTTGAGAATTAGATGATGCTTAGAAAAATCTGAGCTTGTAGTTATCAATAAATTCCACTTTAAAGTAAGTTTATTGTAATACTATCTTTTTATTAAATTAGCAATTAATCTGGTTCAAAAACTGGCTAACTTAAGATAACAATTTTCCGTCACTTGAAGATAGCCGGATTAGACATGTAGAGGTGAATTACGCTCTTTGTAAACGTTGGAAATCCAGCAGTTCGAGCCAATGTGGATGAGCTACTCCTGTCATCAGCTTCGTGGGACTTTTGTCAGCTCGCTCAGGGACTTCACTACGTATGAAGCGGAGATCGCTGAGGAAGAGTTATCGCAGGCTCAGAGTATACTTGAAAGTCCGATCGGTGGTTAATCAGCCCAAGGGGAACCAGTCTCGCGAACAGCTTGATAAGATTTGAAGCCATAACCACATCAGAAATGTAAGTCTTTCAAGGTAAGAAATGAGCTTTCAAGCCTGTTCTCAGATTAAGAGTCGCTCAATGTGCGCCGTAGGGAAAGTAGTTGCGTAGACCTGCTTCAATTGTGGGTTACACGTTTGGAAGGAGCAGATATCTATCGGGCGATCGCCCTCGCAACCGCAGTTGCAGCGGCGGTTTTCGGCAGAGAATTTTGCATGTGCTTAAGTTGAGGGCTTAACCTGCGATCCTCAGTTGCGAGGGCTAAAATGGTGTCTCACACTACAAATATTGACTGAATGCAAGCATGGCTCCCGCACTCCTTCCCGGAGTTGGGGGATTTTCCGCAGCGGGATTTTGCAATTGTTTGAATTTCCCGCAGCCCACTACCGAAGATGGGTTTGGGCTCTGAGCAGGCGATCGCAAGCCGACCCCCTCGCTCCAATACTTGCATCTTTGACCTATCGATATCGAGAGGTTTTCCAAATGAAGCGACTGACGACTTACCTGATTGCTGCATTGCTGTTGCTGGGGTTGGCAGGGTTGCCCCATGCCTTCAGCCAAAACACCGACAGCGCCCCTGCCGAGAACGGCGTTGCCGCCATTGACCCCCAAGCACCCTTATTCGAAGGGCTGGGCGACACCCATCACCCCATTTCAACCACATCCCCACTGGCCCAAACCTATTTCGACCAAGGGTTGGTTCTCGCCTATGGCTTCAACCATGCCGAAGCAGCTCGCTCGTTCCGAGAAGCCGCTCGCCTCGATCCCGACTGCGCCATGTGTCATTGGGGGCTGGCCTACGTGTTAGGACCCAATATTAATGCAGCCATGGCAGACGACGCCGTGCCCGAGGCGTATATCGCCATTCAGCGGGCACAGGAGCTCAGCGATCGCGCCACCCCACTCGAACGGGCCTATATCGCAGCGATGGCTCAACGGTACCCAGCGTCACCCGTGGAGGATCGTTCCGAGCTCGATCGCGCTTATGCCGAGGCAATGGGCCAGGTGGTGCAGCAATATCCTGACGATCTCGATGCGGCGGTGTTATATGCCGAAGCCTTGATGGACACCACCCCTTGGAATTATTGGACGGAGGACGACCAACCTCGCGAGGCCACTCGCAAACTGCTCGACAGCTTGGAGTCTGTACTCAGCCACGATCCCAATCATCCCGGAGCCAATCACCTCTACATTCACGCTGTCGAAGCCGTCCATCCCGAATGGGCCGAAGCGACAGCCGATCGCCTCGCGACCCTCGTGCCAGGGGCCGGTCACCTCGTCCACATGCCCTCCCACATCTACATCAACGTCGGTCGCTACCACGATGCTGCGGTGTCGAACCAAGCGGCGATCTCGGCTGACGACGACTATGTCACCCAATGTCACGCTCAAGGACTCTATCCGCTGGCCTACATACCCCACAACGAGCACTTCTTGTGGTCTAGCGCGGCAATGGAAGGGCAAGGGGAGCTCAGCATCCAGACGGCACGCGAATTGGCGGCATCTGTGAATCGAGACCTAATGCCCGAACTGGGGGTGCTGCAGCACTTTTACGCGATTCCCTACTACGGACTGGCCCGCTTCGGTCGCTGGCAGGAAATTCTGGCCGAGCCTGCCCCCGAAGTGAATCTGCCATATCCGATGGGCGTGTGGCATTATGCGCGCGGCATGGCTTTTGCTAACACCGGTCAATTAGAGCAAGCCGAGCAAGAGTTGGCTCGGGTAAAGGCGATCGCCGCCGACCCCGAACTCGAAGCCGTCACTGTCTTTGATATCAACTCAGTTGCACGACTGATGGAAATCAGTAAAGAGGTATTGTCTGGCGAGATTGCCCGCCAGAGTGGGGATCTAGAAACGGCGATCGCCGCTCTAGAAACTGCTGTCGAGCTGGAGGATGCTCTGATCTATAACGAGCCGGAAGATTGGTATTTACCGGTACGGCAGATTTTGGGAGCCGCGCTGTTAGAAGCCGATCGGCCCGAGGCCGCAGAAGCCGTTTATCGCCAGGATCTCGTTGCCCACGAGCGCAATGGCTGGTCGCTGTTTGGTTTGACCCAAAGCTTAGAAGCTCAAGGGCGATCGGACGAGGCGCAGATGGTGCGCGATCGGTTTGACGAGGCATGGCAGTATGCCGATGTCGAGCTGACCGCATCGCGGCTTTAGTAGAGTCCCCGAATTCTCCACGGTGAAATCAGTGTTTCAGGGTCTTTGCAATTGATTGAAAAAATACCAGGAGCCTTGTCCCTGTAGGGGCGGGGTTTTCCCGCCCCGTGCAATATCTGCGCAAAATATGTCCGGGGAATCGCAGTAACGGAGGCGCTAGGATACGCAGGATATCAGCTTCCGGCTTTGTTTATGGCTGTTTTGATTTCAGCGGTGCTGCCCATTGCATTGGTGGCACTCGCGGGCGCTTGGATCGGACGCATCTTCGAGCTGGATTTACAGACGCTAGCACGGGTGAATATCTATGTGATGCTGCCAGCACTAGTGCTGACGAGCCTGACGGAGACAACCCTGGCCTTCGGAAATGCGATCGCGATTGTGGCTGCATTCTTACTCAACACAGCCCTGCTATATCTGCTCGCTGTGGGGTTGGGTCGCAGCCTCAAATTTTCTCCAGACGAGCAGAAAAGTGCGATCGCCACCACTCTATTTGCCAACGTCGGCAACATGGGGCTGCCGTTTGTGTTGTTCTCGCTGGGGGAGGCGGGTCTGGAGCGGGCGGTCCTGTATCTGGTGGTGTCGAGCCTGACGATTGCTAGCCTATTTCCGATTGTACTGAAGGGAGCAGGCATCAGAACTGGCGTACGCTTGACGCTGCGACTGCCAGTCTTTTGGGCAACACTGGCGGGGTTGGTGCTACAAGCTTTGGGCGGAGCGCTGCCCCAGGCGATCGAGCGAGGGGTCGCGCTGCTGGGAAGCGGGGCAATTCCGATTGCGCTGGTCATGCTGGGGGTACAGTTATCGCGGACCCAGTTTGCCTTCGGGTATCGCGAGCTCTTGGGGGCAGGTTTGAGGTTAGTGGTATCGCCGCTGTCAGCCTACGGTATCGGGAGAGTCTTAGGATTAGAGGGATTGGATCTGCAGGTTCTGGTCTTGCAGGCGGCTATGCCGGTGGCAGTCAATTCTCTCATTTGGGTCACAGAGCTGGGGGGAGATAAGGTTCGAGTGGCTAGAACCATTGTGCTCTCGACCTTGCTCAGTTTCTTGACGCTGCCGGGGGTGCTGTGGCTGACCGCGCTGTGAGGGTTTATGGGCGATCGTGCGGCACGGGATCGCCAGGTTTTCGTCGGTCCTCGATCGCACTGTCAGCTTTAACTACCTGGGAATAAGAACTCAATGGATTTCATCGGCAAGTAGAGCTTGAGAGGGTTATGTCGAAACCGCTGAAAGCCATACTTCTGATAGAACTTGGCTGCCTGCTCATCTAAAGCATCCACCACCACAGCCAGTGAAGCGATCTGTGTGGCTGCCTGCAGGGATCTCTGCAATGCATCTAGTAATAACAACTCACCCAGCCCGCGACCTCGATAATTGATATCGACTGCTAAACGCCCCAATAGAGTTGCTGGCAGTTTTGGATAGTTCGGCAAACGCTTGACCAACTTGTCCCCCAACTCGGACAGCTCTACCGAGTATGAAGAGAGGGTGTAGTAGCCTAGAATGGCATCATCAGGAGAGTCAACAAGGACAAAGACAGCAGCAATTCGCCTTTTGAGATCCTGAGAAGCCTGCTTTTGGATGTAATCGTCGAGGCTAAGTTCTCTGCATGTGAACCTCGCGCGATCGTGTCGGCGTTTATCGAAGGGTTCGAACTGCAAAGTCATTAGGACTGAATCGCTTGTCGGTAGCGTGCTGCTGCTGTTGTTAAGGCTTCATTAGGAAGTGGTGGATTTAACAGCGCATCTACAAATGCTTCGCTATCCTGCCGACTCAGATTTAAGGTTCGATATTGCTCGATCGCCTTGCAAGCAGCTTCTTGCACACTTGACACCACAAAGTCAGTCAGGCTGCATCCCTGAAGCTCAGCCGCTTGCTGCCAAAGTGCTTTCATTTCGGGATCGACCCGAGCTTCAAGGCGGGCCATCGATTTTGAAGAAGTAGCCATGACAGGATCGATTCATTCAGATGCTTCCATATTATCCGGCAAAAGGCCGTACACTCAAATCGAGCCTATGTCCCAATCAAATCTTTCAGTCGTTGTCTTTGTCTTGCCGAGACGGGCGATTTCTCTCCACATCTCGGTTTACAATTTTTAATCTAGGCTAGTGATGCTATTCGCGAGAGGAATCTATGCCCCACACCATTGTCACCGACGTTTGCGAAGGCGTAGCCGACTGCGTTGAGGCTTGTCCCGTCGCCTGCATCCACCCCGCCGACACCAAAAATGCTAAAGGCACCGACTACTTCTGGATTGACTTCGAAACCTGCATTGACTGCGGCATCTGCCTGCAGGTCTGTCCCGTCAAAGGGGCGATCGTGCCAGAAGAAAAACCCGATTTGCAGCGCCTGCCGGTCTGAGGGAGTAAGGTTTGGCTAGGTGGAGTCAAACTGCAGCCCCAGTCAACCCAAGTCAGTGGCCCAACTCACACCATCGCCAAACATTCAGCGCGTCGGGAGCTCCGCCGATGGTGCTCAGATTTTGTAAATCCAGAACCTATCACGATCCGCTACACGGATCGATTCAGTTGGATGGGGGCGATCGCACTGAAGCCCTGCTGATTCGCTTAATCGATACTCCCGCCTTTCAGCGACTGCGCCGCATCCGTCAATTGGACACCGCCTCCCTCACCTTCCACGGTGCGGAAGGCTCCCGCTTTACCCATTCCGTCGGAGTCCTCCACGTCGCCCGACGGATCTTCGACCAACTGGCCCAACACCACGAAGACCTGCGCCGCTACCGCTCCGTTGCCCTCGTCGCCGCCCTGCTGCACGACATCGGCCACAGCCCCTTCAGCCACGCCGGAGAAGAGATTTTTGGCTGCCATCACGAACTCTGGACCTGCCGCATCGTCAAAGAAGATCTGGCGATCGCCGAATTATTCGATATCTGCGAACCCGGCCTCGCCGACCAACTGCAACAGGTCTACCGCCACCGCTTCCCCATTCCCGTTGTCAGCCAACTGATCTCCAGCCAACTGGACTGCGATCGGCTCGACTACCTGCTGCGCGACAGCCACTACACCGGAGCCCAATATGGCCGCCTCGACCTCGATCGCATCGTCACTGTCCTGGGCTACGACCCTGCCACCCAGCAATTAACCATCCCCGAACGCAAAGGCTTAGGCGCGATCGAACATTACTTAGTGGTGCGTTATTTCATGTACGCGCAGGTCTACCACCACCCCAAAAGCATCGCCGCCCGCTTTGTCCTGACCAAACTTTACGAACGAGCCCGCACCCTCCTCCAAGCAGGCGAACTGAGTTGCGATCGCATCCTCACCGCATGGCTGCAAGGCCCTGTAGACCAGCTCCCCCTCGATCTGTACTTAGCCGCCGACGACATCCTCTTCCAATACCCCATTCGCTTCTGGTGCGACCATCCCGATCCCGTCCTGGCCGATCTCGCGCGGCGCTATCTAGACCGCGATCTGTTTAAAGCCCGCAACATCGCCGCACTCCCCCCCGATCGCCAAGCAGATCTACAAGCCGCAGCCGCAGCCGCCCTTGCCAAACTTGACCTACCTGCCAACTATTATCTCGGCGTCCGCTCCTCCTACGCACGCGGCTACACCCCCTACCAAGAAGGCATTTGTTTGAGAGGCGATCGCGGCGATCGCGAAATCGCCGATCTTTCCCCCCTAGTTAACTCCTTAGCCCACACTCAACCCAAAACCCGCCTCATCTTCCCCCGAGAAATCGAAGACATTATAGAAACCCACCTCAAACACCTCTCCCCTTCCGAAGTTCCAGCCCCTCTTACACTTCCTCTCCCAACCAACATTTAATCCACCCACAACCTCTTGGTTTAAGCCAACTCCCCACAACAGCGACAGAGCTGTATGGAAATCCCATCATGACCTCCGGGGTACTCCCGCCAGAACGCAGAGCGTTTGGCGGTGAGGGGGATAGGATAGTTAAACGCAGGGCGGTTGGACTACCGCTCTCTGGCTGTGGAGGCTTATCCGCTGGGATGCCTGTGAAACAGCAACTCTCACTCGTGAGTCTGAGAAGCTCCCGCTAGACCCGTAGGGTTAGCGGTGAGAGTAGTCACAGCCCCTCGCAATACCGATCGCGAACGCGCCGTGTCATACTAGCTAAATCAAATATAAATAAAGGTTAAGACATGATGATTGGAGACATCCCCATCGCCCCCCTAGCCGTGGGAGCCATCGGATTTATTGCTGCTGTGACACTAGGTTCTCTCGCCTGGTACAACTCCAAGCGCCCTGCAGGCTGGGAAAACGCCGAACGCCCCGACTTCGTTCCCAAAATTGGTGAAGACGAGAGTGACAGCTAGCGTATCTGATTAAAGTACGATAGATAGGCTATACCACTGACCGCCAGAGTTCCATGCACAATCCCTCTCTACGCGAAGAGCCCCTCAAAGGCCGCGCCCCCATCGTCCCCATGAGCGACACCCTGTCTATTTTGGATTGGCTCAAAGCTCAGGGACGGCTGATCGAGGTCGTCCCCACCACCGAGCTCAACCGCCCCGAAGAAGAGGACATTAGCGTCTTGATGGGCGAAGAAGAAAAGTACGACGACGAAGATTAAAACAACGCCGAACCGCTCTTCCCCCACCAGCCCTTCTGCCAAAATTGGGAGATGGAAGTAATAGCTGGGGAACCTCTAGTTGTTGTCAGGTTCTCCTTGCCTCGGCTCTAGAAAGAGGGTTAGGGGGGATGTGGAATGGCGATCGCCTGCATCATGAAAGAATAACTAGTCAGTAGACTGCGGTCTAGCACAGCCCGCGATCGCAGGTTTTTGTGTGACAATCAATAAAGTCCAGTATTCCCATCGGAATAGGCGAGATTCATGACGCTGCATCTGACCCCCGAACACTTGGATGCCATTCGACAACATGGCGAACGGGCTTTCCCGCAAGAGTGCTGCGGTTTGCTATTGGGCAATATCGAGCTGCAGGACGGACAGGAACACAAGGCGATCGAGGCTTTGTGGCAAGTGGATAACACCTGGGACTCTGCCGAAAATCCTGTGGCTGACGGCGAATCGAAAAATCGTCGCTTCCTGATTGAGCCCGCTGACTTCAAACGAGGTTACGACTACGCTCGCTCCTCAGGCTTAGGCGTTGTAGGCACCTACCACTCCCACCCCAACCACCCTGCCATCCCATCTGAATTCGATCGCCAACATGCTTTTCCGTGGGGATATTCCTGTGTCATTGTCAGCATTATGGCTGGAGCGGCTGCCGACCTGCGCAGTTGGGTTTTGGACTCCACCGATCGATGCATCGAGCAGTCGATTGAAACAACCCAGCCTACGATCGTTTGACCCCGACCCGGCAACCCCTGCGCTAGACTGCTAGACTAAATCCCCGACCCACAAGTTTGCACGTCCACTTGCTGCTACCGACCCCCTCGAACTATGCCTGTAAAAGTTCTCATCCCCACCCCGCTGCGAGCCTACACTAGCAACCAAGACAGTGTGGAACTCGAAGGCAGCAACATCGGCGAGATCCTAGATAACCTCACCGAAACCTATTCCGATCTCAAGCGCCATCTTTACAATGAGGAAGGCCAGTTACGGAACTTCGTGAACGTTTATTTAGGCGACGAAGACATCCGCCACCTGGAGCAGGGCAAAGATACGCCCGTCACGGGTGACGAAACCATCAGTATCGTTCCTTCCATTGCGGGAGGTTGCTAAATCATGGTGAATCTAGACACTTCCCAAATCGAGTTATCTCGGGACGAAATGGAGCGCTTCTCGCGCCACCTAATCCTCCCAGAAGTGGGCCTCGAAGGCCAAAAGCGCCTCAAAGCGGCTAGTGTGCTGTGCATTGGCAGCGGCGGCTTGGGCTCTCCCCTGCTGCTCTACCTAGCGGCTGCCGGTATCGGTCGTCTCGGCTTAGTGGATTTCGACGTGGTCGATTCTTCCAATCTGCAGCGCCAAATTATCCACGGCACCTCTTGGGTGGGCAAGCCCAAAATTCAGTCGGCCAAAGATCGCATTCTAGAAATCAACCCCTACTGCCAGGTCGATCTCTACGAAACCCGTTTAGAAGCCAGCAATGCCCTAGAGATCTTTTCCGACTACGACATCGTGGTGGACGGGACCGATAACTTCCCCACCCGCTATCTGGTCAACGATGCCTGCGTTTTAACCGGCAAACCCAACGTCTACGGCTCCATCTATCGGTTCGAAGGTCAGGCAACGGTCTTCAACTACGAGGGCGGCCCCAACTACCGAGACCTCTATCCCGAGCCCCCGCCCCCCGGCCTGGTACCCTCCTGTGCTGAAGGTGGCGTGCTGGGGATTTTGCCCGGTCTGATTGGCGTAATTCAGGCGACTGAAACTGTCAAGATTGTGTTGGGCGAGGGAACAACTCTGAACGGTCGTTTGCTGCTCTACGATTCTTTGAACATGAAGTTCCGAGAGTTGAAGCTGCGCAAGAATCCCGAGACTCCACCGATTGCGGAGCTGATCGATTACGAGCAGTTCTGCGGCATTCCTCAAGCGGCTGCAGCCGAGGAAGACACCAGCAACTCGATTGTGGAAATCGATGTGGCTGCCCTGAAGGCGCGCATAGATAGCCAGAAAGATTTCGTCTTGGTTGACGTGCGCAATCCTAACGAGTACGACATTTGCAATATTGAAGGGGCCACTTTGATTCCCCTCTCCGATATTGAAAGTGGCGATGGCGTAGAGCGCGTGCGCGAGCTGACCAACGGTTCCGAGCTAATCGTTCACTGCAAGAGCGGCATGCGATCGGCTAAGGCACTGAGGAAGCTACAAGAGGCTGGCATCAGCGGCAAGAACCTCAAGGGTGGCATCCTTGCTTGGGGCGATGCCTACGATCCCACGATTCCGAAGTACTAAGCGGCTTGATTGAACCGCAAGACCGGCTGAATCAGCCCTGCAAAACCGGCAAGGTAAGGAGCAAATGTCTCTGAATATTGCCGGTTTTGCTGTGAAGGAGGGGTTGCTCCAAGTCAGCATCGTGCCGGGTTTGACCTGAGTTCGATGACTCTGCATTGCCCTCACCCCCGACCCCTCGCCCAAGTTTGATACTGCTGGCCAATTTAACATTTAGAAATATTGGCATGGTGCAAGTCCTCTGCATGGCCCTCACCCCCGGCCCCTCTCCCAAGTTTGGGAGAGGGGAGAAACAGCCGAAAATCCTTACGGGGCCTTGTTCCCCTGCCCCCAAAGTTGGGGGTAGGGGTTAGGGGAAGGGGGCCACAGGCATCTAGACAAATGGCCAATGTTTCGGAATATGAATTTCGCCAGCAGCATCAAGTTTGGGAGAGGGGAGAAGCAGCCTCAAACCCGCAATCTACCGTTCTATTCCCCTTCCCCCAAAATTACGGCTGACGCCACGCTTCGCGAGGGGGGAAGGGGTTAGGGGATGGGGGCCAGTCTCTTGTCGAACTCACGTGGTTTGAGCTCGCCAATCCCGCGCAAGCTCGGTGGCATCTCAAAACGCTAAGTTTTAAGCTGGCGATATCTCACGCGATCGCACGGGGCGCGCTCATGGAACTCGATTTGCACAAGTGTCTGAACAATCTGCGTATTGATGCTGACTGGGTGGGCCTGCGCCAGATCTCCGAGGCAAGCACCACTCGCTCTGTCCGCGACGGTCACCCCCAAAGTAACGGGCGCAGTCGCAGTTGCGGCATCATGGTTGAAGTCTTAGCTAACGGACAATTTGGCTATGCCGCTACCCAGCGATTGCAGCCAGACAGCATTCAAGCCGCCGCCGAACGAGCTCGCCAACAAGCCCTCGCCAGTTCTGCCTGGGCCGTTCGCGCCTTTACCCCTGCCGTGCGACCGAAGGCCGTCGGTCAGTACAGTTCCCCCTTCCAAAAACCCCTCGAAGCCCTGAGCGCATCGGACTTGGTGGGGCTGCTCGTGCAGGTGTGCGACACCATGCGGGTATCGGACAAAGTGGTGAAAACCTCCGCGATGGCTCAGACGGTGGAGACAGAACAGCGGTTTGTCAGCAGTAATGGCTCGGATGTGTACCAGAAATTTTTGGCTGTCAACACCCATTACACCGCAACCGCTCGGGACGGAACCATTACGCAACAGCGAACGGACAATGGCTGGATGGCCCGCTGCTATCAGGCAGGGGTTGAAGTGCTGCATCCAGAAGAGGTCTTGACTCGCGCTCGTCAAATTGGCGAACAGGCGATCGAGTTGCTCGATGCCGAGGAGTGCCCCGAAACCACCACCACCCTGGTGCTCGCCCCCGACCAAATGATGTTGCAGATTCACGAAAGTGTGGGGCATCCGCTGGAGTTAGATCGAATTTTGGGGGACGAGCGCAATTACGCCGGATCGAGCTTTGTCAAGCTCTCGGATTTTGGCTCCCTCATGTACGGTTCGCCCCTGATGAATGCGACCTTCGATCCGACCGTGGCGGGGGAGCTGGCCAGTTATGCCTTTGACGATGCCGGTCTGCCCGCCCAGCGGGAATATTTAATCGAGCGGGGGCAATTGTTGCGGGGGTTGGGCAGTCTGGAAAGCCAAGTGCGGGCGGGGGTGCCCGGGGTGGCCAATTTCCGCGCGAATTCCTGGAATCGAGCCCCGATCGATCGCATGGCCAACCTGAATTTAGAACCGGGCGATGCTTCTTTTGATGAGATTGTGGGTTCCATCGAGCGGGGGGTTTACATGGAATCCAACCGCTCTTGGTCAATTGACGACTACCGCAACAAGTTTCAGTTTGGCTGCGAATATGCCAAGCTCATCGAAAATGGGCGCTTGACCAAAACCCTGCGCAATCCCAACTATCGAGGCATTAGCAGTCACTTTTGGAAAAATCTAGTCCAGGTGGGCGATCGCAGTACGTTCGAACTCTACGGCACTCCCTTCTGCGGTAAAGGGGAACCCAACCAATGCATTCAGGTGGGTCACGGGTCGCCGGTCTGTGCGTTTGAGGCGATCGAGGTGTTTGGAGGTGCAGCGTGAGTTTATCCGAGTTCGAGCGTTGGGAAGGCAGGTTCGATCGCCTCTGCGATCGCCTCCTGGACGGGTTGGGGCCAGGGGAGCATCTGGCGATCGAGCTGACGGGGGAAGCCAGTCATTTCATGCGTTTCAATGGCGGCAAAGTGCGTCAATCTGGGACAGTGGCCGATGCGGCCATCAAGCTGCAACTGATTTGCCAGGACCGGACTGCCTATGCTTCGTTCCCCTTTACTGGCGATCTGGAGAGCGATCGCCCCGAGGCGATCGCGCAATTGGCTGACTTGCGACAGGATCTGCCTCAACTCCCACCAGATCCCTATGTCGTCCTGCCCGACAATTTAGGGTCCAGTCGAGAGACTTATTCCGGTCGGCTATTAGCCCCCGAACGGGCTGCAGAGGCAATTTTGCCAGCGGTGCAGGGAATTGATTTTACCGGGAGCTATGCCTCGGGGCCGATACTGCGGGCTACCCGTAACTCTGCCGGACAGCGCCATTGGTTTGCCACCGAGACGTTTGTGCTGGATTATTCGGCGATCGCCCCCTCGCAAAAAGCAGTAAAGGCGACCCTTGCCGGTCAGCAGTGGAATCAAGCACAGTTCGAGCAGCGAGTTCGCCAGTCTAAGACCCAGCTCGATTTGCTCGATCGCCCCACCCGCTCCCTACCGCCGGGGAAATATCGCACTTATTTTGCTCCCGCTGCCGTGGCCGATCTGCTGGGCATGCTGTCTTGGGGGGCGGTGAGCGAAGCCTCGATGCGGCAGGGGGGAAGTGCTCTGGCCAAGCTGAAGGAGGGGAAAACTCTGTCGCCGCGATTGACGCTGCGAGAAGACTTCAGTCGCGGTACAGTACCGCGCTTCAACCAGTTAGGCGAAGTCTCCCCAGAGGAGGTGCCCGTGATTGTGGAAGGGGAACTGGTCAATACACTGGTCAATGCCCGCACAGCCAAAGAGTACGGGGTTAAGAGTAACGCCGCCAATGGATCGGAGAGCTTGCGCGCGCCGCAGGTTTCTCCCGGGAGGCTCTCCGACGATGAGATCTTGCAGCGGTTGGGGACGGGGTTGTATTTATCGAATTTGCATTATTTGAACTGGAGCGATCGCCAGGGCGGTCGCATCACTGGTATGACCCGTTATGCCTGTTTTTGGGTTGAGAGCGGCGAGGTTGTTGCCCCCATTACCGATTTGCGCTTTGACGAAAGCCTCTACGCATTTCTGGGGGATAACTTAGAAGAGCTGACCGCGTTTCAAGAGTTTGTGCCCAATGTGGGAACCTACGAATGGCGATCGCTGGGGGGGGCCTTAATGCCGGGAATGTTAGTGAATGATTTCACATTTACTCTGTAGGGGCTGCAGCCTTGGATTCAGCAAGGGAGCGAACATTTTGGCCCCAGCTCGATGTCTTCGATTGGGAACGATCTTGCTATAATTTGGGCTAACTAGGGATATATGTAACAATACCTATATATGTAACAATACCTAGCGGAAGCTGCTTCTTCAGTCGGCGATCGTCAACCTCGATGCATCCTCTTAGTTTGCACGAACATCTGAGTTTGCACGAACATCTGAGTTTGCGTGAAAGTGTTCCAAACTTCTGTTTCTCCTTAACTGTGCGAGTGAGTGGTTATGAATCTATCTTGGATAAACGGCACTACGCTGTCGGTGACTGCCCTGATGGCCTGCTTTGCGTTAGCACCCACAGAAGGATTGGCAGCGCCACCTTTATTAGCTCAAGCAGCTCCAGAAACAGGCTCTGAAGACAGTGTCGTCCAAGCGCCTCCACAAGCAGCTCCAACAGAATCCAATCCGCCCGCAGGCGAACCCGAAGTGCTCGTGGCAGAAGTGCTGATTCTGGGAACGGAAGACCCCGCTTTAATCCGCGAAATTTACGAGGCCATTGGCACGCAGGCCGGTCAAACCACCACCCGCACTCAGCTAGAAGAAGACATTAACTCCGTCTTTTCCACCGGTTATTTTGCCGATGTAGAGGCACTCCCCTCCGATACCGCCTTAGGGGTACGGGTAACCTACGAAGTCCGCCCCAACCCGATTGTGCGTTCCATCCGTGCTGAGAATACGACGGTTCTGCCCGATGAGGTGGTGGGCGATTTGTTCGGTCCGCAAGCTGGCGAAACCTTGAACTTTAGCGATCTCCAGTTGGCTGTCGAGCAGTTAGAAGCCTGGTATGCCGAACAGGGATTCGTATTGGCGAGTGTTAAGGACGTGCGCTCGACCGAAGATGGCGATGTGGTCTTGGAGGTGGCCGAAGGGGTGATTGAAGATATTCGCGTGGCTGGCAACGATCGCACCCGCGATTTTATTGTGACGCGGGAAATGGAACTGGAACCGGGGCAGGTGTTCAACCGCAATACAGTTCAGACCGACCTGCAGAATGTGTTCGCCCTCAATCTGTTCCAGGATGTCAATCTATCGCTAGAACCGGGAGATAACCCCGACAACGTGGTTGCGACGGTCAATGTCGAAGAGCGCAATACCGGTTCTCTCTCGGCTGGGGGCGGGCTCAGCTCGGGGGCAGGCATATTCGGTACCTTGAGCATTTCTCAACAAAATCTCGGCGGCAACAACCAACGGCTGGGCTTAGACATTCAAGTGGGGACCGAAGAGCTGCTGTTCGATGTCGGCTTTACCGATCCCCGCATTGCCCATTGGGAAACCCCCACCTCCTTAAATGTGAATGCGTTCAACCGATTTTCCAGCGATCGCGTCTTCGACGACGACCAAGATATTGTGCGGTTGGGGTCAGCCGCCACATTAGCCCGCCCTATTTCGGAAAACTGGCGGGCCAGCCTCGGAGTTCAACAGCAATTTGTCAGTATTCGCGATCGCGACGATGACGAGCCCCTCACCTTAGATGGGGATACCAACAGCCTCTCCAGCGTACGCTTCGGTGTCGTTCGAGATTTGCGCGACGATCCGATTCTGCCCAGTCGAGGTAACATCCTGCGGCTCTCGACCGATCAATCTATAGCGGGTTTCATCCTCAACGACGGTCTCACCCGCAACCGGGCGGAGGTGAGCTACAGTCACTTCATTCCGGTGAATTTTTTGAAATTTGAGGGACGCTCCCCCGAAGTGTTGGCGTTTGACGTGCGCTCCGGGAGCATCTTTGGCGATACGGCCCCCTTTGATTCGTTCCTGTTGGGCGGCGCTAACTCCGTGCGCGGTTTTGATGAGGGTCGCGTGGGCACGAGCCAAAGTTTTGCGCTCGCCAGTGCTGAATATCGCTTCCCCGTGTTTAACTTTATTGGGGGCGCGCTATTTGCCGATTACGGTACCGATCTGGGCACGGCAGATGGGGTTTTTGGCAACCCGACGGATGCGCAAGGTTTGTTGGGTAGCGCGTTTGGCATCGGGGCGGGCGTGCGAGTGCAGTCTCCGGTCGGTGCCATTCGGGTGGATTACGGCATCGGTCAAGGGGAAGATAGCGGTCGCGTTCACTTTGGTTTTGGGGAGAAGTTTTAGGGCGACGCCGCTCGCCCCCCTCTGTTCCCCTGCAGACCTGTAGGATAGGGGTCGATCGCTCCAGACAGGTTTCATGACTGACGTATCGTCCCCTATCGCCCAATCCCACAGTCTCTCGACCCAGCCCCTCGAAAGAACGCCTGCAGCAGTCTGGAGCGCGATCGCCCTCAACACGCTCATTCTGTTTGTCTGCAGCAGTGCGCGGCACCATCTTTTCCAATCCACTGCCTTCGATCTGGGCATTTTCGATCAGGTTGCTTACCTGATGAGCCGGGGGTTGCCCCCCTTTTGCACGATCAATTCTATTCACCATATGGCCGATCATGCCGCTTGGGCCTTTTACCTCGTGGCTCCCCTCTATTGGCTCTATCCCAGCGTTTCCTGGCTATTTGCCATTCAGGCGGCGAGCTTGTCTTTGGGGGCTTGGCCGCTATGGCATTTGGCTCGCATGGGGGGCTTGAATCGATCGCAGGCAATCGGCACGACAGCGGTTTATTTGCTCTATCCTGCTCTGTTCAATGCCAATCTGTTTGACTTTCATCCCGAGGTGATGGCGGTCCCGGCCTTATTGGGGGCGATTTTGGCGGCCAAACGCGATCGCCCGCTGGGGTTTGCGATCGCCATTGTGTTTGCGGCGGGCTGTAAATTTATCTTGGCCCTACCCGTGGCTGCGATGGGAATTTGGCTGTTAGTGGCCGAACGCAAGTGGTTGTGCGGGGTCTTGGCGCTGGGATTTGGCAGCCTGTGGTTTGCGATCGCGACGCAGGCGATCGTGCCCTTGTTTAAGTCGGGCAGCCAACATGCAGGGTTGGCGCGATACGCCTATTTGGGCAATTCTATTCCCGAGATTGTCTTGAATTTTTTCGTAAAACCCGGTTTGGCGTTGGGAAAGGTGTTTTCATTAGAGACGCTTGGGTATTTGGCTTTGTTATTGTTACCCGCCATTTGGGCGCTCTCGATTCAAAAGCTGGCCCCATTGATTGCGGCGCTGCCGGCGCTAGGGCTGAACGTGCTGTCTACAGTGGATGCCCAGCGAGACTTGGTGCATCAATATCAGTTGCCCATCTTGCCCTTTTTGATGCTGGCAGTCATTGGCGGTCTGACGGTAGGACGGCGACGGGCGTTAGGACGGCGGGCCATGACAATATTGTCGATCCTGGCCTTTTTGGCCTTAGCGAAGTTTGGATATTTCTGGACGCGCTATGTGGGCGAGCTCGATACGGCCCCAGCAACCCGAGAGGCGATCGCCTTAGTCGAACCTCGAGGCAGCGTCTTGACCACTGCCTCGATTGTCCCTCACCTCAGCCACCGCGCCACTATTCAGTCCACCCAGGTTGCCAACCCGCCCGCAACGGCAGAAGCCTTTGATTTTGTCTTACTCAACCTGCGCCATCCCGGCTGGTCCAGTTCCCCCGAGTATGCCGGTCGGCTCCTGCAACAGGTCGAGCGCAGCCCGCAGTTCGAGTCAGTGTATCGACGGGATGATGTGGTTCTGTTTAGGCGCAAGATTGAGGGGAGCGAACGGTCCGAGCTCATGCAGCCAGCAGAGCGGGATCTGACAGGCTGACCGGGATCGGTTCGCTACTGGCCAGTCTCAAGGGGAAGTTATGGGCGTTAGGAGCATGCATGACCTGCAATCCTAGCGTTGCCCGATTGAGGAGATCGGCTTCCGTGCCAATCACTCGTCCACTGCTGTCGAGGATTGAGGCGTTGAAGTTAAACCCGTTCAAGTTGAAGGCCATAATGCCCACGCCCAGAGCCGCAAACCAAATGCCGACGGTCGGCAAGGCAGCCAACAGCATATGAATGGAGCGCTTGTTTTGGAACCCCAAGCCCCGGAACAAAACGCGACCGAGATAACCGTAGTGACCGGCCATCAGATTGTAGGTTTCTGACTGCTGGCCGAAGCGATATCCCCTATTTGCCGACTCTAGATCGGAAGTTTCGCGGATGAGCGACGAGGACACCAGCGAGCCGTGCGTGGCAGAGAGGAACGCTCCCCCGAAGACACCCGCGACTCCCAGCATTTGGAAGGGATGCATTAAGATATTGTGGTCTGCTTGAAAGGCCAACATGAAATGAAACGTGCCCGCAATGCCGAGAGGCAGTCCTTCCGAAAAAGACCCCTGGCCAATGGGATAGACCAGCAAAACGGCGATCGCTGCTGCCACCGGTGCCGAGAAGGCAACTGCAATCCAGGGACGCATTCCGAGCCGATAGGATAACTCCCACTGCCGTCCCATAAAGCAGAGAATCCCGACGAGAAAGTGCAGCACAATCAGTTGGTAAGGACCGCCATTGAAGAGCCACTCGTCCAGAGAGCTAGCGGCCCAAATGGGGTAGAAATGTAGCCCAATCGCCGCTGAGGTGGGTACGACCGCTGCGGTGATGAGATTGTTGCCACCCGCAAGGGAGCCGATAACGGGCTCGCGAATGCCATCTAGGTCTACTGGCGGCGCAGCGATAAAGGCAAGGATAAAGCAAATGGAAGCAGTCAGTAGAGTCGGAATCATCAGTACGCCAAACCAACCAATGTAGAGCCGATTATCGGTACTGGTCATCCACGCGCAAAATTGCTCCCAAAGGGTATCAAACCTTACTAGTCTCCTTCGGCGTTTAGAGATAGTCACCATGACAAAAACACCTCTCTCAGAAGGTCGATGATGTTTGTTACAAAGAGCGATCGAACGAGCCCTCGGTATTCTAGCTATCGATCCCAGTCATCTAGCCAGCCTCTATTCACTCGAACTCTCGATTTCATTACATACACCGAGCAATCGATTGCGTACACCGAGGCAATTTAAATACTGAACAAGCTTAGACAAATAGGACTAGCGAGAATAACCTAAGCTCGTGATGTTTACACTTTATAATAACACGCTCGTTCGAGTGTGCTAATAGTATGGAAGTGAAGATTTTTAAAGAGCCTTGGGGAGTCTTTAGCAGTTTCCTCCCATTATGAATCAACTCCGTCCGCGTAGAGGGTTAGAGCTTCCTAGAGGTAATCTATCGAGGCTGAAGCTATCTCCCCATAATAGTTTCAGGCATTTTTTTAAAACTACGGTTTTCTGGCTAGACGTAGTTTAGGCTGTCACTGAATCAGCTAGTTCGATAATTTGCCTCTTCAGATCGGACCGTTCTTTAGAAGGATCTGGTGCATAGTTGAGGTTCTTAAACAGCCCAGTCATACGAGTGAAGTAGCTCCTAACAGATGATTTATCCTCGAATTTATACTCGCGTTTAACTAGATCGTATGCCAGCGAAAATGTGCTTTTCTGTCGTTGCAGCGGCGCACTGGCATCGACGGTATCAAAAGCATCCTGCTGCAGATACACCATATCTAAGAATAGAGATTTCTGGTAAGTGATGAAGTCCTCCAAAGGCGTTCCCTCTTCTCCTGTAACTTGCATCATTTGGTAGACACCGTCCCCGCTTTTCAACAGGGCGATCGCCTCGCGGACTTGGCCGGTCCAGCCAGAATGCAGTTTCCGCTCGAACCAATCTTTCAGTTGATTCGAGTAACGGGACCAAGAGATGAGGGGATCGACGGCGGGGTAGAACCGTTTATAGGCGCGATCAGCACTCAGTCCTAAAAAGGTCTTGACGGTGCTTAAGGTTGACTGGGTAACGGGTTCCTCAAAGTTTCCGCCCGCAGGGGAAACGGTGCCGATCGTCGTCAAACTGCCGAGACTGCCATCATTGGTGCGGATCGATCCCGCTCGCTCGTAAACCCCCTTGATGGATGAATCCAAATAGGCCGGGAAGGCTTCTTCCCCCGGGATTTCCTCCATGCGTCCCGAGGTCTCTCGCATGGCTTGAGCCCAACGGGAGGTGGAGTCGGCAATTAAAAGAACGTCGTATCCCATCTGCCGGTAGTATTCGCCTAAGGTGAGGCCGGTGTAAATGGATGCCTCGCGGGCGGCCACAGGCATGGAGGATGTATTGCAAATAATGATGGTGCGCTCCATCAGCGAAGAACCCGTTTTGGGATCGGTGAGTTTGGGAAACTCAGTAATGGTTTCTACCACCTCTCCCGCTCGTTCGCCGCAGGCCACCACAATGACAATATCGACATCGGAAAAGCGCGAAATCATATTCTGCAGGACAGTTTTGCCTGCCCCGAAGGGACCGGGGATACAGCCTGTGCCTCCTTTTGCAATGGGAAAGAAGGTATCGATAATCCGCTGAGTAGTAATGAGTGGCTCTTGGGGATAGAGTCGCTCGGAATAGCGCCGATCTAACAACAGTTGGGGCAAGGGACGACGCACTGGCCACTGCTGGACCATAGTCAAAGTTCGCTCCCGACCCGTCTCAGCTCGAATGCGGGCGATGGGAGTATCGACCGTGAAGCTGCCCTCCTGAATCCAGGTCACTTCCACCTCTCCCGGCTGATTGAAGGGAATCATGATTTTGTGGGTATAGCGACCCTCCTGCACAGTCCCGAGGGTATCTCCAGCCCCGAGCCGCGTACCAAATTCAACGGCAGGAACGAACGACCATTTTTTCACCACGTTCAGAGACGGGACGTAAACCCCTCTGGGCAGGAAGGTGCCGTGACCGACTGCCAGACTTTCTAGGGGATTTTGCAGGCCATCGTATACTTGGCCCAGCAACCCCGGCCCCAAGGTGACCGAGAGCAGTTGACCGGATTGTTCGACCCGATCGCCGACGCCAACCCCTCGGGTGCTTTCAAACACCTGAGCAACTGCCTCCCGACCCTGCACCCGCAACACTTCAGCCTTCAGCTTCTCGGCACGACCTTCACTTTCCCGCTGAGGACAAATGTAGACCACCTCATTTTTGACCAGCGGACGGGCATCAGTTTCGGCCATTTGAATGGAGACAATATCTTCTTGTACGGCGACCACCCGAGCGGGATTGAAGGTTTCGGCCATGAAACATCCTCATGCAAAGACTTTGTCTAGTTCTTCCAAACCAGAATCGACGAGTTCTGCAAAACGCTCTGTTGCAGCTTCTCCACTGTAGGTTGTCCAGCGAGCTACGAGATCCCAGCGCAATACGTACAGAACCACTGCTTCGAAGTCGAATTGGTGCCCCTGACCGATGCGCTCGAGATCGGTCCAGACGATATCCACCAGAAGTTTTTCTAGAGGAAGGAAATCGCTTGCATCCATCAGACGCTTGGCTTCCACAATCCAAGGAAATTGGGCATCCAGTTGAAAGGCTGGATGCGTCCAGTTGCGCGCGATCGAGGCAACCCAGCGACCGTATCCCCAGGGCTGGCCTGCAGGCGGCGCGCTTTCCCCTCGGTGGCGGCGGCGCAAGGCAGCCAGAATTGTGCGAAACTCCATTCTGGACATCACAGCCTCTTGCAACACGCTGCTGTTGAGCTGCCCGAGCAGCCGTTCGGCAGCCGCCACAATGTCAGCATCGGTTCGGTCCATCGATTGATTGGACCAGCGCAGCACGTCTTCGATCGCCTGCAGCGTTGCTGCATCGCGTTCGGACAGCATTTTCAAGCGGTTGTCTAGCCTGATTCTAGACAGGGGGGGAGGTTGAGAGACTGAGGGGCGGTGCAGGTAGGGCAAGCTTGCCATCAAAGTTGCATACTTGAAATTATCGGCCATTATCGAACCATCCCTTCTAGCAGTGCCCGGAAGCGAGGCTGGAGGTGATCGAGCAGGGTTTCGGCGATCGCGCGATCGCTCAAATCCAGCACCACTTCGCTGTCCACTAACCGCACCCTCAACCCGCCTTCACCGTCCTTCGCCATTCGAAAGGTGACCCCCTCCCGCAATAGATCTCGCCCGATCAGACGGACAAAATGGGTCAGAATTCCCTCTTCGAGCTCTTCTGGGTTGCGGCTGAGTTCTTCGAGGCCCATCACCCGTTGGGGTAGCAGGACTTCGATTTTCTCGGCAACGGCTGCCTCCTCTTTGACTCGACCGGTCACCTCCAGAATGAGCTTCTGCAGCAACTCTTGCTTTTGGGTTTCCTCGCCAACGAGCCGCCGCACCTCCCCCGTAAATTGCTGCATGAGTTTTGACTTCAAAGTAAGAACGGCATCGCGGGCGGCGATCGCGAGGGCATCTCGCCCGGATTTTTTTAAGGTTTCAATCTCTGCTTTGGCATCGGCAAGCATTTCGTCCACCTCTTCGCGAGCTTGCTCGAGAATCAATTTGGCGTGCGATCGCGCATCGTCAACGATCTGGTCGGCCTCACTTTTACCCCGTTCTATACCCTGTTGTCGCAGGCGATCGATCAGAGCTTGGACCCCTGCAGAGACTTCGACGGCATCCCTTTGCTCAGCCATAGTATTTTCTCCTTAACTCCCCGAGAGTTCCCCTGCGGCCAGAAGGGCAAAAATGAAGGCAAACACTGCAAATCCCTCCACAATCGCCGCCGGAGCCAGGGATATACCGAATACTTCCGGTTTGACCTTCGAAGCCAGCACTGCAGATGCGCAACACTTGCCTTGATAGATGGCATTAATCATTAACGCAACTCCAGCACCCACGCCAATGCCAAACATGCCCACCGCAGTTTGCGGCGTCACCGATTGATTCAGCAGTTGGAACATCACCACAATGCCGTAAATCACTTGCGAAGAGGGCAGGGCGGAAATACCGATAAAGCGACCGTAGCCTCCTTTGGTATCGATTGTGGCACCAATCGCCGCTTGACCGGCGATCGCACAACCCACTGCACTGCCGATCGCCCCCAGAGCAACCGGTGCGTACAAGCCAATCCATCCCAACAAGAGGATGAAGTCATTCATGATTCGATCTCCTTTTTTGCGAAGGGTCGGAAGGAATATCCTTCCTCCTCTAAACTCCAACGGAAGAATTCAATAAAGTTCAATCGCAAGCCGTGGACAAAACCACTAATGATGGCCAGCAGCAGGTTGATGCCGTGTCCGAGGATGAAAATGCCGCTTGCAAGCAATATGCCCAAACCGGGCACGGCATCGGCGACTAAGCCAGCAAGATTATTGAACGTGATGGCCAGCGAGGCACTGGACAACCCGAGCGCAAACAGCCTCAGGTAGCTGAGGGCGTCGCCAAACATCGTGGTGATGCCGGTCAGGGATCTGGCGCCATCCACGAGGCGAAGGCAAGCTGAGGGAATGGAATCGAGCTTGCGATCGCTCCCCAGCAGCACCATCGATGCTAGCCCTAAAATCAGCAGTGCAATGCCTGCAGTTTTAGCTGCCGCGCTGCCATCGTCCCCTCCCCCCAACACAAACAGGAAAAACCCGCCGAGGATGACGGCAATCCAAGCCAAGTGGATGACCTTGCTGGAGAACTTGTTGGCCTGCAAAGCAGCCGCAGCATTAGCGAAAACTAAATGCGAGCAGCCAATAAAAATTGATAGCGGCATCATGATGTCGAATTGGCTGACATCTAGCCTGTTCAGCTGAGCCACAAACGATCCGGCTGGAGGGGAGAAGCCGAAATAACTGCCCACCAAGATGCCGTACAGTAAGGACGCCCCCAGAATCCAGACTGCGAGGACGCGCAAGTGTTGGCCGTTAGCGCTCTTGCCCATCCGCCGCCAGTTGTAGAGCAGGGGGATAGCCAGCAGTAGCGCATATCCGGCATCCGCCACAATCATGGCGAAGAACAGTCCAAACGAGAAAAATACAACATTCGAGGGGTCCCAGTCGCGATATCCCGGCATCTGATAAAAGCTGACCAAATCCTGGCCGCCTCTCAACAGCGGTGGGTTTTCCATCAAGGTTGGCGGAGTATCTTCGGGACCTACCGGCTCGATCGCCAGTGCCAGTCCGTGCTGTTGGGCAAATTGCTCTAACTCGGCAGATTTCCGCTGCGGCACCCACCCCTGTACGACCAGAATGCCCTGACTGTCTAAAGTCTGTTGTTCGGCCTGACGGAGGGCCACTGCATCCTCAACCCGAGCCAAACTCTTTGCCAGCAAGTAGACCCAGCGGCTCAGAGATTCGTGCTCGGCAGCCAGATCTTCCAATTCGATTTCCGTCTCCTGCAACTGGCGTTTCAGCTCGTCTAGGGGCACCGACCCCGTGTGGGTGCGGGGAACGGGGAGGGCGTCGGGGGCGGGTTCCTTTGCTGCAATTACCGCAATGTAGACGAACTGACGATCTTCGTGAAGCGTCTGCCAGGGCAAAGCCAAGTCCTGCAAAGACTTAGTTTTGCTGTGGGGAATCCGATAGAACCAGAGGAGATAGCCGCCCAAGGTCTCTCCAGGCAAAACAAAGTTTCCCCAAGGGGATAGCTGCTCGATGCGGTAGGCCAGAAAGGCTCGGCGGTCCTCCAGCTCCCGAAATTTGCGCTTATTCTCTAATGCAGCGCGGACAACCCGGTCTAGATCGAAGCGATCGCGATCGCGCACTCGCTTTCGCTGGCGGGGTGCTTCAATTAAATGCCTCCACGCTTGTCGAGCCGGGGTATCTCGATCGGCCGTTCCTTCTTCAAATTCTGCAGGTGCCGGCCGTAAGGGGATCGGGTGCATGCAGCCCAAACTCTGCAATCCGGCAAGCAGAGCGGCTTTATCGGCGCTTGCTCCGCATACGGTTACTTTGCACAAGGCAACAATCGTCACGATGCGGCCCCCTTCTTGCGCTTGGCAATCTTGGCAATGACAACAGCCGCACGTTCGGTATCGGACAAGTAAATTTGAATTTTCTTAATATTCTTGCGAGTGCGCGGAATCAACACTTTATCAAATAGATTGACCCGCTGCGTGATGGTGCGAACCGCCTCTTCCAAGAGCTCCAGCCGCTTCGTGGCCACCTGCATCTGCAGTTCGAGCTCTATCGCGACCTTTAAAAAATCCACGAGGTGATCGATCCATTGGGGCTTACCTAAGAGAGCGTAGTTGCGCACCTCAATATCGACTGCATCTAGCTTGGGCAGTTGCGTACCCACGACGTTCTCTCGACTCACTCGCACGTTAGTGGCTTTGACCAACTGGGCGAGCTCTATCCCTCGATTGCCCAGCATGGGAAGTTTCTGCGCGACAATCGGCTCGATCTCTGCCAACTGGGCTCGACCCTCAATCAACAATTTTCGCGCTTTTGCTTGTTCGGCGACCAGTTGCCTGCGCTTGAGATCGAGAGATGGCAGGTAATCATTAAAGGTTTTGAGCTGGCGCTTCTGTTTGGTCAGCGAAGACTTATTGAGTGCCAATCGTGCCATTTAGGCCACCTTTGCCGCATCGGGCTTCGATTCAGAGTTTGCCAGTTTAGAGTCTGCCACCTGCAGGTTCTGGGGATAGTACTTATCGACAAGCGCTTGCTTCATCAGCAACTCTTCCGGTTTGAAGCATTCTGCCAGGGTTTTCCAGGCTAGATCGAGAGCTTCCTCCAGCGGCATGGAGACTTCGATATTCATAAACCGGGTTCTGAACAGTTGACCGAATTTCAACAGCCTGCGATCGAACTCGGAGAGCTCGAATGCCATCGACTGTTTTTGCTCGGCATCGATTGCGCCAGCATAAAAGCGGATTGTGGCATTCATAATTTGGCTGTGATCTTCGCGGGTGGCCTTGCCGATGACGTGTTGTTTGAGGCGAGAGAGAGAGCCAAACGGATCGATAACGCCATCGTGGAGATAGAACTGGCCTTCAGTAATGTAGCCAGTATTGTCGGGGACCGGGTGGGTGATGTCGTCCCCTGGCATGGTGGTGACCGTGAGAATTGTGACAGACCCCCCCTGAGCGTAATCGGCAGCCTTTTCGTAGCGTCGAGCCAGTTGGGAGTAGAGATCGCCCATGTAGCCCCGATTGGAGGGAACCTGGTCCATCGCAATCCCGATCTCTTTGAGGGCGTCGGCAAAGGCCGTCATATCCGAGAGCAACACCAAAACTCGCTTGCCTTCTTCCACGGCAAAATGTTCTGCCACTGCCAAGACCATGTCGGGCACGAGAATGCGCTCGACGATGGGATGAGAAGCCAGATTCACAACCATCACAGTACGTGCCGAGACGCCCGCTGCTTCAAAGGCGGAACGGAAGGAGTAATATTCATCAAAAATGAGACCCAGCCCTCCAAACACGACAACGTCAGCCTGGGCCTGTATGCCAATCCGAGCCAGGAACTGATTGAACGGTTCGCCGGCCACGGAAAAGATGGGAATCTTTTGACTCTCCACCAGGCAATTGAAGACATCAATCATGGGGATGTCAGTGCGGATCATTTTGGAGGCCAAGACGCGCCGCACGGGGTTGACCGAAGGCCCGCCAATGGTTACCTTGGGCTCGTTGGTCAGGTCTGGACCGCCGTCAATGGGTTCTCCGGTTCCTCGGAAGATTCTGCCGAGAATATTGTCTGAATAGGTCATTTGCATGGGATGGCCGAGGAACCTGACCGACGAGTCAGTCGAGATTCCCTTGGTCCCCTGGAACACCTGGAGAGCAACAATATTGTGCTTGACATTGATAACCTGAGCGATAGATTGGCCGCTGCTGCTGCTGTCCACAAAAGCGAGGTCGCCAAAGCAAGGCTTTGTCTCAGTTTTGTAAGCACTTTCGGGCACCTTGACCCGAATAATATCCCCAACAATCTCGACAATGTTGGAATAACGAATCAATGTTTGCGACATAATGCACTCGCCAATGGAGAGTTTTACTCCACCAGTCATTTACCTCAACATACAGCTCAAATATTGCAGACAGAAATATAAATTAGAATTTCTTAAATAAATCTCGCTAAACCCTGTCTAGATTGAGATCTAGAGTTTTCAAATATTGCAGTCGTCTCCCTGAATCTCCCACCAGTGGGGGACTTGTGAGAGTTGCTCGGCTGCGTTTCACAGCTTCAATAGCAGCGATCGACAGCGCTAATGAGATAGGCTAATAGCTGCGCCTGCTCAAAACTATGATTGTCAGGCTAGACACAGCCTATGGCAGGTTAACACATTAAAACTTGGTTGATTCTGAGATTGTTCAGAGGAATCTGGGAATTTTAGCGATCGTAACAAAAGAGGCCAGATCGAGCTATCTTAGCATAGAAAGTGTATCACCCTCTGGGCATTGTAAGTTATTTAAATCACGGCACTGAGACAGGTAACTATTTGTGGTTCTTAAAGCGCGATACTCGAAATGTTGTCGGAGATTTTGCTGTCGTCCGAGTCACAAGTCTTAATGGGCTGAGGGGGTAATTGTAAATTTTGAGTAACAAACAGAATGGTGGCATTGTCGAACACTGTTTACACAGCCAATGCGATCGACATGCTCTCCATAAGCATCTCGGTGCTATTTCTGGGTATGTTTATCAACCGCAAAGTTCAGTTTCTGAGAGATAACTATATCCCTCCAGCGGTGACTGGCGGCCTGCTGTTCAGCATCCTTGCGATGTTTTTGTACAGCCGACTCGGCATTGAAATCAACTTTGACTTGCGATTTCGCGACCTGTTGCTACTAGTGTTTTTCAGTACCGTCGGCTTATCGGCTAGGATACGTACTCTCCTGGCAGGCGGAAAAGCCCTGGCGAGCCTGATTGTTGTGGCGGCAGTATTCCTGTTCGTCCAGGATGTCACGGGCATCGGTCTGGCACTGCTGACCGGACAGCACCCCGGCTATGGCTTGATGGGGGGCAGCGTGTCATTTGCTGGCGGCCACGGCACCGCGATCGCTTGGGGTATGGAAGCAGAAGCAGCCGGATTAACAGACGCCAGCGCAGTGGGAATTGCCTTCGCCACATTCGGACTCATTTGCGGAGGCTTGTTGGGCGGCCCCATAGCGCGCCAATTGATGAAAAGAATCGATCGCGAGCACTCGTCTGAAGATAAAACTGTCGCAGGCCCAAAGCTGGAGACGGATGCAGCCCGAGATGTGGCAAGCCCTTCGGATTGGTTGTTCGAGGTTTTGAAAGCACTACTGCTTCTAGCGCTCTGTGTCAGCCTGGGAGACGCAGTCAACCGATTCCTGTTTGCGGAAGGTGTCCTGCTACCCGGCTTCCTGACCTCCATGTTTGTTGCTATTGCCATCGCGAATCTGTTCGATCTGATGGGCATACCGCTCGACAAGGAACTGATAGACCGTTTTGGAGAAGTCAGCCTCAATATCTTCCTCAGCATGAGTTTAATGAGTCTGCAACTGTGGACTTTGGCCAGCGGCGCACAGTTGATTGTGTTGTTGTTATTCCTGCAGGTGTTACTGATAAGCTACTTTGCGGCTATTGTTGTTTTTCGCGTGATGGGGCAAGACTACGACGCAGTGGTCGTATCGGCAGGCTTTGTCGGTCTCGGCCTGGGTGCCACTCCGATCGCGATCGCCAACATGGATGCCGTAACCCGTCGCTACGGTCCCTCGCCAAAAGCTTTTCTGGTCATACCGCTGCTTGGCGCCTGCTTTATCGATCTGCTGAATGCGGCTACCATCAAGTTCTTTATTGCCGTTATTGCGCGCTGGTTTCTATAGCATTGAGCCTCGTGCAAGGCGATCGCAGCTATCGCAATGACCGTCGCGATCGTGTCGATTCTGGTCTTCCCCTGCCTGCCTGACACATCTCCAGAGAATCGAAGTAGGCGACCTCAACGAGGCTCTCAAAAGTTACGTCAACCCTCACGTGCTCGTGATTGATGAGATGGGCTATCTCGGCTACGGGCTGGGGGCCGCCGATATTCTCTTCTAGGTCGTGGACTGGCGCTACCACAATCGAGCTTACGGTAACAAACCTGCCGACTCACCTGTTACCTGACAGTTGTACCTCAAGCCGCGTTTGGGTCAACAATTTTAGTTCCGTGCAATGGAGCTGCGGCAATCGAATATTGAAGGTTGCGAACACAAAAATAAAGGAAGTTGAGATACACTACAATCTCTCAACTTCCCTAAGATGAGATCCAAATACATGTTAGTTAAGATACATACTAGTCAATCATTTCCTTTGTCTTGTCCTTGAGGTTCTCTATTTCATGCTCGGCTTCGGCTTCGGCCTGCTTCAGTTGACCTTCAGCTTTATCCTCAGGGTTGCCAGTAATTTCCCCTACAGCTTCCTGAACTTTACCTTCAATATTTTTAGCAGTTGCTTTTAGTCGTTCTTCGATCGACATAACTATCCCCTACTTAAATCCTGCTACTCTTCTAACATGTACCCTCATCAAAGCACCAACATCTATCTAAAGACATATTTTGCTCTCAGTAGATTCTGTCGCATCTGTATTATCTGCTGCCTAGGCTAGTAAAATTATATGCATGCAGATCTGCATGCATATAGCCTATCTCTCTAACTCATAAGAATTCTAATCGATTACATCTTTGGCCTTATCCTTGATGTTCTCTTTCTCTTGAGCAACTTGAGCTTCAGCTTGCTTTGCTTTGCCTTCAGCCTTGATTTCTGGATCGCCGGTCAATTCACCTACTGCCTCTTGAGCTTTACCTTCGAGATTTTTAGCTGTAGCTTTTATTCTTTCTTCAGTACCCATATCTAGATCTCTATTTTCAGAAACTTCATCTCTAATCTAGACTTAATCTAGAGGCGATCGCGTCCCCTATTAGATGTATCTGCGCTTGAAAAGAGTCTTCCTTTAGGATGATGACACAATTTAGTTCGAGTAGATAGAGATTGCATTGTAATGATCCCTCTTATGTCATATTAGCCATAATGGAGTAGAAGTTATTGTCCGAAGAGGAAAGAAAAATAGGTGTAGTAAGGTCTGCAGTTCAGATTGTAGGCTGCATTGACCAATATTGTGAGTATTATCGTCAAGTGTTTCCAGATGTCAGAAGCTTTGAGCATTTTAAATATTTACTTTATATAAGGTTGAGAATGGCATTGTGAGCGTGAATGCATATGGAATCTTAGGGGCGACAGCTTTCCCACTACTATCCCTCTTTGAGTCCCCTATCCTTTCTCGACAGATTCATTTGAGTCGATCTCGCCCTTACCAAAAGCCATCAAGCTTTAATACAAAATCGGGCAAAATAGGACTCCCCAATAGCTGAGTTGGTTGTTGCAACATCTCCTTTGGCTGTCCGGGGCGATAAATCTCAACCTGCTTTGTGCCGCGATTCAATAGCCAACCTAGCTGCACGCCATTATCTATATACTCTTGCAGCTTGGCTCGAGCCTCTGCCAAATTGTCACTGGGAGACATCAGTTCCATCGCAAAATCGGGAGCGAGGGGCGGAAATTTCTCTCGTTGTTGAGGGGTAAGAGCATTCCATCGATCTCGTTTTATCCATGCCGCGTCAGGCGAACGGTCTGCACCGTTTGGCAAGTGAAACCCAGTCGAAGAGTCAAAGACAATTCCCAGTTGAGATTGCTCGTTCCACAGACCTAACTTCATCAGTAGACTGGCGTTCCGAGCTCCTGTCTCGCCCCCCGTTGGAGCCATAACCACGAGATCTCCCTCTGCCGTTCGTTCTAGCTTCCAGTCTGGATTTGCTCGGCACAAATCGTAGAACTGGTCGGATGCGAGTGTTGCTGTAGCAGGCATCTTGAGGATGGAGGGGGTCATGGGCTCAATCCACTGAAGCTACTGGTATTCTAGCCTTCGCGATCGCCTCCAAAACTCTCGATCGCGACGAGCGCGCCTCTGTCAAACAGCAGGTAAACTGCGGCATCGCCGTACGCACAGCCCTGCTGTATCTGATGGGAGGCAGTCGATTGCCAGACTAAAACAACCCGTTTGTGAAAGCCGCAATGACTCCGCGACCGGTGAGAAGTTCGATCGCCAGAGCAGAGAGAAGCCCAATCATTGCCAAGCGGCCATTCAGTTGCTCGGCTTGTTGTGTGAACCCAATGCTGGATTGCTCCACATACATCTCCGGCTCGATCGCAAAGTTATTCAAACGGCCTCGTTCGTCTACGGTTACACCCTTTGGCATCAGTTAGCTCCCAAATGACTGGCTATGCTATGTTACATAATTTAACGCAAATGTTAATCTTTGTAAGCAGCAAAGGGATGCCTACCACGAGCTTCTCGTGCGTTTGTGCCAAATGGCGGCTAATTTAGCAAGCGATCGCGCGCTCTGTCACGCCCCGATAGAAGCTTTCCAATTGGTGGGTGGCGGCTTCCCAGCCCCATCGTTCGGCCTCTTTGCGAGCATTTGCGCGAATGTCGGCAACCCGATCGCGATCGCTCAACATCTGTCGGGCCACATTGACAAACTCTGCTTCGGAATTGGGCTCGAACAGATAGCCATTGACTCCCTCTTCAATAATGTCGGTGATACCGCCAGAGCGAGCTGCCATTGCCGGACAGCCCGCCGCCATTGCTTCTAGCAACACCAGCCCTAATGTTTCGGTGCGAGAGGGAAACACGAAAAGATCGGCAGAGGCGAAAGCTGCCGCCAGGGTTTGGCCCTTGAGATAGCCCGTAAAGACAACGTCGTGCCCGTCAAAATGCTCTTCCAGCACAGACCGATCGGGACCGTCCCCCACAATCGCCAAGCGCGTTTCCGGCATCTGCTCCAGGATGGTGCGAATGCGGCTGACCTCCTTTTCAGCAGAGAGGCGACCGACATAGAGAAGCAGCGGACGATCGGGTTGGCCGTCACTGAGGCGATCGCGCATTTCATCCGAGGCGGCGCTGGGATGAAAGAGCTCGGTATCGACGCCCCGCTGCCACACCTTCACCCGCTCGATGCCGTGGCTGCTCAGCTCCTCCTGCATTGCGGTAGAGGTACAGAGGTTGAGTTGGGCGCGGTTGTGGCCCAGCTTGAGTAACCCCCAGAGGGTGCCTTCTAAAAAGCCGAGACCGTAGTGCTGCAGGTACTTGGGTAAGTGGGTGTGATAGGACGCCACCAGCGGCACCTTCATGGCGTCGCTGTAATACATTCCCCCTAAACCGAGTACGGCAGGATTGACCACATGAATAATGTCGGGGCGAAAGCGGCGCAGCACTCGACCGATCGCTGGCCCCGGAGCGGCTAATTTCAGTTCGGGGTACATCGGCAGGGGAATACCCGGCATACCGTAGACGCGGGCGCGGGCGAAGCGGCGAGGGGCACCATCGACGTCGGGAGCGATCGCAATGACCTCGTTGCCGTGGGCGGTGAGGTGTTCGATCGTGTGACACAGGCGCGTCACGATGCCGTCAATCTTCGGCAAAAAGGTTTCGGTAAACAGGGCGACGCGCATAGGCTTGCGGGTTCCTCGCAAAGAGCGATCTCTTCAGTCAATAGGTATGTATTCTGAGGCGCATTGTACAGGAATGCGTTTCCCCGTGGTGCAAGAAACTTTGGCGCGGAATTCTCGATCGAGCTCTACTGAGGTTGAGTGTTTGCCAGATTACAAACTGAAAACTCGAATCGTTTCTCGCTCATTTCATTGCCGAACCAACGGCGAAACAAACTCGCCATTCCCCCTCAACTGAATTGCCCTCAGTTTGACAACTACTAGACCTGCGATCGCAGTCACACGATCGCCGCGATCGCGATCGCCAGCATTTTTCTATTGCCATTAGAGGATAGTTTTATCGCTCAGGACAGATCGCAATGCTTTCCCGTCACAAAGCTTCCCAATCTCTCTCGGCACTGTTAATGGGGTCTCTCCTGGTGGGGACTGCACTCCTAAGTTCTGCCCCCACCGAAGCCCGCAGCGTGCGAGGAGTCACTCCAGACCCCGAGTCCAATCTGGTGCAACTGCAAGCAGCGAACAAGCCTGCCCTGCTGGAGATTCCCCCCCGTGAAGGAGGCGAGTGCGAGACTCCTACCACCCCCAAGATCGATTTAACCTGCGGCAGTTATGCCGTGAGTTGGAGAGATGTCAACGGCGATCGGGTTCGAGCTCAGCTTTATTTATCCAGAAGCGAACCCTACATGGACGTGCAATTCTACAACCCACTGACGCAAGCGATGGCGAACGTTCGCCAAAAGCTTGTTGTCCGAGGCAATCGCGCGATCGGCTACAACCCAGTGGATGCTTATACTGGGGCACCAGTCAGCGATTACAGCTCGGATGTCTTGGAAGTGAACGGATACAGCATTGTGGCGCGCGATAGCTATGGCTCCTATCCAGTCACGTTGGCTTTATATTGAACCCCTCAGGAAGATAAGTCGGGAAAAACTGCGTTTGGCTGTCTGCGAAGATATTAAATTTAGCTTGCGATCGCGAGGACTACCCATCCATCAGTCGCATATTTTTAGTCAACATTTTGCGACAAAACGGTTTGTTTACAGTGGTGCTCTGCAACAGACATGCGGGTTTGGTATTGAGAACTGGCTATCGATTTGCCACGGCCTTGCGAGCTCAGGGCGATCGGTGCTAGACGCCGTCACGTTGCTCTACTGAGCAATGCAGGTATCGATCGCAAAATGTCCTTTTGACATTATCTCAAGAAAAGACATAATTGACTTGTGACAACTTACAGGCTGAAAGCTGGCTTACTCGCTGAACTTGCCACCTCAACTGCAACAGCAAGGGTGGAAAGTAAAAATTAGAGATCGCGAACGGGTGGAGCCGCCCCATGTGACGGTCATCTGCAAGCGCAATAGCTGGCGTTATGGCCTGCGAGAAAAAGCGTTCTTGGACGATCGGCCAGATCCTCGCGATGTCCCAGATGCGCTTCTTGCGGAGATTGCAGCGCAGCTCGACACTCTGAGAAAAAAGTGGGACGAAATGTACCCGGAGAATCCGGTGGGAGGTTAGGAATGGCCGTCACGGAAGAGAAAGTCTATCGATATCGAGTCGGGGCTGCCTTCGAACGGGTGGGCTCTAGCCTGGAAAGTCAGGACGTGGCAGAAGCAATGTCGAAACGGCGCGGGATCTGGATTTCTTCAGATGCTGAAGACCTTACTAAGCAATTGACACAAATATCCCCCAAAGACACTTGGAATCGCTTATTGCTGCTCACTCCAGACATCGACAAAGCGCGTCTCGAGCTTCTAGGCGTTTATTTTCGTTCGATTGTCAGCCCTGCAAAAGGCATCAAACTCCTAGAATCTGAAGAGCTAGCGGAGGTACTCGCTGCCGATCGACCGGAGGACTACTTTATTGGCGGTCTAGTAGACTTTGCCGATGAGTCCCTCATACTCTACAGAGGAAATCTCGAACCTCTAGTCATTCCATTTGACTGGTTTCACACTACTCCACAGGGCTTGCAGCCTGATTTCCATCAATTTACAGTTACAGATTTCGGACAAACTATCAATCTCGGTGACTATGAAGCCGCTAGCGATGCCATTCTCTACGAATTCTCACGTGATGCCCGCAAGCGGATGAAATCTCGTGCGCTGGCCTCAGATGATTCACTCGGTGCTGCCATTCGCAGACTTCGGCTCCAAAAAAATCTATCCCTCAAAGACTTTCCCAATGTGAGTGAAAAAACACTCGGGCGCATTGAACGCGGCGAGGTTGAGGCTCCTCACCAGGAAACGATTGCCAACATAGCTTTACATCTGGGCGTATCTCCAGAGGAGCTCGAATCCTACTAGCCCGATCCTACTGACAGCGCTCGTGCCCTCTATCCTTTCGCCCCTCGCACTTCATGGCTAAATCCTGCATGGTGGTCGGCACCTCCTCCAATGTCGGCAAGTCATTGGTGGTGGCAGCTCTCTGTCGCATCTTCAAGCAAGACGGCTGGTCCGTCGCGCCGTTCAAGGCACAGAACATGTCTTTAAACGCCTATGTAACGCCAGATGGGGGGGAGATTGGCTACGCACAGGCACTGCAGGCATGGGCAGCAGGAGTGCCGCCCCGGGTAGAAATGAACCCGATTCTGCTCAAACCGCAGGGGAATATGACCTCGCAAATTATCTTGAACGGCCATCCGGTCGGCACCTATCGGGCGGGGGATTATTACGAAACCTTTTTCGATCGCGGCTGGCAAGCGGTGCGAGACACGTTGGACCGGCTGAGTCCAGAGTATGACTGGCTAATTTGCGAAGGGGCAGGCAGTCCGGCGGAGATGAACCTGCACCATCGCGATTTGACCAATATGCGGGTGGCGAAGTACTTGCAAGCGCCTACCCTGCTGGTGGCGGATATCGATCGCGGTGGGGCTTTGGCCCATGTCGTAGGCACCTTGCAGGTATTGCCCGAAGAGGAGCGCCAGCTCTTTGCAGGCATTGTCATCAACAAATTTCGAGGTGTCCTCGATCTGCTGCAACCGGGATTGGATTGGCTGGAAGAATATACGGGGCTGCCAGTGGTGGGCGTCTTGCCTTGGCTGGACTTTGCCTTGCCAGCTGAGGACTCTATGAGCTTGTTCGAGCAGCGGGGCAGCAAGCGAACGGCCCAGATCGAGATTGCCGTCATTCGCTTGCCACACATTGCCAACTTCACCGATTTCGATCCGCTAGCTGCCGAACCGACGGTGCGGGTGCGCTTTGTGGGTTTGAACGAATCCTTAGGGTCTCCAGATGTGGCGATCTTGCCGGGGAGTAAAGCGACCATTGCCGATTTAATGGCACTGCAGGAATCGGGCATGGCCGAGCAACTACAGAGGTTCTCGGGGGCGATCGCCGGCATCTGTGGAGGGATGCAGATGTTGGGGCAGGCGATCGCCGATCCGGCCGGCTATGAAGGGCCGAGCGGCAAGTTTCGGGGCTTGGGATTGCTGCCGCTGGAGACGCAGTTAACGGGGGAAAAGGTGACTCGCCAAGTGAGTACGAGCGATCGCTGGTTGGGAGAGTCGCCCATTCTCGGCTACGAAATTCATCAAGGGCGAACGACGTTTGGTCATTCTGCTCGCAGGATGTTCGAGCGCGACGATCTCGGCTGCGTGTCAGCCGACGATCGCGTTTGGGGCAGTTACCTGCACGGTCTTTTCGACAACCACGCTTGGCGCAGGCAGTGGCTCAACCGCCTGCGGATGGCCAAAAGCTTGCGCCCGCTGCCCGAATTGGCAGGCCATTACAGTGAGGATCGCGATCGCCTGCTCGATCGCTTGGCAGAAATCTGGCGACCCCAGCTCGATCTGAAGGTGTTAGGCTATCATTCCAAACTTACCTAAACCTCGAACTCCGCCGGGGATCGAAGGGGGTGGGAACGAGCACAAACTTTTCCGCGATTCGGTCGTAGATCCGCTCGGCTAGCAAAACATTGGCCCCATCCGTCAAACTCGTTGGCCCCTGGAAGGCTTGCCCGTCAAAATTGTCGTACAACCCCGACAAGTTCACCACCGAGGCATTGGCAGATGCTTGCGCTGCCTGGTTCGCTGCATCCATCAAGCGGCGATACAGCTGTGGCATGCGATCGCTGTAGTCTTCCCCCAGATTCTGCACAATTGCCGTCTCCTCGATCGTCATAGCCGAGGGATTGCGCCCCATAATTTCGGGCTGCACCCCAATCAGCATCAAGCTACCCGCCCCCGAATTGAGCCGCACCATCTGCAATAAATGGTTGCGATAGCGCTCTATCCGCCGAGTGAGCTCGGCATCGTCTGGCGGCAAACTGTCAGCCAAAGTGCTGTCAGGATCGACCCCCATGACATTCAGCGCTTGGAGCGACTGCTGCTGTTCGACTTCCTGCTGGGCTTGCAAGAAATAGTGCTTGAAACTGCGCACCAAGAGCAGTCGATCGAACCACTCCTTAGCCTCGCTCGCAGCCACTTCTTTGAGGTTGACTTCTTCCGCTGGAATCGCCAAATCGTCTAAACCCGGCACGTCTGCACCGGCGAGATCGCCCGGTAAAAATAGATCTGCATATCCATTCAGCACCACGATCACGTCAGGCTGATAGGCCAAAATTTGCTGGGCCAATAGGGCTAATTCATTCCCCGAGGCATACCCCGGAACGGCGGCATTAATGACGCGATAGTTGCCTTCTTTAATGCGGGGAGGACGAGCCAACACCACCTGCACGCGATCGGCAAAAAACGGCAGCATATCCGGCTGAAAGGAATCGGGATTGGCCTGCTGCTGGGCGACGCGATCGTTCAGTTGGGCCTCTAGCTGTTCCGAAAAGGTGGCTGCATTGTTGGAGCTCAACTGGCCAAAGGCAGCTGACCCCCCCAATACCGCAATCCGAATTTCGTCAGCGGGCTTATTGACAGAAATGGGCTCGATATCCCGAAAACCGCTTTCGTTAATCGCCCAATAATTGCTGTTGGTGTTGGCTTGCAGGGCATAACCCAGTAACGGAGTGCGGACCGCCATCAGATCGCCGTTCGGGCGATCGCTGTCGAAGACGTAGCCAGACTGACTGAGGAAACTGAGTCGATAGGAGCGGGTCAACTCCGGTTCGTCCGAGCCCTGCCCTTCAAATGCTTCGGCAAATCCAGTTGCATCGGCCAGAGCCCGGACTAAAAACTCCAAGCCTACCGGAATGCCGACAATCAGGAGCAGGATGGCAAGCAACCGCATTAGGAACCCAGAGCGGCGACGCTTGCGTCGGTACTCGTACATGCGTGACAACCTCATAACTCAACACCCTGAAGGGATCTTGACAGCTTGCGATACGGTTCTCCGAGCTAGCTGGCGCACCATCCATTCAGTCACCCCCCAGTGTGTGCCAGGCTGTCGCGGGATGCAACTTTCCCAGTCGAGATCGCAGACTGCTACTATAGCCTCCGACCTAAAATGAGCAAATCTCGCTCGATGCCATCAAACTGGGCAACTGCTGGCAAATGCCCCCACTGCTCGAACCCGAACTGTTGGAACAATTGCAAGCTGGGCAAGTTACGGGCAAAAATAAACCCCAATAACGCGCGCAACCCCAAGGCTGGCGATCGCGCGATCGCTTCTCTCAACAAAAAGCTCCCGACCCCTTGACGGCGGTAGGTAGGGGCGACGTAAATGCTCACCTCTGCCGTCGCTCGATAGGCGGGTCGGCCATAAAAGACCTGAAAACTCAGCCACCCCACCACCCGCTGCGGCTCTCTATCGATAACCCACAGGGGCAAGCGATCGCTGGAATGAGCGCGAAACCACTCCAAGCGACTCTCCACCGTTACGGGCTCGGTATCGGCGGTGACGCTCCGACTGGGAATGGTGGAATTGTAGATCTCCACAATCGCGGGCAGATCCTCAATCGTCGCAGATCTCAGTTGCACAGCTTACTCAGCCCGCTGGTGGCGCTCAGCGGCGGCGGGGGCAATTGACAGTAACTCAACGATTTCCACCAGGATGCGATCCCCTGCAATCGGATGAATCCATTGGGCGGCCAATTCGGCAAAGCGATCTGCGTCGTCGCCCGTGATGCAAAAGCGCGTCGAGGGGGAATTGCCACGGGCGCGCAGGCCGAGGAATTCCAATTCGCGCTTCACTGCTGTGGCTAAGGAAACGGCTGGGTCGATCCAGCAGACGGAGGGGGGCAATACTTGGCGGATGGCCGCTTCGATCAGGGGGTAGTGGGTACAGCCAGAAATGAGCGTGTCGATGCGACGCTCCAAGAGCGGTTGTAAGTACTCTCGCACGGCGGCATGGAGGGCAGGACTGTCCATCTGTCCCGCCTCAATCAGGGGCACAAAATCGGGACAGGCCACCTCCCAACATTCCAGCTCGTTATTAATTTCGAGGATGGCATCTCGATAGGCGTGGCTGTTGACAGTGGCTTGCGTGGCGATCGCCCCAATGCGCTGCCCTCGTTTCACGGCGGCCCTCGCCCCCGGTAGAATCAACCCCAACATGGGAACGTCAAATTCGTGCCGCACCTGTTCTAACGCCAAGGCAGAGCTGGTGTTGCAAGCCATCACAATGGCCTTGACCGGCTGCTGCACCATCCAGTTCGAAATTTCGCGCACGCTTTGCAAAATCTCTGCGGGCGATCGCCCGCCGTAGGGCAAGCGCGCCGTGTCGCCCAAATAAACAAACGATTCGCGAGGGAGCTGCCGTCGCAACTCTCGCCAAACCGTCAACCCACCAACACCACTGTCAAACACGCCAATTGGCAACGTCGATGCAACAGAACCCACGATAGTCGAACGCTCCTCAATATGGCGAATGTACGGGTTTGCTTGCGTGCAACCAGCTACGCGGGATTAGCGATGCCAAACCTGCCGCACTAGCCTTACAGTTGGTAGGTTGCCCACTTGCACGGGTGAGGGTGAAGTGAGAATGATAAGCACCAGTGTAAGTGTAGAGTAAATCTCTACCGAAGGAATATCCTGCTCTTCGGGTTTTGGCAATACCAGTCTGGCTAAGTCCTTTACATCTGAGAAATTGAGGGCGACTCCGGTGCGATCTCCACCCGAAATCGCGCCTAGCTGGCTAGATAACACGTCAGTTCGATCGGAGTCTGTCCCCTTACCCCTACGCTCCCGCTAAGCGTGGCATCAACCATAACTTGGGGCCAGAGGAACAAAATCCAGCCAAGATTTGCGGCTGTTTCTCCCCTCTCCCCAGGGAGAGGGGCTGGGGGTGAGGGCAATGCAGCGCTATCGAACTCAGATAGATAACAGGTGAGTTGCTTGCCTTGCGCGATCGCGCAGTCAGCGTGGCGTCCATCCTCTCCATCTCTTGCTCGCCCTAGCTTTGGGGTTTACGCGATCGCAGCTCCCCCCGCCTTCTATCCCAACCTATTCTGGAGGCAACTGGTGATGACAAGGAACGACCTATGAACGCTCTCAAATCTGGTTTAGCTGCTGCCCTGTTAACTGTTGGCACCGCCACGCTGGCGATCGCCCCGGCAGCTCACGCTGGCGGTATTCTGCGGGATACGGCATTTGGAGCAGGCGGCAACGCGATCGTCGGCGGAGTTTTAGGCAATGGCCGGTTGTTGGAAAATGCGATCGGCGGAGCGGCGGCAGGGGCTGCCGTCAGTGTGACCCGCAGTGAATCGAGAACGGGCGTCGGAAGCGTTTTGCAGGATGCAGCGGTTGGGGCAGCAGCCAGCACGGTGACAGGGGCGATTTTAGACAATGGCGATCCGCTGCAGAATGCCTTAGGTGGAGCTGCTTCAGGTGTGTTGATTAACGTGACTCAAGATGTCAACCTGTTCTAGGTGCCTGCGATTTAGAGTTTGAATCCCGAATTGATGGGGCTGAGACACATCTATTGCTGTCTCAGTCCTTTTTTAGACATATCAGTCTCTTCACGAGATGTGAACTTGCCAGGTTTGCGGCTGTACAGACTAACGAGGGGTAGGAAGGGGATCCGATTGGTTAGAGTTTCTGGTAATTGATGTATTATTTTCTAATTTGACGGCAAGGATGTATTCGATCTGACTAATTGTAGGGGTGTAGCCTTCATGCTGATAAGAGGCGATCGCTTTGAGCTACCATCGAAAATGCTCCCTAGCCAACGGTTTTGACATGAAAGCTGCCACGCATGTTATTCATAGTGACCCTGACATCTTGGGGGGAATTCCAGTTTTCGTAGGCACTCGCGTACCCGTAAAAACCTTGCTCGACTACCTCGAGGCAGGCGATCCGCTAGACGAGTTTCTAGATCATTTTCCGAGCGTTAGGCGCGAGCAAGCCATAGCTGTGCTTGAATTAGCCAAAAAGATGTTGACTACTTATGCGAATCCTGCTTGACGAGTGTGTTCTGAGACCTCTAAAGCGCGAGCTCAGCAACTATGACATACGAACGGTTGTGGAGATGGGGTGGTCGGGCAAGACGAACGGCGAGCTCTTGCAGCTGATGGCACAGGCAGACTTGACAATTTTGCTAACTACCGATCGGAATTTGCAATATCAGCAAAATTTTCAGCAGGCTCGTGTTGCAATCGTTGTTCTGATTGCGCCGAGTAACCGAATTCCTGACTTAGTTCCGCTAATTCCCAAGGCTCGTCATGTTTTGGAGACTATTTCTGTGGGTGAAGTGGTTGAGGTGGGTAGATCTTGAGGGCCAGACTGCATGAGTCCTGAATTGATAAGGGTATGAGGCATTGAAGCCTTTGCTCTGCGGACACTCGATCCTGACTTCTAAAGCATTGCCAAAAAGGTAAGGGCTCCCAATTGGGAGCCCTCGATCGCCCTAATTCGCATTGAGAAATTAAATCTTGCGAGAGTAGTACTCAACCACTAATAGCTCGTTCACCGGAGCACACACCGCTTCGCGGGGGGGGAGCTCTTTAATCTTGCCCTTGAGGGCATCTTTATCGAACTCTAGATAGTCGGGCAAAAACAAGCCGGGATATTCAGCATAATCCGCTATCAGCTTACGAGATTTAGTATTGTCGCGCACGGTGATGACATCGCCCGCCTTACATTCGTAGCTAGGAATGGAGACCTTACGGCCATTGACGCAGATATGACCGTGGTTAACTGCCTGACGGGCAGCGGGAATGGTGGGTGCCATGCCGAGACGAAAGGCGATGCAATCTAAACGCATCTCCAGCATCTGCAGCAGCGCCAAACCAGTGGAGCCTTTAGAGCGACGAGCGCGCTTCATGTAGCGCACCATCTGCTTTTCAGTGACGCCGTAATTGAACCGAACCTTTTGCTTTTCTTCCAGACGGATGGCATATTCCGACTTCTTCTTGCGGGCTGCGCCGTGAACGCCAGGGGGGTTGGTGTTTTTGGGACGCTTGCGCGTCAATCCGGGCAAATCGAGGCCGCCAAAGCGACGAACGACCTTCAGGCGCGGGCCTGTGAAGCGGGACATGCAGTTTTCTCCAGAGCGATAGATAGCCGCGCATCGAGCAGCGATCTACTATAATACTTGCCCCGAGCCAAACCGTACAGGTGGATGGCAAAAATTAGATTCGTTATGCTCGAATAGTTGTCGTATCGCTGGATATTAGGATTTTTGCAATGACTTCCTTTGGGATGCGTTGGGGGCGATCGCTCGTGACGATCGCGATCGCCTTTGGCTTGTTATTTGGGGGGGCGAGCCTCGCGATCGCCGCTCCCGAACCTTTACTGGTTTCTCAGGTAACCTTGCCCCAGCTCAATAGGGAGCCCGATACCTCCCAGCGCAATTCTAATTTTGTGACCGAAGCCGTTCGCAAGGTGGGGCCTGCAGTCGTGCGTATCGATACAGAACGTACAGTAGTGCGATCGTTCCGGTCTCCCTTCGATTCCTTCGCTCGCGATCCGTTTTTCCAAGACTTCTTTGGCGATGAATTTTTCCCCGAACCGCGCCAGCAGGAATTTCACACTCAGGGGCAGGGGTCTGGGTTCATTGTCGATCGCGACGGCATTGTGGTGACCAATGCACACGTTGTCAGCGAAGCAGATACGGTCGCGGTCAAGCTGCAGGATGGCCGCGTGTTTGACGGAACGGTGCGCGGTGTTGACGAAGTGCTGGATTTAGCGGTGATTAAAATTGACGGTCGCGATTTACCTGTGGTGCCGCTGGGAGATTCCAGTACTTTGCAGGTGGGGGATTGGGCGATCGCCTTGGGCAATCCGCTCGGTCTGGACAGCACTGTTACCCTCGGCATTGTCAGCACCCTCAATCGCTCCAGTGCAGAGGTGGGGATTGTGGATAAGCGACTGAACTTCATCCAAACCGATGCCGCGATTAACCCCGGCAATTCTGGCGGACCGTTATTAAACGAGCGGGGCGAAGTTATCGGCATCAACACTGCTATCCGCGCCAACGCTCAGGGCATTGGTTTTGCCATTCCCATCAACATCGAGCGAGAGGTGCAAGCTCGGTTGGTGCGAGGGGAAACGATTCCCCATCCCTATATCGGGGTGCAGATGGTAACGCTAACACCCGAGTTGCGCGATCGCTTTAATAGCGATCCCAACAGCGGTCTCTATGTGGGGCAGGACAGCGGCGTACTGGTGGTTCAGGTGGTGCCCAATTCGCCTGCCGAGGCAGCGGGGATTCGTGCTGGGGATGTCATCCTGCGAGTCAATTCCAATTCCATCGCAACGGCTTCGGAGTTACAGGAGGCCGTGGAGGCCACGAGTGTGGGCGGCACGTTAAAGGTGGAAGTGGAACGAGGCGATCGCCGAGAGGTGTTGCGGGTGCGCACTGCCGATCTGGTGGCCTCGCGCTAAATCTATGGGGGACAGGGAGCGATCGAGGTGATACGATAGCCGCGCAGAAAAACGCTCTCGTGCATGCATAACTCCCCTCCCCCGATATCAATTTCTCAGACAGATTCTGCAACCGATTTGGCGATCGCGGGTCCGAGTTTTTCGCTGGTGATTCCGGTTTACAACGAGGAGGAGGGGGTGGCCCAAACTCTCGACGACTTGCACAACGTTCTGGGGGCGGCGCGGTGTCAGTACGAAATTGTGGTGGTGGACGATGGATCGCGCGATCGCACGGCCGAAATTCTCAAGCCCCGCAGCGATATTCGTCTGATCCAGCACGATCGCAATCGCGGCTATGGGGCTGCGTTGAAGACGGGGATTTCTCGCGCTAAATATCCGTTGGTGGCGATTACAGATGCGGACAGTACCTATCCGAGCGATCGCCTGTTGGAGTTGGTGGAGCTGGCGGAGGATGCGGATATGGTGGTGGGGGCCCGTACGGGCGAGAATGTTACCTATTCGACCTTGCGGAAGATTCCTAAGTTTTTTTTGGTGCGGTTTGCCGAGTGGATTGCCAAGCGGCCCATTCCCGATCTGAATAGTGGCATGCGGGTGTTTCGCAAGAGTGCGGTGACGCGATTTCTGAGTGTTTTGCCGGATACGTTTAGCTTTACGACGACGATTACACTGGCGATGCTGACGAATAATTATGTCGTTCGCTATCAACCGATTGATTATTTTCATCGGGCAGGTCGTAGTAAAATTAGGCCGATTCGGGATACGTTGCTGTTTATTCAATTGATTTTGCGAACGGGCGTGTATTTTGCTCCGCTGAGGATCTTTTTACCGATCGCTGGAGTATTTTTTCTCGGTTCTCTGGCGTCTCTCTGGGTTGACCTCTTTATTGCCCGAGACTTGACGGAATCGACGCTGATTTTGTTTGTCACTTCGATTCAGATTGGAATTTTTGCCCTGCTGGCAGACATGATTGATAAACGGACGGGGCGATTTTAGCCAATAGAAAGCGACTATAAGGCGATCGCGAGCATTTGTAATTCTCATGAAGAGAGCGAACGTCCCCTCCACCGCACTAGGGAAACAGTCCTAACCGTATCCATAACTGTCTCGCTGCAAGCTGCTGGAAATGGTTGAACTTGAGACAGGCGATTGTCGCTCGTCCAGTTGGCGTGAGTCCCAGAATCTCCCCGGTATTCGAGTTGGACTGAAAGTGTGCGAGCCACCTATCTTGTCTGGGATGAAATAGATCGGTGCTGACATTCAATTGTGGATCGACGGCTGAAATATTGGTGCCTTTTCGCAGGTTGCAGGAGCGGCAGGCTAAAGCGAGATTGGACAACACGTTCGAGCCGTTTAGCGCAATGGGGATGATGTGTTCCACTTCGAATGGAAAGTTGAAGACTAGCTCCGGGGCACGACAGTATTCACAGCGATGTTCGGCGCGATTGGCAACAGCAGCGTAGTTGGGATTCATCGATCGAGCTGCTGCATTAAATTAGCGCTCCGGGCAGTGGCGGCTTTTAGCTCGGCCTCAGTGAGGTGTTCGAGTTCGGCCTGTAGGGCTGGGGGGAAGGGTTCGGAGCGATCGCGTGCGGCTCTCCAAAGTTGCATCAATTCTGTTAGGCGTTGTTGTTGCACAGCAGTGAAGAGACTGTCGGGTTGAAAGCTTTGAATCAGAATAAAGGGGCTCGCTTCGCTGTATTCGATTTGGGCAGTCAGGGCGTCTAGGGCCTCGCCTGCCGTTTTGCCTGTAGATTGCTTATCTCCAGAGATCGCCCGAAATCTTCTGTTTCCGCTGGAATCTGATTCTGGCAGGATGGCAACGGTTGTCATGGCAGATAAGCGATCGCGCTTTGGCAGTGATGGGTCTATTGTATTTAGCCTCTAGGCTGAAGGCAGTCAATTGCAACGCTAGGGAACACAAACACAATCCATGAGCCGACACCGCCCTAAATCCGATCGCCCCTCCAAGCTCTGCCCCATTTGCGATCGCCCCTTCAGTTGGCGCAAGAAATGGGCGGACTGCTGGGATGAGGTGAAATATTGCTCCGAGCGCTGTCGCCGTCGCCGCAATAACGCCGATCGCCCCTAACACTTCCATCTGACCGGCATCGGAAAAGCTCAGAGCGTTTTCCCCCTACGGACAACCCAATACCTGAATCGTATAAGTATCCTGCACCGTTCCGGTGCCGCCAATCTTCAGATTCACTTCGTAAGGTTGGGCATCGACGCGAGGTTCCCCAGAAAAAACATGCAAATGCTGCTCGGACATGAGGAAATCATCTTCTTCATGGACCAGATCGGCAGTTTTATCTTCATATTTGAGATACATTTCGATATCGTAGTTGCCAATATCCTCCGAAAGCACTGTTGCGACATACCGAGAAAAAGATGCATCCTCAGGCACCAAAAAATCTGTATTCCAATTCGGACCAAACCAAATCCCAAAACTAGTCGGAATCCGACCAGGTGAGGCAGTTTTTGTCACTTCTGTGCCCTCGCCGCCAACCACCTGCAAAGGCGTGCAGCCCGTCGGCATCGGCTCTCCCGTCTCGACCGCAGGCAATCCCTGTTGCACCCGAATGCAGCGGCTATTCAAAGGAAACGTGCTGCAGAGCCTATCCAGTGAGACTCTGATATTAGCGCGTGCGGGCATCGCCGATACACATGCGATCGAAACGGCGATCGCCACACAATAAATCGTCCGCATAACTTCTTTCTCCTAAAGATAGAGATCCACCTGAAGCAGCTCAGCTTCTCTCAGTCAAGCGAGACAACCAATACCCACAAACCAAAAGAGATCTCTTCAAAGGGTAGATCGGGAAAATGTTTTGTATAGAGTTAAGTTGAAATCCTAACAATATAAGACTGCTGTATAAACCTTTAGTTAGAATCGCAGTAAATGCGATCGCTGCTATCTTTTTAACACAGCTAACTACCACGACTGAAGTGAATTTCTTAATTCTTGACTCTTGCCTCTGGCCTCAACCGCCCTCTAGAGGACTACCAGGTAGGAGGAAATGCCTGCCACAAATGAGACCGAGCGATTCAATCGCAATCCACTCCCGGCAGAGCCTCAGGATGCTGCGATCGCTTCGCGACGCGCGCGCCCCAAGCATCCGTCACAATTGGACCCACTAAGCAGGTAACCGTGACGTACAGAATTAAGGCATTAAAAACAGTGCCATCCAACAATCCAGCCTCTCGCGCAAACAAGCCAATCACCAAAATTAACGCCGCCCGCGACATCGTTAACCCAAACGCCACCATCGCCTCGGCTCCCCCATAGCCAAATTGCTGCGCTGCTACCCAGGCCGCTACCCACTTAGACAGCACCGCCCCCACAACGATCGCTGCCGCCAACCCCAAGCTCCCCGGATCGGTCGCCACAATGCGCAGATTGCACAAGACCCCCACCGAGACCAAAAACGCCGGAATAAACAGCCCGTTCCCCAACCCATCTAGCTGCTGCATTAAGTCGCGATCTTGGCAAACGACGCGGTTGAGGGATAGCCCGACAATAAAAGCCCCTACCACCGCATCCACCCCCAGCCATTCAGTCAGCGCCGATACGCCAAACAAACAAGCCAACACAAACGAAATCCGCTCGGCAGACGATTGAGCTTTGCGGGTCAAAAGGCGATCGCCTAACCTCGCCAATCCTATCCAAGCACCAATGGCCAACAATGGTAGCAAGACCAGTAGCCGCACCCACAGCCATATCCCCACCGATCCTGCCACCGCCGCGCTGACGACCGCATACCCCCCTAAAGTCACTGCCGTAGTCACCACCGTCCCCCCTATAGCAACATTGACGCTTTCGAGGCCGGAGATGCCCAACTGCACGGCGATCGGATAGGCCACCAACATGTGCGGCGAATACATCAGCCCCAGCAAAACCGAGCCATACAGCCCTAGATCGGCCCAATATCCCGTGGCTACCCCCGCCACAAACGGCAGTGCGAAGGTCAATCCGCCAAACGCTAGCGATCGCCGTCCTAACTGACCCAAATTGCTCAAATTCATCTGCAATCCTGCCAGCAGCATGACGAACAGCAGCCCTACCCGTTCCAGCAGAATCAGTTGGGGATCTCGCTCCAACAGCCCCAATCCGTGGGTTCCTAATAGAGCTCCCGCCCCGATCGAGAGTACGAGGGAAGGAATGCGTAGCAGACGCGATAGATGGGGGGCGATCGCTGCCAGCAGCAGCACAATCGCTAGCAACAAGACGGGTTGCATCATAGTGAAAGTAGGCTAACCTCCGGGATCGACTTCGGTCGCGAACTAGGGGTAGCACGGCCCCGTTCTCGAATCCACTGGATTGCCATTGGGGGCTGCGATCTCATCGCAGTTGCATCCAGCGATACTTTACTAGCTCAGTTGCGACCAATCCACGGAGTTTGAAAGGACGCGCCCGACAGGATTCGAACCTGTGACCGACCGCTTAGAAGGCGGTTGCTCTATCCGCTGAGCTACGGGCGCTTGTAACTTAGACACTGGGTAAGGGATTGAGCCCTGAAATCGCCTCCACACGAGGGGTTAAGAACGAGGGGTTAAGACAGATCGCCTGTAAGTTCCCTCGCAGTCAGAGAGGCTCGCAGAACCCCACTGAAAGTGGCTGAATATGCCCAAAAACCATCACAATTTACAATACAGGGGAGTGCAGCGAAAATTGTATTGGTTTCAGAAGCCATGGCGTCAGTCAACTAGAGACTTAGAAAGACAAAAGTTAGGCTTAGCATCGGCATCCGAGGAGGGAAATTGTGGCTCAGGGACACTCTACCGCCTCGACCCGGAAGTGCCAAGAGGGAGCCCTATTGGCAGGGGATATCGAGCAAAGTGAGTGCGAATTAAAGTATCGACTCTATGACCCAACATAGCCGCCACCTCGGTCAGGGGGACGCCAGCCTCGATAAGATGGCACAACCCTACTCTTTCCCGTCTTTGTGGCGGCCCGGATTCGCCGACTTGACGAGTCGTTGTACTGAGACGCCCAAACATGCCATTTAACACCTAAACATGCAGCAATAAAAGAACGTCTCCCCTTGCGGGTAAGACGCCGAGACTCTTTATTCCTGGTGGTTACAAGGTTTTTTGCTCCTGCTATGATACATTCCTCGCAGGGATGGGGACCAGATTTAGTAGAATGAGGCCAATAGCGATATCTTCTTCCTGCCAGATGTTGCTGTGATTTCGACTTTTGTTTTAATTAACCCCTATAGCAGCCGGAGATTCCAAACTGTGAGCTTGATTAACGACCTCCTCGAAGTTGCTGACGACGAGTTGCGCTACCCTACGGCGAGCGAGTTGGCAGCCGTCAGAGATTATATGGGCGATGGTGCCCGCCGCCTGCGCATTGCTGAAGTGCTATCGGAAAACCGCAAGAAGATTGTGGACGAGTCTCAGAGACTGCTGTTTGCCAAGCGTCCCGAGTATCGTCAGACGGGAGGCAATGCATCCACTCAGAAGCGTTACAACCAGTGCTTGCGCGATTATGATTGGTATCTGCGTCTGGTCACTTACGGCATCATCGCGGGTGACAAGGGTCCGATCGAGTCGATTGGTCTCGTGGGCGTACGCGAAATGTATAACGCTCTCAACGTACCGATTCCCGGCATGGTAGATGCAATGAAGTTTATGAAGGGCGTTGCCCTCGAACTGTTGAACACTGAAGATATTGCTGTTGCCGAGCCTTACTTCGATTACATCATTACCGCCATGTCTGCCTAGCGAGCGATCGCCGATGGGGTCCCTTACATATCTCTAGATCGATCTCGGAATGGTTTATTTTGAGGTCTATCTAGAGGTGCGCGCATGCGCTAGCCCAATTCTGGGGGAAGGGAAACTCAAGCAAAAACCATTGCTGTGAGTCAGTCGAGTCAACCCCCATACTATTTCTATCGATCGATCGCCCCCAACATGGTAGAGAGAAAGCCAGTCGACGATATCGACCTTGTGGGGCAAATTGCCCGAGGAGAGCGGGCCGCTCTATCGGCGTTATACGGGCATTATGCCGGTGTTGTATATGCCCTTGCCTTCAAAATTTTGGGATCTGTCGAAGAAGCCGAAGAGGTCGTCCTGGATGCGTTCGCACAAGTATGGCGCAGTGCCGAGCAATACGAATCGCAGCGGGGGCGAGTAGATACCTGGCTGTTTACCATCGCCCGCAGCCGTGCCCTCGATCGCCTGCGATCGCGCCAGCGTTCCGCCCGAATTCTCGCATCGGTGCAGGCCGAAGTTAAAGTTTCTGCCCCAACGCAGATCCACAACCCTGCAGACAGCGTAGTACTGAATGAGCGCAGGGAGCGGGTGCAGATAGCCATGCAGCAATTGCCCGACCCGCAGCGGTTGGTCTTGGAGATGGCTTATTTTCAGGGACTGACCCAAGCTGAGATTGCGACTGAGATAGGGAAACCGGTGGGTACAGTGAAAACTCGGGTACGCTTGGGGTTGAGCAAATTGCGAGATGCATTGGGCGGATTGAATGAGTCGCCCTAAAATGGGACGGGATACATAAATCAGTCATGGAACGCGAAACTTTTAACCAACTTGCCACGCTGCATGCGCTCGATTTGCTCGATGGCGAAGGGCAACAGAGGCTGAAGTCTGCGCTGGCTGAATTTCCCGAACTCGCACGGGAGTTAGGTGATTGGAGCGATACTGCAGCGGCGATCGCCTACAGCGCTCCATCAATGCCGCTGCCAGAGCAGCTACAGGAGCGCCTGTTCGAGCGGATCGATCGCAACGGCTTGGAAACCGAGAGATCTCTAGACTTAGCTGAATTGCAACAGTACGCTGCAATGGTTATTTGGGAAGATTACCAACTCGTTCCTGGCGTCAAAATTGGGGCTTATCGGATCGATCGAACAGCCCGCCAAATGGAATGTTTTCTGAGAGCGGAAGCAGCAACCGTTTTCCCCAATCACCGGCATTTTTCCGATGAAGAGATTCTGATTCTGGAAGGAGAATTGGAGGTGGGCGATCGCGTCTATCGGGTCGGCGATCGCGTTGCTGCAGTGGCTGGAACGGCCCACAGACCTAAAACCCAGAGCGGCTGCTTGGTGTTTTTGCGCACCTCCCTAGATAACGAGATTTTAGAGTAATCCTTCTGACTGATGCTCATTTTGACCGAATTTCGCAATTCAGATACGGCGGGGAACCGCTATCAAACCGAGCATTGCTGCTCCCCCCACTAATCCAGCTAGTAAATACTGGAATGTCTGTAACGGAGGAGCGAATAAGCTGGCGAGTCCGACCGCAATCTGGATTCCTCCGCTCGCCAAATACGGTCGCAAAGGCCGATCGACAATGCCATTCAAAAGATGGCCGATTCCCATCAAAAATAGCCAGAAAATACCGAGATATCCCAATAGTCCGGCCAATGTCGCCGTTATGCAGGCCAATCCAGAAATGGCCAAGCCAAACGCGATCGTCAACAGCCACAAGAATCCCGTATAGAGCAGTGAAGGCTGGCGATTTTTAGGCTCTAGCAGGAGCAATCCCATATAACCCAAGCCAATGGCTGAAAGCCCGAGCCACAACCAGTTGATATTGGGAAGCTGGTGGTATTGGGTTGCTACAAATCCTACCGAGACGATCGCAGCCCACAGCAAGTAAGTGCGGCGGCACACGTTCCAGAACGGTTGTACAGTCGAGGTTTTCACAAGCTAATTCCTCTACTCCACCACCACGATGGTGCCTTGCATACTGGGATGGATTTCGCAGAAATAAGCCTGAACTCCCGCAACCGGAAACTCCACAATCTGGCTTTGGCCGCGACGCAACCGCCCCGTACCCATAAATTGCGACCCTGCTTCAGGTGTGGCGGTATGGGGGGCCGCATCCATATTCACGAACGTAACCCAACCTCCCTTTTGCAAGGTGACTGAAGCCGGTTTGAACTGGAACCCCCGAATCTCCACCGTGGCTTCTGCTAAAGCCTCGTTCGTTTGGGCAAAAGTGGGAGATGAACTGGGGCTAATAGATAGCGCAATCGCTGTCAGGATAATGGAGGCCGAGGCCCCCGCGATCGCGGGGTGGGCTAACTTGAATAGTCGTTTCATCATTCGAGTCCTAAAGTGTTTCGTTGACAAGAGAATTTCCAGTCCGGGCAAGGGCAGCACCCGAGCCATTCGATCCGCCGGTGCTGCCAAATGGATGCCTCAAATTTTAAGAATCCAGCGATCGCGGGTGTCTGCACTGAGAAAAGCCGCCGGAACAAACGCGATAGTTGGATCGAGCGTGCGGAGGATAGCGCGAATCGCCGTAGCATGGGCGGATTCGTCAGGGGCAATCGTGGCTGCCGCCGCCAACAGACCGGGGGTTTTGAGCTGACTGAAGGCATCGCCATAAGCCAGTGTGGCATCCACCTCCAAGGCCAGCGCTAGCTTGGCGATGTTGGCATCCGAATCGAGATTGCCCTCCCTCGCCGAGATATAGCTGGAGAGATCGTAGCTATCTCGAGCCGCAGAGGGAGTTCCCCCCAGGCTGCTCACTGCCCCCATCAGGACATCGCGATGCTCTTCGTGATCTCTGAGGTTGCGAGTGGCTAGCGACAGAATCGTTTTGCCGATAACGTTATCGGAGAGTTTGCCAGCAGCCACCGCATAGGCCCAGATTGCCTGGTGTTCGAGGTCGATGGCTGCGTTCAAAATGGGAATATCGTCATTCGACTGGGCTGCACTGGGGCGGGAGGATAAACCGGCCAGCCCGAGGGCTGTGCCCAAGCTCGCGATCGCGCCAGCCGTTAAGATACTGCGGCGGGAGGAAGGCCGCTGGGGATTGGGTCATAGGGGAGTGGGGAATTGACGCTTTTTCACGGGATCGATCTCCTGCGGTGAATGCATTGCCAGCTCGTCAATGGCAGTTCGCACAGTGGTCTGAGATCGGACGACCTCGACCTAATTGCCAAAATGAAGACTTATCTGGCGTTCTGTAGAGGTCTACGCCAGAAGTGAGAGATTGGATCTCTCATCTGCAAAAAAGTTTGGTTGGCGCTCGCCGCCGACCAGAGCAATTCGCACCGACCGGTGTTGACAGTTCCGAGGCATTGAATCCTTTGAATGCCGAATCCTTGGCATGCCGAATAGTGGCGAGCAATCAGCCGCAATTTCTATAGCTTGAGTCGAACGGGGGTACGGTTCGACTTCACTTGATAGTCGACGGGCTCTAGCAAAGATTGGCCGGTCATCTCGGAGGGTTGGGGAACCTGCAAAATCTCCAAAATGGTTGGGGCCACATCCGCCAAACAGCCACCTTCGCGTAGGTGAACGTCATTGCCTCGCCCTTCAATCTTGCAACCCTCCCCTTCCACCAAAATAAAGGGCACGGGATTGGTGGTATGGGCAGTCCAGGGCCGATGCTCCTCATCCCACATCAGCTCGGCATTGCCGTGGTCCGCCAAAATCAACGCACTTCCCCCCACCGTAACCGTGGCAGAGAGCAAGCGCCCCAAGCAGGTATCGACCGTTTCGATCGCCTTCACCGTTGCCTCGTAATTGCCGGTATGGCCCACCATATCGGGGTTGGCATAGTTGAGCACCACCAGGGAATACTGCCGCTGAGAAATCGCCTCGACGGCGCGATCGGTCACCTGCTTGGCCGACATCTCCGGTTGCTTATCGTAAGTGGTAACCATCGGACTGGGGATTAAATCCCGATCTTCTCCCTCAAACGGCTGTTCGATGCCGCCATTAAAGAAGTAGGTGACGTGAGCGTATTTTTCAGTCTCGGCAATGCGAAACTGCTTTAAACCCCTTTCGCTAATCACCTGTCCCAAGATCTTGTCTAAATTCTGGGGTTCGAAAACCACGCCAACCGGCAATCCCGCTTCGTATTGGGTCATCGTGACCACATCGAGCGGATCGATCCAATCGCGCTCGAACTCAGCAAAGTCTGGTAGCACCAAGGCTTGAGTCAATTGCCGAGACCGATCGGGCCGGAAGTTTAGCACAATCAGGCCGTCCCCAGGCTCCACCGCCCCCGCTGCCAGTCGCACGGGCTCGATAAATTCGTCAGTGATGCCATCGGCATAAGATTGCTTCAATACCTGTACCGCCGCTTGGCCGTTGCCCGAGCCAGCCTCAGTCATAACTCGATACATTTTCTCAGTGCGATCCCAACGGCGATCGCGATCCATCGCGTAATAGCGGCCGCCAATCGTAGCTAGAGTGCCGCCACTGGCTTCGAGCTTGGTTTCTAGCTCGGCTAAAAACTGAATGCCTGTTTGTGGGGGAGTGTCGCGACCATCGGTAATGGCGTGGACGCAGTGGGGTAACTGTCGCTGACTCGCCATATCCAATAACGCAAATAAATGCTGAATGTGGGAATGGACGCCCCCATCCGAGCACAGCCCTACGAGGTGCAGCTTGCTCCCTCGCTCTTTGACTGCCTGACACAGCCGCACAATCGGTTCGCGCTGGCCCAGTTCGCCAGTCTCAGCCGCATCAGAAATTCTGACTAACTCTTGGGGCACCACCCGACCCGAACCTAGGCTGAGATGGCCGACTTCCGAATTGCCCATTTGCCCCTCTGGCAAGCCCACAGCTTTTCCAGACGTAGCAATCGTGGTGTGGGGATAGGTTGCCCACAAACTATCGACAATGGGAGTGCGAGCATTGAGAATCGCATTTCCACTATCAGAAGTCCGGAATCCCCAGCCATCAAGAATAATCAGAACTACTGGAGAAACAGGTCGATCCGTCATACTCTATATATCCTCTGCGAGGGCTGGACAAATAATAACATTTCGCCGATCCGAGCCAGATTCCGACGAACTGTATTCTAGATCGCATAGGAGTAACTGAACAGTTACCGAAACAATAGCTAGCGCAATCCCCTAGCATCCCGTTCTTTTAGGCATCTTGCTTCTCAATGCGGTTTGCAAATCTGAAAATATACGCGTTTTCCGATAGGATAAAAAACGGCTTTGTAATCTAGAAAACTTTCAGACGATTTTCTAACTTCAAGTGACAATTGGAACCTTGGAATGGCTAATTTACAATTGCGGGTCTACGTTCCTCCCCATCCGCTGATCGAGCACTGGCTGGCGATCGCCAGGGATGTCGATACCCCCATGCCCCTGTTTCGAACGGCGATCGGCGAACTCAGCCACTGGCTGACCTACGAGGCGACGCGGGAATGGCTGCCGACCCAAGCCATCCAGGTTCAAACCCCCTTAGCCCCTTGCGACGCTAAAGTGATTGATGCCAGCCAGCCGATCGCGATCGTCCCCATCTTGCGGGCGGGCTTAGCCATGCTCGACAGGTGTCAGGCGATTTTATCCAACGCCCGAGTCTACCACTTGGGCTTTAAGCGCAACGAAGAAACGCTAGAAGCATCCTGCTATCTGAATGCCTTCCCGCCCCAGTTTGAAGCCAACACCCGCGTTGTCGTTACCGAGCCCATGTTGGCGACTGGCGGCACCATGGTCCAAACCTTGCAGGAGCTAGATAAGCGCGGTGTCGATATCAGCTTAGTTAGAGTGCTCTCCATTCTGGCTGCAGCCCCTGCCCTACAACGAATTGGAGAGCAGTATCCCAGTCTGCAAATTTATACGGCGATGATTGACGAACACCTCGACGACCGGGCCTACATTGTGCCGGGGTTGGGGGATGCAGGCGATCGCGCCTTCGGTACTGAAGACTAGGAAGCCGCACCGTTTAAGAACTACTAAAAGCGCCCCCAGCTCGGAGGCGCTTTTACAGTCAAGCAATTTTTCAGCTCATTGAAGTGGCCTCAATTAAGCGTCAAGAGAAGGCGCAACCAACGCAACAGGGGTCGCTTCGCCGGAGGCCAAGTCGAGGGGGAAGTTGTGAGCGTTGCGCTCGTGCATCACTTCCATACCCAAGTTAGCCCGATTGATCACGTCAGCCCAAGTGGCCACACCGCGACCGCCAGCATCCACAATCGACTGGTTGAAGTTAAACCCGTTCAGGTTAAAGGCCATCGTGCAAACGCCAACACCCGTCAGCCAGATGCAAACCACCGGCCAAGCACCCAAGAAGAAGTGCAGAGAACGGCTGTTGTTGAAGGAAGCATATTGGAAGATCAAGCGACCGAAGTAACCGTGGGCAGCCACGATGTTATAGGTCTCTTCTTCCTGACCGAACTTATAACCAGCATTCTGAGACTCTTCTTCAGAGGTCTCGCGAATCAGAGAGGAGGTCACCAGAGAACCGTGCATGGCAGAGAACAGAGAACCGCCAAATACGCCTGCCACACCAAACATGTGGAAGGGGTGCATGAGGATATTGTGCTCGGCCTGGAACACCAGCATGAAGTTGAAGGTGCCGGAAATCCCTAGGGGCAAACCATCAGAGAAAGAACCCTGACCGATGGGGTAAACCATCAGCACAGACAGAGCCGCAATCACAGGCGCAGAGTAAGCTACGCAGATCCAAGGACGCATGCCCAGACGGTAAGACAGCTCCCACTGACGACCCATCCAGCAGCAGATGGCGATCGTGAAGTGGAACACAATCAACTGGTAGGGACCGCCATTGTAAAGCCACTCATCCATAGAGGCGGCTTCCCAAATGGGATAGAAGTGCAAGCCAATCGCGGCAGATTGAGGAATAACAGCACCAGAAACAATGTTGTTACCGCCAAACAGAGAGCCTTGAACGGGCTCGCGGATGCCATCGATGTCAACAGCAGGTGCGCCAACGAAGGCAATAATGAAGCAAATTGTTGCAGTTAATACAGTGGGAATAAAGAGAACGCCAAACCAACCCACATAGATGCGGTTGTCGACAGAGGTAACCCACTCGCAGAACCGCTCCCATACGCTGCCGCTTTCGCGACGTTGTACTAGAGTTGTCATTTTGAATTACTCCAGGTTATGAAACGAGTACTATATGTGGAATGCTAAGCCAATCGTTACATTTGGTCAATTTAGAAAATGCTTTAGTTGTAGTTCTCAACACTCAAACGCAGACTCAAAAAGACCTGGGACGTTTGCTAAGAAATATTAAAAAAACAGAGCCGCCCCCGTTTGCGGGGGCGGCTCTGTTTGAGAGCGAACTAGTTTTCAGAACCTAACTAAGGGGTCTAATGACTAGGCCTCGATGGAAGGAGCAACCAAAGCTACGGGAGCAGCTTCGCCAGCAGCCAAGTCGAGAGGGAAGTTGTGAGCGTTACGCTCGTGCATGACTTCCATACCCAAGTTAGCCCGGTTGATCACGTCAGCCCAGGTGGCTACACCGCGACCGCCAGCATCCACAATGGACTGGTTGAAGTTGAAACCGTTCAGGTTAAAGGCCATGGTGCTCACGCCCAGAGCGGTACACCAGATGCCCACAACCGGCCAAGCTGCCAAGAAGAAGTGCAGAGAACGGCTGTTGTTAAAGGAAGCGTATTGGAAGATCAAGCGACCGAAGTAACCGTGGGCAGCCACGATGTTGTAGGTCTCTTCTTCCTGACCGAACTTGTAGCCGGAGTTCTGAGACTCTTCTTCAGAGGTCTCGCGGATCAAGGAGGAGGTCACCAAAGAACCGTGCATGGCGGAGAACAAAGAACCACCGAATACACCCGCGACACCCAGCATGTGGAAGGGGTGCATCAGGATGTTGTGCTCGGCTTGGAAGACCAACATGAAGTTGAAGGTACCGGAGATACCCAGAGGCATACCGTCAGAGAAGGAACCCTGACCGATGGGGTAAATCAAGAACACGGCAGAAGCTGCAGCAACGGGGGCAGAGTAGGCCACTGCAATCCAAGGACGCATGCCCAAGCGGTAGGACAGTTCCCACTCGCGGCCCATGTAGCAGGCAACACCGAGCAAGAAGTGCAGCACGACAAGCTGGTAAGGACCGCCGTTGTAGAGCCACTCATCCAGAGAAGCAGCTTCCCAGATGGGGTAGAAGTGCAGGCCGATGGCAGCAGAAGAAGGCACGACTGCGCCAGAGATGATGTTGTTGCCGCCGAACAAAGAGCCTTGAACGGGCTCGCGGATGCCGTCGATGTCAACAGCAGGCGCGCCAACGAAGGCAATGATGTAGCAGGAGGCAGCAGCTAACAGGGTGGGGATCATCAGTACGCCGAACCAACCGATATAGATGCGGTTGTCAGTGGAAGTGATCCACTCGCAGAACTGCTCCCATACGCTGCCACTCTCGCGGCGTTGTACTAGGGTTGTCATTTCAATTACTCCAGAAAAATGAAGTGGTATTACGTAATAAACGTTAACAGTTATGTAAAGCTAAGTCAAGGGCTCGATCTGCCGTTACTCTCTTAATAAGAGCTTTATAGAACCTGAGTTCGATGACTCTGCATGGCCCTCACCCCCGGCCCCTCTCCCAAGTTTGGGAGAGGGGAGAAACAGCCTGAAACCCTCAATCTACCATCCCCTAGCCCCATCCCCCAGAACTAGGGGATGGGGGCCAGACACTTGTCGAACTGACGTTTACAGAAAAAGGATCTTGTGGAGTATAGTCTATTCTTATACGAAAGATAAGGCTTGCTAATATATCAATCATAAGGTTGAAATTGGGTTGGAAATCGGTTGAAAAATTGATTTTTGTTGCAGAACGTAAAGTCTCGGTCGGCTCGTGTTCCGATCTCGTGCAGTCAAAATACTCAGATTGGCAAGGGCGAGATCTCCTTGGTTGTATCTATGGGGTTGTATCTATGGGGTTGTATCTATGGGGTTGTATCCATGGGGTTATATCCATGGGGTTATATCCAACAGAGAAAATGGATGTCTTTATTGCGAAACTGCGCTCTCTCGGCTGAGTAGCTGAAACTCAGACAGAGACAGGTGATGGACGGTGAAGATTGCTCGACGTTGAGGAGAACCCGCATGGCGTATTGCCATACGCGACACTCGCCTGTTAGGATCGGCAACGCAATCCTCGGTAGCTCAGCGGTAGAGCGGTCGACTGTTAATCGATTGGTCGTAAGTTCGAATCTTACCCGGGGAGTTTTCTAGGCTCGGCCTCTGCACCGATATCGGTCTTGCAGAACACTCGATCGCCGCCAAGGAAAAGACCGACTTGACTGAAGTCGGCCCACCTAAAAGAAGAAAATTTGACTGGCGACATTTGACTGCCAATTGCCACGATCGCACTGGCTCAGGGTTTGGTCTTGACAGAGATATCGCCCATCACCTTGGTTTGACAAGCAAGGCGATAGGTGTCGGGCTTGCGTTTGAGCTTGCGCTCTTCTGGGGTCGTGCGAGGGGAGAGGCGATCGCTCCCTTCAATCACATCGACAATACAAGTGCCACATTGGCCTGCGCCGCCACAATTGGTCATCTTGGCGACAAACTTATAGAGATCGATGTCATTCTCAAGCGCGATACGCCGTAGGTTAGCTCCTTCAGCAGTCGTAATATTCTTATCTTCGTTGATAAACTTGATGGTCAGCATTGACATATCCTCGACATATCCTCTTAAGTACGAGCTGCTCGTGGTTCTTCGACACTGCCAAGCGACAGCTCTTGGAAAACCCAAATCAATATTAACTTGTGTTAAGCAAAGCTTGTCGAT